>JAHBVC010000001.1:0-317472 GCA_019637755.1 Anaerolineales bacterium
GGAATATGGCAACTACCAAGCAGAAGATTCGTATCCGCCTCAAGGCTTACGATCACCGCGTGATCGATCAGTCGGCCAAACGCATCGTCGAAACGGCGGAGCGCACCGGGGCGCGCGTGGTTGGCCCCGTGCCGCTGCCCACCAAGCGTGAGCTGTTCACCGTGCGCCGTTCCCCGTTCATCGATAAGGACTCGCACGAGCACTTTGAGATCCGCACGCACAACCGCATCATCGATGTAATGGAGCCTGACTCCAAGACCATCGATATGCTCATGCGCCTCAACCTGCCGGCCGGCGTGGACATCGAGATCAAGATCTAGGTTGCGTAAGCCGGCGGCTTGGCCGCTGATCGGCACTGGACAGAGTAACGACTGTTTGGTATAGTTGTAGGCTGTGTGAACAAGCCTGCCCGCCGCAAGGCGGGCAGGCAGATATTCTGAGTAGGGGCAGCGTAAGAGCTGCCAGCCGGGGTGGCCCAAAGTGCCACCCACGTGCCGGCAACTGACTACACTGCTGCGGGATGATGCGGTCTTGCCCAGACTGACAGTCCCAGACAATTAAGTACGTAGGAGACAAACGAGATGTTCAAAGGGCTTATTGGCAAGAAAATCGGTATGACCCAGATTTTCGACGAGCAAGGCCGCGCTGTGCCGGTTACGCTCCTCGAGGCTGGGCCTTGCTTTGTCACCCAGATCCGCCGCCCGGATGTAGAAGGCTACAGTGCGGTGCAGCTGGGTTTTGGCGAAACCAAGGCCAAGCACCTCAGCGGTGGTCAGCTCGGCCACCTCAATCGCGTCAAGGCGCCTACCTTGCGCTATCTGCGTGAATTCCGCACCAAACAACTTGAAGTCAAAGAAGGCGACACCGTCACGGTGGAGAGCTTTGCTGTGGGCGACGCGGTGGATGTGATCAGCGTCAGCAAGGGTAAAGGCTTTGCCGGCGCCATGAAGCGCCACGGCTTTGGTGGTGGCCCCATGAGCCACGGCCAGTCGGACCGCCAGCGTGCTGTCGGCTCGATCGGTTCGGGCACCAGCCCCGGCCGCGTATGGAAGGGCAAGAAGTTGCCCGGCCACATGGGTGTGCGCCAGGTAACTACGCTCAACCTCAAGGTTGCCTTCGTGGACACTGAGAAGAACCTGATCGGCCTGCATGGCGCCGTCTCTGGCGGCAAAGGCGCGATCGTGACCATTCGTGAGGCGCGCAAGGCGTAAGCCTGCGAGATATTCAAGATGAAATTAGACGTATACACTCTCAAAGGCACCAAGCTCGACCAGCAGGCAGAACTGCCGGCCAGCGTGTTTGAAGCGCCGATCAACGTAGACCTGATGCACCAGGCGTACACGCGCCAGATGGCCAATGCGCACCTGGGCACGCGTAAGACCAAGACCCGCGCCGAAGTGAGCGGTGGTGGCCGCAAGCCCTGGAAGCAGAAGGGTACCGGCCGCGCCCGCCAAGGCTCCATCCGCTCGCCGCAGTGGGTGGGTGGTGGCAAGGTGCACACCCCGCGCCCCAAGAGCTTCGAGCAGGACATGCCGCAGAAGATGCGCCAGGCCGCGCTGCGCTCGGCGCTCTCCTCCAAGGCGGCTGACCAGGACATCGTGCTGGTGGAGAACCTCGCTCTGGATGAGGCCAAGACCAAGATCGTGGCCGAGGCGCTGACCAAGCTGGTGGGCGAAAGCACCGCACTGTTGGTGCTGCCCAGCAAGGATGAAGATTACGTGCGCGTCGTACGCGCCGGCCGCAACCTGCAGAGCTGCAAGACCCTGCTGGCCAACTATCTGAACGTGCGTGACCTGCTGGGTTACGACAAGCTCATTCTGCCGCTGGATGCCATCAAGGCCATCGAAAGTGCGCTGGGATAAGCGGAGTAGGTGCTGATATGACGACCGTTTACGACATTCTGGTGCGCCCGCTGGTAACGGAAAAAACCAATTACCAGACCGGCAAATTGCGCCAGGTTACTTTTGAAGTGCACAAAGATGCCAACAAGGCCATGATCAAGGACGCCATCGAATTGGTGTTTGGCGTCAAGGTGCAGCGCGTCAATGTGATCCAGGTGGCGCCCAAGCGTGGCCGCCATGCCCGCAGCCGCCAGATGCGCATTCGCAAAAGCGGCTACAAAAAGGCCCTGGTCACACTGATGCCTGGTGAGACCATCGATATTTTTGAAGGTGTGAAGTAATGGCTGTTAAAAATTACAAGCCGACAACCCCCGGGCGCCGTGGGGCCAGTGGGTACACATTTGACGAAGTCACCAAGTCCACCCCGGAGCGTTCGCTGCTGGCCAAGAAGGTCAAGAGCGGTGGGCGCAACGTGCGCGGCAAGATCACCGTACGTCATCGTGGTGGCGGCCACCGCCAGCGCCTGCGCATCGTTGACTTTCGCCGGGACAAGCATGATATCCCCGCTAAGGTAGCCGGCATCGAGTATGACCCGAACCGCACCGCCTACCTGGCGCTGCTGCACTACGCCGATGGCGAGAAGCGCTACATCCTGGCGCCGCTCGGCCTGAAGACCGGTGACACGGTTGTCACTGGCCCCGGAGCGGAAATTCGCGTGGGCAATGCGTTGCCGCTGGCCAATATCCCCACCGGTACGGTGGTGCACAACATTGAGCTCAAAGAGGGCAAGGGCGGCCAGCTCGTGCGCTCGGCCGGCTCAGGTGCGCAGATCGCTGCCAAAGAGGGCGAATATGCCCAGATTCGTATGCCCTCGGGCGAAGTGCGCCTGATCGGCCAGAACTGCTATGCCACCATTGGCCAGCTCGGCAATGTAGATCACGGCAACATCAAGCTCGGCAAAGCCGGCCGCACCCGCCATCGTGGCATCCGCCCGACGGTGCGTGGCTCGGCGATGACCCCGCGCGACCATCCGCACGGTGGTGGTGAGGGTCGCCAGCCGATCGGTATGGCTGGCCCGAAGAGCCCGTGGGGCAAGCCGACCCTCGGCAAGAAGACCCGGCGCAACAAGCGCACGGACAAGTTCATTTTGCGTGGCCGCGCGAGCAAGAAGCGCTAGGCTAACGGCTGGAGATTTAAATTATGGGACGTTCACTTAAAAAAGGGCCGTTTGTAGAGCCGAAGCTTCTGAAGAAGATCGAGGCGATGAACGAGCGCAAAGAGAAAAAAGTTATCCGCACCTGGAGCCGTGCCAGCCAGATCTTCCCGCAGATGGTGGGCCACACCATCGCGGTGCATGATGGCCGCCGCCATGTGCCGATCTACATCACTGAAAATATGGTGGGGCACCGCCTGGGCGAATTTGCGCCCACGCGCACCTTCCGAGGCCACGTGAATGAAAAGGCCTCGGACGCGAAGGGACGATAAGGCATGGCTGACTTTCAAGCGACCCTGAGCAACGCCTCCATCTCGGCGCAGAAGATGCGCCTGGTGGTAGACCTGGTGCGTGGTAAGAGCGCCCAGCAGGCCGTTACCATCCTCACCTTCACCCCCAGCAAGGCGGCCCAGCCGCTGCTCAAGCTGGTGAAATCTGCGATTGCCAGTGCCGCGCAGAACCAGGGTGTTGGGATCGAAGAGTTGTATGTGCACGCCATCACCGCAGACGAAGCGCCGACACGCAAATGGCGCCGCTTCGGAGCGCGTGGGCGCTTCAAGCCCATGTTCCGCCGCAGCTCGCACGTCACCGTGACCCTGCGCCAGCGTGCCGCTGCCCAGACCACTGCCCCGGCCAGCAAGGCAACTGCGGCCAAGGCCGAGAAGTAGGAGAAGATCATGGGTCGTAAAGTAGATCCGCGAGGCTTTCGCCTCAAGATTAATAAGACCTGGGATGGCCGCTGGTTTGCCGAAGGCAAAGACTACGTAGACCGCCTGCACCAGGATTTTGCCATTCGCAAGATGGTGCAAGACAAGGCGCCGCGGGCCGGCATCTCCAAGGTTGAAGTGGAGCGCTTCCCTGGCAGCGTCAAGATCTCCGTGCACACCGCCAAGCCGGGCATCCTCATCGGCAAGAAGGGCGAGAACGTCAAAGAATTGCGCCGTTCGCTCGAAGCCCTGGTGGGTATGAAGATCGAGCTCGACATCAAGGAGATCAAGGATCCCGATCTGGATGCCAAGCTGGTTGCGGTCAACATCGCCGATCAGCTCGAGCGCCGCATCAGCTACCGCCGTGCCATCAACCGCGCCCTGCAGCAGACCATGCGTGCCGGCGCCGGTGGCATCAAGGTAGAAGTCGCCGGCCGCCTGGGCGGCTCCGATATGTCTCGCCGCATTTGGATGCGCGAGGGCCGCGTGCCCCTGCACACCCTGCGTGCCGACATTGACTACGCCATTGCCGAAGCGCACACCCAGTACAGCTCGATCGGTATCAAGGTGTGGGTGTACCGTGGCGAGGGCAAGGCCGAAACTGAGGCCGAGCCGGAAACCAGCGAAGGCGTGTACGTCAGCGAATAAGCTGATGACAAGGAATTAGGACAAGCATATGTTGCAACCAAAACGTTTCAAGTTCCCCAAGATGCACCGCGGCCGCATGCGTGGCAAAGCGCAGCGTGGCGCCGAAGTGCATTTTGGCGAGTATGGCCTGCAGGCGCTGGAGCCACATTGGATCTCCGGCCGCCAGTTGGAAGCCTGCCGCCGCGCCATTGTGCGTGAGGCACGCCGCCGCGGGAAAGTATGGATCCGCGTCTTCCCCGACAAGCCGATCACCAAGCGTGCCGCCGAAACCCGCATGGGTAAGGGTAAGGGTAGCGTGGAGTACTACGCCGCCGTCGTGCGCCCGGGGACGGTGCTGTTCGAGGTAGCCGGTATGCCGCCCGAGGTCGCTCAGCGCGGCCTGGAGCTGGCCGCGGCCAAGCTGCCCATTCGCACCAAGATCATCAAGCGCATTGAGTTCCTGAGCGAGTAACCGAGATGGCTAAAGCAACCAAAGCAGCAGACCTGCGCAAATTGACCAGTCAGCAGATCGTCGAGCAGATTGACGAAGCCCGTGAGCAGCTCATGCGCATGCGCTTCCAAAAGGCCACCGGCGAACTGACCGACCAGAATGCCCCGCGTGCCCAGCGCCGCAAGATCGCCCAACTGATGACGATCTTGAAGGAAAAGGGCGCCGTAGAGGCGGGCGGTGTGCCTGCCAAGGCCGCCGCGGACAAGAAAACAGAAGGTGAAGCATGAACAAGCGCCGCCAAATTGAAGCCGTTGTAACCAGCAATAAGATGGACAAGACGGTCGTCGTACGCACTACCCGCAGCTTCCGCCACCCGGTCTACGGCAAAGTGGTTGAGGCGCAGCACAAGCTGGTGGCCCATGATGAATTGGGCTGCAAGATTGGCGATACCGTGCGCATCGTGGAGAGCCGTCCCATCTCCAAGACCAAGCGCTGGGTGGTGGTGGAAATCATCAACAGCTCGGTCAAGGAAGAGGTGGCCTAGATGATCCAGCACGAAACTCGTGTGCGTGTTGCCGATAACAGCGGCGCGCGCGAACTGCTCGTCATGCATGTGGTCGGCAGCACCCGCCGCCGCTACGCCAGCATTGGTGACATCGTGGTCGGCACCGTCAAGAGTGCCATCCCGGCCGGTGCGGTGAAGAAGAGCGAAGTGGTGCGCGCCGTCATCGTGCGCATCTCCAAAGAATGGCGCCGTGAAGACGGCTCCTACATTCGCTTTGACGACAACGCTGCCGTCATTTTGGAAGGCACGACCACCAACCCCAAGGGCACCCGCATTTTTGGGCCGGTGGCCCGTGAATTACGCGATAAGGGCTTCATGCGCATTGTTTCCCTGGCGCCTGAAGTGCTGTAGGAGTGATCGTGAAGGTTAAGCTGAAAATTCGCAAGGGCGACACGGTGGAAGTGGTCACCGGCAAAGAGGTGGATAAGGGCAAGCGTGCCGAAGTGATTCGCGTGCTGCCCAAGACCAACCGTCTGGTCGTTCAAGGTGTAAACATGCGCAAGCGTCACCAGCGCGCCAGCCAGCAGGATGGCCGCCAGGTGAATGCCGGCATCGTGGAATTTGAGGGCCCGCTCTCGATCTCCAACGTCATGCTGGTGTGCCCCTCGTGCAGCAAGCCCGTTCGTGTGGGCTTCAAGCGCAGCGAGCAGGGCTCTCAGCGTGTGTGCAAGAACTGTGGCAAGGATATCGACTAAGCCCAAGGGCATAGTTTGATCTAGGAGTGAAATTAATGGCTCATTATTTGAAAGAGCGGTACACGCAGGAAGTCAGCCCGGCCTTGATGAAGGCACTCGGCTTGGCCAATGTGATGCAAGTACCCCGCATCCAGAAAATTGTCTTGAACGTTGGCTTGGGCAAGGCCAAAGACGAATCGAAGGCCTTTGATGGCGCGGTGAATGACCTCACCATCATCACCGGCCAGAAGCCGATGATTACGCGTGCCCGCAAAGACATTGCGAACTTCGCCTTGCGCGCCGGCCGCCCGATCGGTGTCAAAGTCACCCTGCGGGGCGACAAAATGTGGTCGTTCTATGACCGCCTGGTCAACATCGCCTTGCCGCGCATGCGTGACTTTCGTGGCGTGCCCGCCGATGCGTTCGACGGCCGTGGCAACTACACCTTGGGCCTCTCGGAGCAGTTGATCTTCCCTGAGATCCAGTATGACAACATCGAACAAGTGCGTGGCCTGGAAGTCACCATCGTAACCAGCGCCCGCAACGATGACGAGGGCCGCGCCCTGCTGCAGTTGATGGGCATGCCCTTCAAGAAGGAAGGCTAATCCATGGCCAAAAAATCAATCATTACGCGTGAAACGCGCCGCCAGTTTTCCAACCAGGTGCGCAACCGCTGCAAAGTCTGCGGCCGCCCGCGCGGCTACATGCGCCGGTTTGGCCTGTGCCGCATTTGCTTCCGCCAGTATGCGCTGGAAGGCAAAATCCCCGGCGTGGTGAAAGCGTCTTGGTAGGCGCGGAGGAACGATCATGGCAATGACTGACCCGATCTCCGATATGCTCACCCGCATCCGCAATGGCGTGATGGCGGGCCATGCCCTGGTGGGTATGCCCAGCTCGCGCCTCAAGGCGGCGATTGCGGCCATCCTCAAAGAAGAAGGTTTCATTGAGGATTATGAAGTCGTAGAAGACGGCGCCTTCAAGGTGCTGCGCATTCAGCTGAAGTACGTGGGTGACCGCCGCCAGCGCCGCCCGGTGATTTCCGGCCTCGAGCGCGTCAGCAGCCCAGGCCGCCGTGTATACGCCAAACGCAGTGAAATTCCCTGGGTGCTCTCCGGCCTCGGCACTGCGATTCTCTCCACCCCCAAGGGTGTGATGAGCGGCCGCCGTGCCCGCCAGATGGGCGTGGGCGGCGAGATCTTGTGCAAGGTATGGTAAACAGCTTCGCCGCTGGCCATGCCAGCCGCTCGCAGTGTTTGGAGGTACTAAGTGTCTAGAGTAGGACGTTTGCCAGTTGAAATTCCTTCCGGTGTGGAAGTGAGCATCAACGGCTCTACGATTAAAGTGAAAGGCCCCAAGGGCGAGCTTTCGCACACCTTCCCGGCGGAAATCAGCTTCGAGAAGGATGGCGCCAACCTGTTGGTCAAGCGCGTGGACGATGAAAAGTTCAGCCGCAGCATCCATGGCACCGCGCGTGCTGTGGTGCGCAACATGGTCACCGGCACCAGCGAGGGCTTCAATAAAATTCTCGAAGTACAGGGTGTGGGCTATCGCGCCGAGATCAAAGGCAAGAACTTGATCCTGCACGTTGGCTACTCCAACCCTGTCGAGCTCGAGCCGCCAGCGGGCATCAGCTATGCCACTGCCGAAGGCGGCCAGATTGTGATCAGTGGCCACGATAAAGTGCTGGTGGGTGAAACTGCCGCACGCGTGCGCAAGGTGCGCCCGCCCGAGCCGTACAAAGGCAAGGGTATTCGCTACAAGGGTGAAGTGGTTCGCCTCAAGGCCGGTAAGGCTGCCAAGGCGGCAGGGTAAAGGTTGAGAGACAATGGCAACGAAAACTAGAGCACAAGCTCGTCAGAAGCGCCATACCCGTGTGCGCGGCAAGATCAGCGGCACGGCCCAGCGCCCCCGCCTCAACGTCTTCCGCAGTCTGAGCGGCATCTACGTTCAGCTGATCGATGATGTCGCCGGCCGCACGCTGCTTTCGGCGTCCAGCATTGACGCCGAGCTGCGTGGCAGCATGCAGGGCAAGAACAAGACCGAGCAAGCCCGCATGGTGGGCGAGGCGGTGGCCAAGCGTGCCCAGGCCAAGGGCATCAAGCACGTTGTGATGGACCGTGGCGGCTTCCGCTATGCCGGCCGCATCAAGGCCCTGGCCGATGGCGCCCGCCAGGAAGGACTTGAATTCTAGTTTGCTGGCGCAAACACGAATTCAAGTAGGAGAAGAAACCTATGGCTGATACGAAACAACGCACCAGAAAAGACCGCAAGAGCGAAGCGCCTGCCTACGAAGCGGCCTTCGAGCTGGAAGAAAAGACGATCGAGATTCGCCGTGTATCCAAAGTGGTACAGGGTGGCCGCCGTTTCGCCTTCCGCGTCACCGTCGTTGTGGGTGACCACAGCGGCCAGGTGAGCGCTGGGGTGGGTAAGGCCACCACGGTGCCCGAAGCGATCCGCAAAGCCACCACGCGCGCCCGCAAAGCGCTGCGCCGCATGAATGTATACGGTGGCACCATCCCGCATGCCGTGATCGGCCGCATGGGTGGCGCCGAAGTGCTGCTCAAGCCCGCCTCTCCGGGTACCGGTGTGATCGCCGGTGGTGGTGTGCGTGCGGTGATGCAGGCCGTCGGCGTGCGTGACATCCTCACCAAATCGATGGGCAGCAACAATATCCACAACGTGGTGATGGCTACCCTCGACGCGCTCGACCAACTCAAGTCTGTGGACGAGCAGGCTCGCCTGCGCGGCAAAGACGTGAAGGAACTCAAACCCTTCTGGGACCGAGGCAAGAAGAATGGCAGCTAAAGCGACTGGCAAGAAGATCAAGATCACGCTGGTGCGCAGCCCGATCGGCGCCACGGAGCGCCACAAGCGCACCGTCAAGGCGCTGGGCCTGCGCAAGCTCAACCACAGCATCGTGGCCGAAGACAGCCCGACGGTGCGTGGCATGGTCAACAGCGTTACGCATTTGTTGAAAGTGGAAGAGGCGTAAGCGATGAAGCTTCATGAACTTAAGCCCAACCCGGGCAAAATCACCCGCCGCACCCGCGTAGGGCGCGGTACGGGTTCCGGCAGCGGCAAGACCTCGGGCCGCGGCACCAAGGGCCAGGGTGCGCGCACCGGTGGTGGGGCGGGTCCTTACCACCAGGGCGGTAATCTGCCGTTCTTCCGCCGCTTGCCGTTCAAGCGCGGTTTCAATAAGCCCTTCCAGGTGATCTACAACGAGATCAACCTGGATCAGTTGGCCAGCTTCAAAGACAACAGCGAAGTCTCGCCTGACACCTTGCGTGCGGCGCGCTTGCTGCCCAAAACCAGCCGCCCGATCGTGCTGCTGGGCCGCGGCGAAGTCAAAGCCGCCCTCAAAGTCAGCGTGCATCGCGCCACCGCCTCCGCCAAGGCCAAGATCGAGAAGGCCGGCGGCAGCGTGACGATTTTGCCGCTCAAGGCCGAGCCGGATGCTGAGGGGAGTGCTAAATGAAGCGTAGCGCCTGGCGTTATCTCTGGACCGCTCCAGACATCCGCCGCAAGCTGCTGATTACGCTTGGGATTCTGATCCTGTATCGCTTCGTCTCGCACATCCCTGTGCCGGGCGTAGATCGCGACTTGATCGCCGCGCTGATGAACCAGGGTGGGGCAGCCAGCACGCTGGTTGGCCTGATCGACCTTATCTCCGGTGGTACCTTGCTGCAATTCTCGGTACTGGCGATGGGCGTCTATCCCTACATCACCGCCCAGATCATCTTGCAGCTCTTGCTGCCGCTGATCCCTTCCTTGCAGAAGCGCATGGAAGAAGACCCGCGTGAGGGCCGCAAGTGGATGGAACGCTGGACCTATTACCTGGCCGTGCCGATGGCGATCCTCAGTGCGATTGGCCAGATCAACATCTTCTCCACCCTGGCCGGTGGCCAGGTGATCGAGAACTTCGGTCTTGGGCCTGGGCAGTTGCTGCGCTCGGTCACCATCATCGTCAGCATGACCGCCGGCACCATGTTCGCCATTTGGCTGGGTGAGCTGATCTCCGAGTATGGCATCCGCAACCAGGGCCTCTCGCTGATCATCTTCGCAGGCATCATTGCGCGTATGCCCGGCAACTTTGCCGCGCTGCTCAATAACCAGGCCGCCGGCTGGATCTCCATCCTGGCGATCGTCTTGATCATGATCGTGACGATCTTCGTCATTGTCTACGTGCAGCAGGGGCGCCGCAATGTGCCCGTGATGTACCCCGGGCGGCGCATGGGCAATCGCATGTCCATGCCGGTGCGCGGCACCCTGCCGCTGATGGTCAACATGTCGGGCATGATCCCGTTGATCTTCGCCCAGGCCATCCTGCAGTTGCCCTCCATCCTCGCCAGCTTCCTGGCCAGCTCCACCACCCCGTGGATCGCCAGCCTGGCGAATTGGATGGCTACCTTCTTCAACCCCGCTGGGGCGGGCTACTGGACGATGTACTTCATCATGGTCGTAGGCTTTGCCTTCTTCTATACGGATGTACTTTTTGCCCAGCAGAACTATGGTGAGAACCTGAAGCGCGTCGGCGCCCAGATCCCCGGTGTCAACCGCGGGGCTCCCACCCAGCGTTACCTCACCTCTGTGTTGCGGCGCATCACCCTGCCGGGGGCGCTGTTCCTCGGTGTGGTCGCCATTCTGCCTTTCCTGCTCACCCTGGCCATGCCCTTCATGGCGGCCAGTGGCGGCCAGGGCATGTTCCTGGTGAGCGCTTCCGGCTTGCTCATCATGGTCGGCACCATCCGTGAAGCCTTCTTCAACGTGGATGCGGAGTTGAAGCTGCACGGGTACGAAGAGTCTCTGCTGGTTCGTTAGCTAGGCGTTCCTACGCGTTAGCGAGGGCTGTTGTGCCAGTTTATGTAGTCTTGCTGGGGCCGCCGGGTGCAGGAAAAGGCACCCAGGCGGGGATCGTGGCCAAGGCCACGGGGTTGGCGCATATCTCCTCTGGAGATTTGTTCCGCGAGCACATTAAAAATCAGACGGAGTTAGGGCAGCAGGTAGACGCGATTTTGAAGCGCGGTGACCTGGTGCCTGATGATGTCACCATCGCCATGATCCGTGAGCGCTTGAAGCAGCCAGACTGCGCCAATGGCGCCGTGTTGGATGGCTTCCCGCGTACTCCGGCGCAAGCCGAGGCGCTCAACGGTATGCTGGCGGAATTTGGTGGCAAGGTAGATGTGGTGCCCTACATTCAAGTAGAGCAGGCTGAGCTGATCAACCGCCTTTCGGGGCGCTGGGTGTGCCGCGCCCACGGCCACGTCTACCACGCAACGTTCAATCCCCCCAAAGTATCCGGGGTGTGCGATGTGGATGGCTCTGAGCTGTACCAGCGCTCAGACGATAAACGCGAGACCGTCGAGAATCGCATCCGCGTGTACTTTGAACAGACCGCACCGTTGATCGAGCACTACCGCGGCGAAGGCCGCCTGGTCGAGATCAATGGCGCGCAGGAGATCCCGCAGGTAACGCAGGATCTGCTGAAGGCATTGCCGGAGCAGGTGCAGTGAGCTGGGAACGCAACATCGTCCTCAAGACCCCGGCGGAGATTGAAGTGATGCGCCAGGCTGGCCGTATCAATGCCATGGCGCTTAACGAAGTACGTAAGCAGGCGCGGCCCGGGATCACCACCGGCCAGCTCGACAAAATTGCCGAGCAGCTGATCCGTGATCACGGTGCCACGCCGGCCTTTCTGAATTACCCGGGGCCGTACCCATACCCGGCCACGCTGAACACCAGCGTGAACGAGGAGATGGTGCACGGCCTGCCGGGGGCACGCGAGCTACGCGAGGGTGACATCCTCTCCGTAGATTGCGGCACGGTATTTGAAGGTTTTGTAGGTGACTCTGCGTTCACCATGGGCATCGGCGAAATCACGCCGCAAGCCCAGACGCTGATCGAAGTAACGCAGGAATCGCTGCGCCTGGGCATTCAGGAAATGCTGCCCGGCAAACATGTGGGGGATGTTTCTGCAGCGGTGCAAAACTATGTGGAAGCGCACGGCTACCATGTGCCGCGCGAATACACCGGCCACGGGGTGGGGCGCAAGATGCACGAAGGCCCCCAAGTGCCCAACTACGGTGTGCCCGGCCAGGGCGCACCGCTACGCACGGGCATGACGATCGCCCTGGAGCCGATGGTGTTAGTAGGCACTCACCGCACTCGCGTCCTAGCCGACCAGTGGACGGTGGTGTCTGCCGATGGCTCGCTGACCGCTCATTTTGAGCACAGCGTCGCCATCACGGAGGATGGTCCATTGGTGTTGACTGCCCTCTAGCGTGCGTAGCACACGCTAGACGGATAGGCAAAGCAAGGATATAATCACGCGTTCGCCCAAGCCCGCGGGGGTAGATTCCCGCCGGCCGCGGCAACAGGAGTAATTGCAATGAAAGTAACTGCATCGATCAAAAAACGCTGCGCCAACTGCAAGGTAGTGAAGCGCAAGGGCAAGCTGTATGTCATTTGCAGCAACCCAAAGCATAAGCAGCGACAAGGTTAAGGTGAATGATGGCACGCATTGAAGGCGTAGATCTGCCGCGCGACAAGCGCGTTGAATACGGGCTGACCTATATCTATGGCATCGGCCTCACCACCTCTCAGCGCATCTTGGCTGAGTTGGAAATCAATCCCGACACGCGCGTGAAAGACCTCTCTGAAGCTGAGGTCAGCAAGTTGCGTGAATACATCACCAAGAACCTGAAGGTGGAGGGTGATCTGCGCCGTGAGGTGCAGCTCAACATCAAGCGCCTGATGGAAATCGGCAGCTACCGTGGCCTGCGCCATCGCCGTGGCCTGCCGGTGCGTGGCCAGCGCACCCGCACCAACTCGCGCACCCGCAAGGGCCCCGCCAAGACGGTTGCCGGCCGTGGCCGCCGCCGTGGCGCCACCAAGAAGTAAGCGTATTCAGGAGATAGCATGGCTGACGAAAAGAACTCAAAGTCGCAAGGCGACGGCAAAGCCAAAAGCACGCGTGCTCCCAAGAAGACCGGCAAGCGCAGCGTACTCACTGGCCAGATCCATATTTTTGCCACCTTCAACAATACCATCGTCACAGTTACTGATGGTCAGGGCAACACCATCTCCTGGGCCAGCGCTGGCCTGGTAGGTTTCAAGGGCTCGCGCAAGAGCACGCCCTTCGCTTCCCGCCTGGCTACGGAGCGCGCCGTCAAGGCCGCGCAGGATATGGGCATGCAGGAAGTGGAGCTGTTCGTCAAAGGCCCCGGCCCCGGCCGCGAATCGGCTGTGCGTGCCGTGCAGACCATGGGCATGCGTGTGCGCTCCATCTCGGATGTGACCCCGCTGCCGCACAACGGCTGCCGCCCGCCGAAGCGCCGCAGAATGTAATTGGTAAACCGGGTAAACACTCATCCAGCAAACCTGCCTTGGGCAGGCGCCGGGTTGGGGAAGGAATGAAACTGTGATCGTACTAAGCAATATGGTGACCCCCCGCATTGAGCGTGAAGCGGAGGCCCGCAATTATGGGAAGTTTGTCATTGCCCCGCTGGAGCGCGGCTATGGCCACACGCTTGGCAACTCGCTGCGCCGTGTCTTGCTCTCCTCGTTGGAGGGCGCGGCCATCACGTCCATCCGTGTGACGGATGCACAGCACGAGTACAGCCAGATTCCTGGCATCCGCGAGGATGTCATCCAGATCATGCTGCAGCTCAAGCAAGTGCGCCTGATCCTGCACGAAGGCGAAACCAGCCGCATGCACCTGGAAGTCAAGGGTGAAGGCACGGTAACCGCCGCCGACATCATCGCCCCCGCCGAGGTTGAGATCGTCAATCCGGATCTGTACCTGTTCACCTCTGACAGCAGCAAGACCAAGCTGCAGATCGAGCTGACGGTAGAACGTGGCCGCGGCTACTCGCCGGCCAATGATCGCAGCGGCAAGCTGCCGATTGGCGAGCTGCCGGTGGATGCGATCTACACCCCCGTGCGCCGCGTCAATTGGGAAGTGGAATACGCCCGCGTCGGCCAGAACACCAACTATGACAAGCTGGTCATGGAGATCTGGACCGATGGCACGGTGCGTCCCGAGGAGGCGATGAGCACCTCGGCCGGCATTTTGATCGAGCACCTGCGCCACATCGCTGGCGTCAAAGAAATTGCGCTGAGCCCCGCACCGGAGAAGGTCGTGACCGACAACCGTCTCTCCAGCGAGGTATACGACACGCCTATCGAGAATCTGGATCTCTCGGTGCGTGTGTTCAACTCCCTGAAGCGCGCCGGCATCACCACCGTCGGCGAGGTGATGGAACTGCTCGATAAGGGCCTGGATGCGGTGATGTCGATCCGCAACTTTGGCGATAAGAGCATGGATGAACTGGTAGAAAAGATGCAGGAGAAGGGCTACATGCCGCAAGACGCCAAGGCCCCCTCTGCGACTGATGGAGAAGGTGAATAAAGCATGCGTCACAAAGTAGCCGGCAAAAAACTCAGCCGCCACGTCGGGGCCCGCACGGCCCTGCGCCGCATCCTGGTCAAGCAACTGTTTGAGCACGAGCGCATCACCACCACGCGCGCCAAGGCCGAGGCCATCCGTGGCCAGGCCGAGCGCCTGATCACCCTGGCCAAGAAGGGCAATGCTGCCGAGCTGCCCGCCGCCAAGGTGCACGCCCGCCGTTTGGCGGCGGCGCGCCTCAGCGACGCCAAGATCGTCAAGAAGCTGTTTGATGACATTGCGCCGCGCTTCGCCACCCGCAAGGGCGGCTATACCCGCCTGACCAAGCTGGGCCAGCGTGAGGGTGACCGTGCTCCGATGGTTCTCTTGGAGCTGGTCGACTAGGTTTGGTACATCCACCGGCCTGCATTGGTGGATATGGCACGTTACAAAATTATTCTGGCTTATCACGGCGGCAGCTTCCACGGCATGCAGCGCCAGGCTCGCCAGCGCAGCGTACAAGCCGTCTTGGAAGACGCGCTGCGCGCGCTGGGCTGGCCCGGGCGGGCGGTGCTGTTCGCCGGCCGCACGGATGCGGGCGTACATGCCAGCGGGCAGGTAGCCGCCTTTGACCTGGAGTGGCAACACTCCAGCGAGAGCTTGCTCAAGGCGTTGAATGCGCAGTTGCCCGCCGATGTAGCCGTGCACTCCGCCAGCCGCGTAGCGGATGATTTTCATCCTCGCTACGATGCCCGGCGGCGCAGCTACCGCTACCGCATCTACTGCCAGCCCCAGCGTGACCCGCTGCGCGAGCCCTTTGCCTGGCGGGTGTGGCCGGTGCCGCAACTGCGCCGCCTGCAATCCGCCGCCCGCCATTTGCGTGGCGAGCATGATTTCGCTGCCTTTGGCAGCGCCCCGCAGAAGGGCGGCCACACCGTACGCCGCGTGCATCAGGCCCGCTGGCAGGCGGTGGGTGACGAGTTTGTTTTTGAGGTCAGCGCCAATGCCTTTCTCTACCATATGGTGCGCCGCATGGTAGGGTTGCAGATCAAAGTGGGGCAGGGGCAGGTGGAGCCAGACGTAGTGCCGCACACCCTGCGTAGCCCGCAGCGTGTGCGCGAAGTGGCGCCGGCCCACGGGCTGACGCTGGTAAAAGTAGAATACGAGCGCAGGCGGAACACATGCCGCCGGCGAGTAGAGTAAGGCAGCGATCATCTTGCTAGAAGATGAAATGAGGAACTGAGGATTAGGATGCAACAAAAAAGCTATTACCCCAAACCGGGTGACGTTGAAGGCGAATGGTATATTGTGGATGCCACCGGTCAGAACTTGGGCCGTTTGGCTTCGCGCATCGCCACCATTCTTCTGGGCAAACACCGCCCGGAATACACCCCCGGCGTTGACCTGGGTGACGCGGTGATTGTGACCAACTGTGGCAAGGTCTCGGTTACCGGCACCAAAATGACTGACAAGATCTATTACCGCTATAGCGGTTACCAGAGCGGTTTGAAAGAAACCACCCTGCGCCGCATGCTGGAGACCCACCCGGATCGTGTGATCCAGGAAGCGGTGTGGGGCATGTTGCCGCACAACAAACTGGGCCGCCAGTTGCTTCGCAAGCTGAAGATCTACGCTGGCGATCAGCACCCGCACACCGCCCAGAAACCCCAGCCGCTGGCTGTGAAATAAGGCAGGAGAGTTACGATGGCAGAACAATTTTACGAAGGCGTTGGCCGCCGCAAGACCAGCAGCGCGCGTGTGCGCGTGATGAGTGGCGCCGGTGCCTTTATGGTGAATGGCAAGCCGCTCGAGGAATACTTCCCGCGCATCGGTGATGCCGCCCTGATTCAGACGGTGCTGCAGGATGCTAGCGCCAACGGCACGGTGGATGTCAGCGTGGTTGTCAACGGCGGTGGCCGCACCGGCCAAGCCGGCGCGGTGCGCATGGGCTTGGCGCGTGCTTTGGTCAAAATGAACCCGGATTACCATCCGGCCATGGCCAAGAACCAGCACCTGCGCCGCGATGCACGTGCCAAGGAACGTAAGAAACCCGGTCTCAAGCGTGCCCGCAAGGCGCCTACCTACACGAAGCGCTAAAGCCTCGTGGCCTAGTACAAATCAAAACCGCAGCGAAAGCTGCGGTTTTTTTGTTATTGGATGCAGCTAGAGTTAAGCCCCAGTTTGGCCAATTGATTAATCGATTGGTCGATTAATCAATTGGCAGTAGAACCAGTCGGAATACATTTGTGACAGTGCTTGCACCTACACGGTGTATCATCGTGTCCATGACTGACATCGCACCCTTGCTCAACCAGATACCCACTACCGATACGCTCACCGTAGTGCATGCGCCCAGCATGATGGCGCACTACCATCCAACCTTTCCGCCGCACATGCCCGCGCTGATTCATGGCATCCAATCCCCTGAGCAGCTTGCCAAGGTCCTTGCACTGCTATTGCTCGTATATCCATCTACGCATGCCATTCAAGTAAATGACAAGGCTACCGTACTGGCCGACCTGGCCACTAGCCAACCCAGCGACTATCCATCCAGCCTCTACGTCCCGCCGCTTGGCGCCAATACCTCCCTAGAGGAGTTTCAGGAGCTCATCGCCCACCTGCGGGCGCCGGATGGCTGCCCCTGGGATCGCGAGCAAACCCACCAAAGCCTGCGCCGCAACCTGATCGAAGAGACCTACGAGGTGGTGGCCGCGCTGGATGCCGCCGACACCGCGGGCATGCAGGAAGAGTTTGGCGATCTGATGGTGCAGGTGGCTCTGCACGCCCAGATCGCCAACGAGGCCGGCGAGTTTCGCATGGCGGATGTACTGCACGGCATCATCACCAAGCTCATCGCCCGCCACCCACATGTCTTCGGCGAAGTGGAGCTGGAGACTGCTGATGCGGTTATTGCCAACTGGGAGAACCTGAAAGCCGCCGAGCGCAAGCAGCAGGGCACTGAGAAAGGCCTGCTGGATGGCGTCTCGGCGGCGCTGCCGGCGCTCAGCCAGGCCGAAGCCTACACCAGCCGCGCCGCCCGGGTGGGCTTTGAGTGGCCCAATATCGAGGGCGTACTTGGGGATGTTGCGGAGGAGATCGCGGAGTTTCGCGCCGAGGCCGCCGGTACCCCCGAGCAGGAAGCTGAGTTTGGCGACATCTTGTTCGCCTTGGTCAACTTATCCCGCTGGCTCAAGATTGACGCTGAGGCGGCCCTGCGTGCGGCCAACGCGCGCTTCCGCAAACGCTTCGCGTTAGTGGAAGCGGAGGCACGCGCGCAAAATCGCCCGCTGAGCGAGCTCACGCTGGATGAGATGAACGCGCTGTGGGAGCAGAGCAAACAAGGCGAGTAGGGCAATTTTGTCATCCCGAACGAGGCCGTAGGCCGAGGAGGGATCCGTTATGGGTTTGGTCTATATAGTCGGCATCTGGCATAAGTGCGGTTATTGATTCTTAATGCATATCAGGTGGCAGATGAACGAGCGCAACACGGATTCCTCGCTGCGCTCGGAATGACACAAAGTTTAGGCTTACCACCAAGTTAAGCTCTGGGTTGTATAAAAGGGCGTGCACAGCTTCGCTGCGCACGCCCCTTTTTATGAAGACTGCACAAGTTCGTCTTAATCGTAGTGATCAATCGTAAGCAGAAGCCGTCCTGCTCACGGTTCACTACTCACTACGTCGCCTAAATATACTTGCTCGTAATCGAGCCCTTCGCCTTCTTAAGCTCGGCTGGCGTGCCCTCAAACACCACCTGGCCGCCGCGGCTGCCACCCTCCGGCCCCATATCGATCACCCAGTCCGCATTGCGCACCACATCCATGTTGTGCTCGATCACCACCACCGTGTTGCCGCCATCCACCAGGCGGTTGATGATGCCCATCAGGTGGTCGGTGTCAGACATATGCAAACCCGTGGTCGGCTCATCTAGCACGTAAATGCTGCCTTCTTTGTGCAGCTCGCTGGCTAGCTTGATGCGCTGGCACTCGCCGCCGGAGAGGGTGTTGAGCGGCTGGCCCAGCTTCAGGTAGGTCAGGCCAACATCGGCCATCGCTTGCAGTTTGCGCTTGATCTCGGGCTGCTCAAAGTGCTCGAGCGCTTCCAGCACGGTCATGTCCAGCACATCGGCAATCGACTTGCCGTTCAGTAGGTAGCCGAGCACTTCGTCTTTGAAACGCTTGCCGCCACACACCTCACAGGGTGACTTCACCGTATCAAAGAAGGACAGCTCGGTATATACAACGCCTAACCCCTGGCAGTTCTCACAGGCGCCTTTGGAGTTGTAGCTGAACAAGCCGGCGTTAACTTTGTTGATCTTGGCGAAGGCCTTGCGGATGTCGTCCATCATCCCCGTGTAGGTGGCCGGGTTGGAGCGCGAGTTGGCGCCCACCGCCGATTGGTCCACCACGATGGCTTCGGGATACTGGGCCACGAAGGCTTGATTGATCAGCGAGCTCTTGCCAGAGCCAGCCACACCGGTGACCACCGTCAGCACGCCCTGCGGGATACTAACGCTGACGTTCTTGAGGTTGTTGATGCTCACCTTGCTCAGCTTGAGCTGACCCTTGGCAGGGCGGAACTCCTTCTTGAGCGGCATAGCCGTCTTCATGTGCGTGCCGGTGAGCGTGTTCGCTTTCAGCAGGCCGGCGTAGCTGCCCTCGTACACAATTTGGCCGCCCTGGCTGCCGGCCCGCGGGCCTACATCCACAATGTGGTCGGCAATCTCAATCACCTGCGGGTCGTGTTCCACCACCAGCACCGTGTTGCCCTTGTCACGAATCTTTTGCAGCATCTCGTTCAGGCGGTGCACATCACGCGGGTGCAGGCCCACGCTGGGCTCATCGAAGATGTACAGCATGTCGATCAGGCTGCTGCTCAGTTGCTTCACCAGCTTGACGCGCTGTGATTCGCCGCCGGAGAGCGTGTCCGTCTCGCGGCTGAGCGTCAAATAATCCAATCCAATATCGATCAGGTATTGCAGCCGCGCCGCCAGATCGTCCAGCATAGGTTTGGCTTCGGGGCTCTTGATGGCTTTGATGATCGGCAGCAGTGCGCTCACTTCCATCGCCGAGAGCTCGGCAATGTTGTAGCCGTCAATCTTGCACATCAGCACAGACTTATTGAGGCGCGCCCCCTTGCATGAGGGGCAGGGGCCTTCTACTAAATAGGGCGCAATTTGCTTCTGCGTGCGCTCAGACAATGCCTTGAGGTCACGCTTGATGTAGGAATTTTCGAACTTGCGGATGATGCCTTCGTAGGTGGCGTTGAAGCCCTTGTCGCCAAAGCCAGTTAGCTTCACTTTGCGGTCTTTGCCATGCAGCAGCAGCTCCAGCTCATCCTTGTTGTACTTGGAGAGCGGCTTGTCGTTATCAAAGAAGCCGCTGGCCTGATACAGGCCCGCCCAGCTGCTAAAGCCCGGCACCAAAATCGCACCTTCGTTGAGCGAGCGGCTCATATCCAGGATCTTGCTGGTATCCGCCTGCAGCTTGCGCCCGAAGCCGTTGCATTCCGGGCACATGCCAAACGGCTCATTGAATGAGAATACGTTCGGGTGGCCTACGAACGGTTGCCCGATGCGCGAGAACAGCATGCGCAGCACAGTGTAGGTGTCGGTGATCGTGCCCATGGTGGAGTGCGAGCCGCCGCCCAGGCGCTTTTGATCCACCACCACCGCCATCCCCAGGTTCTCGATGCCATCGGCATCTGGCTGGGTGTAGTGCGGCAGGAAGTTGCGCACGTACAGGCTGAAGGTTTCGTACAACTGGCGCTGCGCCTCGGTGGCGATGGTGTCGAACACAATCGAAGATTTGCCCGAGCCGGATACGCCGGTGAAGATCGTCACTTTGCGCTTAGGGATACGCAGGCTTACATTCTTCAGGTTGTTCTCGCGTGCGCCGCGGATTTCAATGAATTCTTGCTTTGCCTCAGCCATGGGCTACCTGTCCTGTTGTTTGGGCGAATGGGGCAGTGAGTCTACCGCAAACTGGCATCCGAAGGAGGTCACAGATTCCTGCGGCCTCCTTCGGCGCCTTGCTGGCTATGCTTTGTTCAGTTTCACTGCGGCTTGAACCAGCGCCTTGATCCCCGCTTTGTCAATTATGTCTTGTGGCCCAAAGTCAATCGCCCGCACGGTGCTGCTATCCAGCCGCGTATTGAACAGCTTTTTGGGATCCTTGATCTGTGCCCCCTTATGGAAGTTTAGCCGCACCGCGCTCTTGAGCAGGTCGATATGGCATAGGTTGCCATTTTCTACCCATACCGCCACGCCCTCAGGTTTCGAGGGCTTCTTCCATTTCACGTCTTCGCTGATCGTGCTGCCTGCCGCCAGGATCAGCTCACGTAGCTCGGCCATCTTTTGGCCTTTCCAGGGCTCAGCCGCCTTGATGATGGCATCAATCTCTTTGCTGGCCGCTTGCGTAGCAGGCACCTTAGCCTACGGCTTTCTTGACCAGCTTAGTGATCTTGGCTTTTTCACTTGTGGTGAGCTTTACCACTGCAAGTGAGGCTGGCCACATGTTGCCATCGTCCAGCTTGGCCGAATCGTTGAAGCCTAGCGTGGTGTATCGCGCTTCAAACTTGCTGGCCGGCTGGAAGAAGAGCACTACTTTGCCGTCTTCGTTGGCGTAGGCGGGCATGCCGTACGAGGTGCGTGGCAGCAGCGCCGGAGCGGCACTGCTGATCAGGGCGTGCAGGCGCGCACACATCTTGCCTTCTGCGCCCGGCAGCTTGTTCACCACCTCCAGCAGCGCTTCTTCGCCTTTGGCGCGGTCTTTGCCAATGCGCTCCAGCGCCTTAAGCTCGCGGGCGCGTTCCTTCATTGCCGCTTTTTCTGCGGCGCTGAAGCCTGTATCCGTTTTTGCGCGGGTTGCTTTCTTTTGTGCGCTCATGCGATATTTTCCAGGTAGTCAGCCAGGCCTTCCAGCGCCTGCATCGCGCCCACGATGGCACCGTACTTCACCGCCTGCGCATGGGCTTGTTTGCTGGGGAAGACCAGTTGCAGCGTGACTTTGGTTTTGGCACCGGCTTCTTCAAAGAATACGTGGGTGCGCACAGTGTTTTCTTCGTTGGCCACGTCTGGGCTGTAGTCATAGACCAATTTGTTAGGCTTGTCTAGCTCCACAAAAGTGATGCGGAAGATCATCTGGTTGTCGCCATAGGTCGGTGCCTGGTAGCGCCATACCCCGCCGGGTTGGCTATCCCAATCCAAGGTGGTGCCGCCTTTGGGCAGCCACCAGCCCTCGACGTGGGTGCGGTCGGTGAACGCATCAAACAGCAGCTCGCGCGGCGCGTCAAACTCGCGCGAGGTAACGATCTCTCGGTCTTTGCTCTCTTCAGTCATCGTACATCTCCTTTTTGTATTTGCGCTAGGTAATCGCCCAGGCGGTCAAAATTCTCTTCCCAATGTTGGCGGTAGTTGCTTAGCCATTGATCCGCATCCTTGAGCGGCGCAGCCTGCAATTGCGCCGGGCGCCACTGTGCCTCACGCCCGCGTTCTATCAGCCCGGCCCGCTCCAGCACTTTGAGGTGCTTGGTGATTGCCGGCAGGCTGATGCTAAAGGGCGCCGCCAGCTCCTTCACGGTAGCTGGCCCTTGCGCCAGGCGCGACAGCATGGCACGGCGGGTGGGGTCAGACAGGGCGCCAAAGGTCAGGCTGAGGGTATCGGCTTTGCTGTGCATGGTTTGCTAATTAACCAAATGGTAAAATATAAAAATTGAAATGTCAAGGGGTTGAGACACTCATCTTGGCAAGCTTGCAGCCGGGGCTATATGTGAAGCGGAACCAGGGCTGTACTTGTCTTTGGCGGGTTGTGAAGTGCCGCTGGCTCACGGCCTGCGCTACGGGCTAAAGCTATGGCCAGGGTAGGGCGATGTAGTGTCCGCTCATAGCCAGCGAGTGGGCAGACCGTACGAAAAAAAAGCCGCTCATCGAGCGGCCTTATTTATTCTTCTTTTAGCGTTTGCCAGGCGGTATGGTATTTTTGCAGCCTCTCCAAGGATGCTTGCGTTACTTCACTAAGACGTAGGATATTGCTGTTATCTTCGAGGTCGGCCAGCTTGACACGGCGGGCCAGTGGCACTTGCTTGATCGCCGCAATGTAGTCTTCGTAGCTTTGCTCTTCACGGTGAGTAAGCACATCCAGCGCATCGAGGATCGGCTCGGCGAAGCCCATGCGCTCCAGGTCGGCCCGCGTAATTTGTGAGTCTTCCACTACATCGTGCAGCACGGCCACGATCATGTCTTCGGGCGTGCTCATGCGTAGCATGAGCCGCAGTGGGTGCAGGATGTAGGGCTGGCCAGCCTTGTCTTGCTGGCCGGCGTGTGACGTCAGCGCCACCTGGATCGCGGTTGCCAGATCAGCCATCAGCCGGGTAGCGCTCGCCCGCTAGAATCGCCACCGGTAGCACGCTGTTGGGCGTGGGCACCGGGCAGGTGGCATACGGTGTGAACGCGCAGGGTGGGTTATACAGCCGGTTGAGATCGAGCACCACGGTATCGCCCGCCGGTAGCTCGCTTTCCACAAAGCGGCCGCCGCCATAGTTGCCGCTGCCGGGCGCATCTTTGAGCATCAGTGAGTAGCGCCCATCCGCCAGCAACTCGGCATCCGGTGCGCAGGCCACGCCCGCGTACTCAAAGTGCAAGGTTGCGGCAATCTTCAGCTCGCGTGGCGTGCCGACGATATCTACGCTGGGTACCACTCGTGGCGGCGTGTGGCGCTCAATGCGTGCTTGCACGCGTGCGGCCGGGTCTGCTGGGTGCCAGGTGCGGTCTGGCGCCTGGCTGCGCTCCGGGCGCTGGGGGTCCCACAGGCGCACGGCATAGCGCGCACCGCGCTTGAGCACCACCATACGCACGTCTTCCCAAAAGAGCAGGCTGGGTTGCTCGGCATGATCATCATAGAGCCGGGTTTCGCCATCCACGGGGGCAGCGCTAATGCGCAACTGCGCACCGGGCGCCGGGCGCAGGGTGACCTGGCTGCCGGCCAGCCATAGGCTGCCGAGTGCGGCGGGGGCACGCGCCGGCAGTTGCACGGCGCAGCCAGCCGCACTGCCCAGGCTGTTTTCGCCTTCCGCCAGCCAGAACAAACCCGCCAGCGCCAGCCAACTATAGGGTTTGCGCAAGCCAGCGCTCATTTCGTCGCGCCAGGCGGATAGAGTTGAAAGATAGTCTGTGTTCATCGTATCTACTTAGTTGCTTAGTCGGCTGGTCTAACGGTTTGACCAAACGACTAAGCGACAGAACCCGTTGTTAGGCGATCTCAAATTGAGCCGTGAAGTGGCGCAACAGCTCCGGGGCATAGGTCATGCGCAGGCCTTTGATCTTGCTCGCATCCGCCTTGATCTCGGCCATCACTTCGGCCACGTAGTCAAAATGGCTCTGCGTATAGCTGCGGCGCGGGATGGCCAGACGCACCAACTCCAGCGCGGGGAAGCTCCATTGGCCGTCCACCAGTTGGCCAAAGGCCACTGTGCCAATTTCAACGGCGCGGATAGCGCCATACAGATACAGCGCCACCGAAAGCGCCTGGCCGGGCAATTGCTCACGGCTGAGGTGTGGCAGCAGCGTGGCCGCATCCAGATAGATGGCGTGCGCCCCGGTCGGCTCGATCATTGGTACGCCGGCCTGGCGAATGCGATCGGCGGCGTAGGCGGTTTGCGCCAAGCGGTAGGCCAGGTAATCTTCCTGCAGGCCCTCGCGCAGGCCCACGGCGAGCGCATCCAGATCGCGGCCGGCCAGGCCACCATAGGTGGGGAAGCCCTCACGCAGGATCAGCTCGGCGCGCACACGCTCGAACAGCTTGTCGTCGTTCATCGCCAGGAAGCCACCGATGTTCACCATGCCGTCTTTCTTGGAGCTCATCGTGGCGCCATCCGCCAGGGCAAAGATCTCCTGAGCGATTTGCAAGGGGGTCTTATCGGCGTAGCCTGGCTCACGCAGCTTAATGAAATACGCGTTCTCTGCGTAGCGGCAGGCATCAATGAAGAAGGGAATGTTGTAGCTGTGATATAGCTCGGATACTGCGCGGATGTTGGCCAGCGAAACCGGTTGGCCGCCGCCGGCGTTGTTGGTGATGGTCATCATGCCGAAGGGGATGTTGGCGGGGCCCTTGGCTTCGATCCAGGCTTTCAGTGCGTCCACATCCATATCGCCCTTGAAATCCACCACGGTCTGCGGCTCGTAAGCCACCTGCTTGACCAAATTGGCGGGCACACCGCCGCGGGCGAGGATGTTGCCCTCCGTGGTGTCGAAGTGCATGTTCGAGGGCACAAACTGCCCCGGCTTCAGCAGCGTGGCGGCCAGAATGTTTTCGGCGGCGCGCCCTTGATGGGTAGGGACAAAGTGCTTGAAGCCAAAGATCTCTTCCATCACTTCTTTGAGGCGATAGTAGGAGCGTGCCCCGGCGTAGGATTCATCGCCGGACATGATCGCCGACCATTGCGCCTGGCTCATTGCGCCGGTGCCCGAATCCGTCATAAAGTCGATGTAGACGTCTTCCGCCCGCAGGCCGAAGACGTTATAGCCGGCGGCCTTGAGCGCCTGTTCGCGCTCGGCACGGCTGATCAGTCGAATAGGCTCGGTCACCTTAATGCGGAACGGCTCGGGCAGGTACTTGGGCATTGCATCTCCTGGGTAGTGGGGCGGCGCACGAAAAGGCGCCATGTGTGTGCAAAGTATAATCCCGCTTGATATGACGCTTGAAATTGTAAAGATGACTTGCGAACGGCTGACGCCGTTCGCGTTGGAGTTTGCTGCGCAAACTCCTGAGGGAGTGATGGTATTTGGCACTTGAAATTGTAAAGATGACTTGCGAACGGCTGGTGCCGTTCGCGTTGGAGTTTGCTGCGCAAACTCCTGAAGGAGTGATGGCATTTGGCACTTGAAATCGTAAAGATGACATTGGGACCTGCCCAGACCAACTGCTACATCGTGGCTGAGCAGGGCAGTCAAGATGCGGTGGTGATCGACCCGGCCTGGGATGGACACCTGATCCTGGAGCAGTTGCAGCAACGCGGCTGGCGCACCGCGGCGATCTGGCTGACGCATGCCCACTTCGATCACTTCGGCGGGGCGGCGGCCCTGGCCGACGGCACGCCCACGCCGCCGCAGGTGGCGCTACACCCCGCTGATTATGTGTTGTGGCGCGCCGGTGGCGGGGCGCGCAACTACGGACTGAGCTTTGACCCTGGCCCGGAGCCTACGATCGATCTGGCCGGCGGGCAAACCCTATACATCGGCAAGACTGCGCTGGAAGTGCGCTTTGCACCGGGCCATTCGCGCGGCAGTGTGATGTTCTATTGCGCCGCCGAGCAATTGATGTTTTGTGGCGATGTGATCTTCCAGATGAGCATTGGCCGCACTGATCTGCCTGGCGCCGACCACCAGACCTTGCTAGATAGCATTGCCCGCGAGGTGTTGCCGCTGCCGGATGCGGTGCGCTTGCTGCCCGGCCACGGCCCGGAGACTACGGTGGGGCAGGAGCGCGAGTACAACCCATTTCTGCAAGACTAACGAAGGCAGTGATCAGTGATCAATGATCAGTAATCAGTTACGAGTAATCAGAAACTGACCGTGCAACTTTGACTCTCTGGATATTACGTGTCAACTATTTCTCACCGAGCAGCCTTTCAAGGAGCAAGCATGCTGAACGAGCTTTTACTGGATATGTACGACTTTACCTGCTGGGGGCGTGAGCTGATCCTGGAGCAGGCGGCCAAACTTACGCCGGAGCAGTTTGTGCAGGAGACGCGTTTCCCGATCAAGAGTGTGCGTGCCACGCTGGCCCACACGCTCTCGGCCGAGAGCGGCTACTATGCGCGCTGCGTGGGCCAGCCGCATAGCGGCCTGCCCGAGACGGATTTCTCCGATGTGGCCAGCCTGCAGGCGCGCTGGCAGGTGGAGCAGGAGAAGATGCGTGCCTACCTGGCCCAGGTGAGCGAAGCCGAGCTGAACGAGGCTGTGACCTATAGCACCCCGCAAGGCGAGATCACCCGGACACGTATTCTGCTCATCAAGCAGCTCTTCTTCCATAGTATGCAGCACCGCGCTGAGTTGGCCCAAATGCTCACTGAGTTTGGCTACTCGCCGGGCAATATTGACTACACCTTGTTTGCCATGCACAAGCAGGCCTAGGCCGAATTTTTGGCTAGATGCCAAGCAATACTGCCATGAGCGCCCCTACAGGCTGCGGTGGCGAGCGTTAGCAGCGCCCGCCCCGCAGCCTGTTTTGGTTTAAGTAGCCTGTCCGTTTGCTAATTGCCTCCGTGGGGCTCAGCAGGCGGCCATCTGCAGCTGGCTGCCTGTACTGGCCAAAATGCGTGTTGTAGCTGTTGTAAGTTGTGTCGGTTGTGTCGGTTGTGTCGTTGTTGTAGCTGTTGTAGCTTTGCTTTGGCGGCTGGCTAGCCTGACAGCCCTTGCACGGCTGCAGGAGTAGGTTATGCCACGTTTGTCACTGGGCAGAGCAAACTGAAAGGAAAATCAAGCTGTTGGACAGAAAACCAGTGAGCAGTGGGTAAAACCAGTGAGCAGTGGGTAGTGATGGGTGAGCAGGAACCTGACCTAACCCCAGGGGTACCTGCTAGAGGATGCCTCAAAGCTTATGGGGCTCGACGCAACTCATGTTGATCACAATATCTGGAAGTATTTTTCGGAAAAAGCGTGAAGTCGCGACTCATAAGTTTCTAAAAGTAACGCAAAGAGGCAGCCGAATGCCTGCGCTCTTTTTCTCGCGGAAGCTAGATTGCTTCGTCCGTTTGCTGCAAAGCAGCATACTCCTCGCGATGACAGGTTGAGCTGGCGTCGGGGCGACGATGGGTGTCTTGGGCATTAAGGATCCCTCACTACGTTCGGGATGCACAGCGTGGGGTGACGGCGAGCACAGCGCTGGCGTGCTCCTGGCATTGACGCTGGGTGCGGTGCGGATTGATGCAAGGCAGATTGCTTCGCTACGCTCGCAATGACAGAAGGGGGCAGTCGGTTGTGTGGGTAGATTGGGTTCGCTGCGCTCGGGATGCACGGGATGATGTGGGTTGTACGGAGGCAATGTTGGGGATTGCTTCGTGCGCTGCCAACGCTGTGCGCTGGCGTGCTCCTCGCAATGACGCTGGGTGCGGTGCGGATTGATGCAAGGCAGATTGCTTCGCTACGCTCGCAATGACAGAATGGGGCGGTGGGTTGTGTGGGTAGATTGGGTTCGCTGCGCTCGGAAGCACGGGATGATGAGGGTTGTACGGAAGCAATGACGGTGGGTGCGGTGCGGATTGATGCAAGTAGATTGTTTTGCTACGCTCGCAATGACTGGGTGCGGTTTTATCTGCGTGTATCTGTGGTTTAAAAAAAGAGGCAGCTTGCGCAAGGCGCAAGCTGCCTCTTTTATGCCTTGTGGCTGTTTACGTTACTTCGCAAATTCGCTGGCACGCGTCTCGCGCAGTACGGTGACCTTGATCTGGCCGGGGTATTGCATGGTGTCTTCGATCTGCTTGGCGATATCGCGGGCCATGCGTGCTGCTTCCAGGTCGTCTACATCTTCGGGGCGCACAATGATGCGCACCTCGCGGCCGGCTTGCAGCGCGTAGCTCTGCGTCACACCCTTGTAGGAGTTGGCCAGGTCTTCCAGCGCCTTGATGCGCTTGATGTACTGCTCCAGGCTCTCACGGCGGGCGCCGGGGCGGGCGCCGGAGATGGCATCCGCGGCTTCCACGATCACCGCTTCCACACTCTCCTGCTCCACCTCATGGTGGTGGGCGGCGATGGCGTTGACCACCAGCGGGTTGACGCCGTAGCGTTTGGCAAACTCGGCGCCGATGGCGGCGTGCGTGCCTTCCACGTTGTGATCCATGGCTTTGCCCAGATCGTGCAGCAGGCCGCCCATCTTGGCCAGCTCCACATCTGCGCCCAGCTCAGTAGCGATCACGCCCGCCAGGCCGGCCGCTTCCACGGCGTGGGCGAGTTGGTTCTGGCCATATGAGGTGCGGTACTTGAGGCGTCCGAGCATCTTGACGATTTCTTTGTGCAGGTGCGGTACACCGGCTTCGTAGACAGCATTCTCGCCGGCTTCTTGCATGGCCTTGTCTACTTCGTCCTGCTCCTTCTTGAGCAGTTTCTCGATGCTGGCCGGGTGAATACGCCCGTCTTGCACCAACTTCTGCAGCGTGCGGCGGGCGACTTCACGGCGCACCGGGTCGAAGCTGGAAATGGTGACCGCTTCGGGTGTATCGTCGACGATGACGTCAACGCCGGCGGCCTGCTCAAAGGAGCGGATGTTACGGCCGTTGCGGCCGATGATGCGGCCCTTCATGTCGTCGGAGGGCAGGGTGACGACCGAGGTCGTGTTCTCCGAAACGTAATCGGAAGCCACGCGCTGTACCGCCATCGCCACCAGGTTGCGGGCGCGCGTCTCGCCCTCTTCCTTGGCTTCCGCTTCGATCTGGCGGATGATGCGCGCCATATCGCCGCGTGATTCCTTCTCGACCTCGTCCATCAGCACTTTGCGGGCTTCGTCGCGCGTCATCGAGGAGACGCTCTCCAGGCGCTTGACGATCTCGGTGCGCTGCTGTTCGATCTCGTTGGTGCGCCGGTCAAGATTGCTTTGGCGCTTGTTGAGGCCTTGCTCGCGCTCTTCCAGCTTTTCGGTGCGATTGTCCAGCTCAGAGCGACGGTTGCGCAGGCGGTCATCTTCGCGGCTGAGGTCTTTGCGCTTGCGTTCAATATCGGCTTCGGCCTGCTGGCGCAGTTCCAGCGCTTCGTTCTTGGCCTTGAGCTCCACGCTCTTGGCTTCCTCGCGCGCCTGGTTGAGGATGCGTTCTGCGTCTTCCTGGTTGCGCCGTTTGGCGCTTTGCACTTGCAGGTGGCGTAGCCCATAGCCGGCGGCGGCGGCCACAAGTGCGATGAGGATGCTAATCGTGTCCATGTGTTTTAGTGTTCCCTCGTTTCTGGTGAGTGGGTGCGTTGCCAGGCCTCACGGCAGACATCGGCAGCAATCTCATAGCCGAAGCCGCGGCGGGCCAGGTGCGCGCCAAGCTTGTTGCGAAAGGTGTCCCAATCCAGCCCGCTGAGCTGGCGCAGTTTGCGCTCAGCCGCCTGGCTGGCCAGTTGGTATTCATCAATATCCTGCAGGGCCTCGTCGATCAGCGCATCCTGCATGCCCTTGAGGCGTAGCTCCATACGCAGGGCACGCGCGCCGCGTGGCTTGAAGGCGGCGCGGTCCTCTACCCAGCGGCGGGCGAAATCGGCATCATCCAGCAGGCCGTTGGCCTGCAGGCGCTCGATCACGCTGGCGATGATGTCTGCGGGCACTTCGAACTTCTTGAGGTTGCGTTCTACTTCGGCGATCGAGCGCGGGCGATAGCTAATGAAGTTAGCCGCACGCTGCAAGGCGGTCTCATGCCCGTCTTTGGCTTGCAGTTCGGCAATCTTTTCTGGGCTGAGCTCCTGGCCGAGCTTAAGCCAGGCGGCCACGATCTTGGCCAGCGGGAAGGCGTATTCCCCATCCAGGTAAACATTGACCCGGTTGGGGTTGCGCTTCTGTTGGGTGAGTGCAGTAATCGTTGCCATAACCAAAACAAAAAACAGCCATGCGCTCCATGCCTGGCTGTTTTGGCTTGGTCTGGCTTTGTGGGGGGCCACAAAAGTACTGAAGATGAAGTGCTACAGCGCGGCGGCAGCGCCAGGGGCGCCGCGCCACGCGGCCAACTAACGGCGCAAACCGAGCCGAAGCCCGTGTTCCTTTGTATAGGGGTGCGCAGAAGAGGTCATATGTGTAGCGTTTCGGTATCAGCCCGTCGCCACGCTTGGCAGTGCGGCAACATCGTCCAGAATCAGGTCAAAAATCCAGCCCGGCCATGTGCCGGCCCGGCCTGGGAGGTCTACTCTTCGTCTTCGGGTTCGGCGCCGCCCAACAACATGTTGGGGTCTGCCTGGGCCCGGACTTTGCCTTCGATCTCGCTGGCCAGGTTTGTGTTTTCCCGCAAGAAGGCTTTCGCATTCTCACGGCCTTGCCCCAAGCGCTCTTCTCCATAGAGATAGTGCGAACCGCGCTTGGTGATGATATCCATTTGGCTCGCCAAGTCCAGCAGATCGCCAGCCTTGGAGATGCCTTCATTATACATGATGTCAAATTCGGCGGTGCGGAAGGGGGCCGAAACCTTGTTTTTCACCACGCGCACCCGCGTGCGGCTGCCCACGATCTCCTGCCCATCTTTGATGGATTGGATGCGGCGTACATCCATGCGCACCGAGGCATAGAACTTGAGCGCCATGCCGCCGGTGGTGGTTTCGGGGTTGCCGAACATCACGCCGATCTTCTGGCGCAACTGGTTGGTGAAGACCACGGCCGTATTCGTCTGACGAATGACACCGGAGAGCTTGCGCAGCGCCTGCGACATCAGGCGCGCCTGCATGCCCATCGTAGCATCGCCCATATCGCCCTCGATCTCGGAGCGCGGCACCAGGGCGGCCACCGAATCGACGATGACCACGTCCACCGCGCCGGAGCGCACCAGCGCCTCGGCAATCTCCAGGGCCTGCTCGCCGGTATCCGGCTGCGAGACCAGCAGCTTTTCCACGTCTACTCCGCAGCGCGCGGCGTAGTTGGGGTCGAGGGCGTGCTCCATATCCACGTAGGCGGCGGTGCCGCCGCGCTTCTGCACCTCGGCCACGATGTGCTGGCAGATGGTGGTTTTGCCGGAGGATTCCGGGCCGTAGATCTCGGAGACGCGGCCACGCGGCACGCCGCCCACGCCTAAGGCGAGGTCGAGCGAGAGCGAGCCGGTGGGGATGGATTCCACCGCCATGCTCTCGGTTTCACCGAGGCGCATGATGCTGCCTTCACCCCAACGTTTGGTGATCTGCTCCAGTGCGTTTTGCAGGGCGTTATCTTTTTCTTTGCTCATCGTCTCTCGTCTATACAATCCTCAGGGAGTGTACCAGTTTCGCGCCGGTGGGGTGGGCGCGCCGAGCGGCTGGTTTCGCCGCCCGGCGCGCGGAGTTTTTGGGAGCGCGTGCAGAAATGCTGAGGCGCATAATGTGCCTTCCTGCCCATCGTTGGCTTGCATATCTGTCGTGCTCTTGCTGGGAGGAAAAATGCAACGTGAGCCAAATCTGCTGGATTATTTTCTTTGTGGGCTGCTGTATTACCTGGGGGTTCGCATCGGGATTGATTTCGGCGTTTTAGAAGAGGGCATTGCCCAGATCTGGGCAGCCAATGCCGCCCTGCTGGTTCCCTTGCTGTTGTTCCGCGGGCGCAAAGCCTACATTTTTATTCTGATCGTCTATTTTGTTGAGGTGAGCCTCTCGCTGGCCGTGGTGCCGTTGGAGGCGACGCTGGCCTACACCAGCGCCAACGTGCTCGAGTGTGTGGTGGCTTTTTGGTTGCTGCGCCGTTGGGGAGTGAGTGAATTCCTGAGTTCGTTCAGTAGCTTTGGCAAATTTCTGATGGCCGGGCCGCTGCTGGGCGCCTTCTGCGCCGCGTTGGTGGGTGGCTATGTGTATTCCATATTCAATGCCACCGCCACCTCCTACCTGGAGTTTGTGCGCATTTGGTGGATGGGCGATGCCACCGGATTGATCATTTTCGCACCACTGCTGATGGGCTTTTGGCCCGGGCGTAGCAAGCAGGCCATGCCGCGCCCGCCACTGCAGTGGTACGACTATGGATTGCTCCTGCTACAGGCTGTGTTGTTGGCGCGCAGCCTCAACCTAATTGATGATCGTTGGCAATTGCCCTTCATTACCCCGGGCTTGCTGCTGCCGATCGCCCTGTACTTTGCCTCGCGCCTCGAAGTGCGCTGGGTGCTACTGGCCAATGCCGGCCTTTCGTTGCTTTATGTGGTGCGTTTGGTGCAAGTGGAGAGCTTGTTTGGCGATATGTCGGCTGCCGATCAAGCCATGTTGCTGCAAGAATCGTTGCTGGCGATCAGTGTGACCACAGTAGGGCTTTCGATCTTGATGCGCGAATACCGGGCGCAGCAGTGCCAATTGAATGAAGCCAATCAGGTGCTGGTGAAGACGGTTTCGGCGCGCACGCGGGAGCTGCGCCGCGCCAACCGCCTGCTGCGCCGCCAGGCGACCACCGATGCGCTCACCGGCGTGCACAACCGGCGCGTCTTCTTTGAGCTGGCCACGAAAGAATTCAACCGCAGCCGCCGAGCAGGCACGCCGTTTGCCATCGTGATGCTGGATCTGGACCATTTCAAGCAGATCAATGACAGCATCGGCCACATCTGGGGTGACGAGGTGCTCAAAGGCTGCGCCGGCAAGATCAGCGCCGCGTTGCGCACCTCCGACACGGTGGCACGCTACGGCGGCGAAGAATTTGCCGTCCTGCTGCCGGAGACCAGCCGCACGCAGGCTTTGCAGATCATGCGGCGCGTGTTGAAGGGAGTGGGCGCCAACCCGTTTGCGATCGATGCGCATTCGGTGGTGGTTACCGTGAGCATTGGCTGCACGGTGCTGTTGCCTGAGGATGCGGATATGTCGGCTACTTTGCAACGCGCCGATAATGCCTTGCTGCTGGCCAAGCAGCGTGGGCGCAACCGCGTCGAATTCCTCTAAATGGGGTTGGTAGTATCATAAGGGCCAAGACCACAGAAGACGCGCATTCGCCCTGGCACTGCCAGTCGCTGTTTTCCCGGCCTATGAACTTCGAAACGGAGAAATAGCTTCATGGCAGATTTACGACAGGATGCGCTGGATTACCACCATCTCAACAACAAGCCGGGCAAGATCGCCGTGGTGCCCACCAAGCCGCTGGATACCCAGCGTGATCTGGCGTTGGCCTATTCGCCCGGCGTGGCCGAGCCGGTGCTCGAGATCGAGAAAGATCCCAGCCTGGCGTACCAATACACCGCCAAGGGCAACCTGGTTGGGGTGATCTCTAACGGCACCGCCATTCTGGGCCTGGGTGACCGTGGCGCGCTGGCCTCCAAGCCAGTCATGGAAGGCAAGGGCGTGCTGTTCAAGAAGTTTGCCGATATTGACGTCTTCGATATCGAGGTAAACGCCACCGATATCGATGAGCTAGTCAAGATCGTGGCGGGCATCGCGCCCACTTTCGGCGGCATCAACCTGGAGGACATCAAGGCCCCCGAATGCTTCGAGGTCGAGCGGCGCCTGATCGAGATGCTCGATATTCCCGTCTTCCATGATGACCAGCACGGTACCGCCATCATCGCCAGCGCCGGCTTGCTCAACGGCCTAGACTTGGTGGGCAAGAAGATCGAGACGGCGCGCTTCGTCGTCTCCGGAGCGGGCGCTTCGGCGCTCACCTGCGCGCGCATGGCGATCAAGCTCGGCGCCAAGCCGGAGAATGTGTTGCTGGTGGATAGCAAGGGCGTGGTGTACAAGGGCCGCAGCGAGGGCATGAACCAATACAAGCAGGAGCTCGCCGTGGAAACCGCGGCGCGCAGCCTGGCGGATGCGGTGAGTGGCGCCGATGTGTTCTACGGCCTCTCCGTGGGCGGCTTGCTCACGCCCGAGATGGTGGCCACGATGGCGAAGAACCCGCTGATCTTCGCCATGGCCAACCCAGACCCTGAGATCACCTATGAGGACGCCAAGCAGGCCCGGCCGGATGCGATCGTGGCCACGGGGCGCTCTGATTACCCGAACCAGATCAATAACGTGCTCGGCTTCCCCTACATTTTCCGCGGGGCGCTGGATGTACGCGCTCGCACGATCAACGACGAAATGAAGATCGCCGCGGCGCGTGCGCTGGCTGAGCTGGCGCGTGAAGACGTGCCCGATAGCGTGCTGCGTGCTTACGGCATCGAAAGCCTTAAGTATGGCGCTGATTACATAATCCCCAAGCCGTTTGATCCGCGTGTGCTGCTGTGGGTGGCCCCGGCGGTAGCCGAGGCGGCGATGCAAACCGGCGTAGCCCAGCACCCGGTGGATTTGGACGCCTACCGCGATGAGCTGGCGCTGCGCCAGGGCCGCGGCCAGCAAGTGCGCCAATACTTCATCAATAAGGCTAAGCAGCTTAAGCAGCGCGCCCGCGTGGTCTTCCCTGAGGGCGAGGACAGCAAGATCATCCGGGCCGCGGCGCAGGTGGAGGAGGAGGGCATTGCCCATCCCATCCTCATCGCCCGGCCCGAAGTGATCGAGCAGCAGCTGGCCGATCTTGGCCTGGATTACACGCCGGAGCTTGTCGACCTGCGTCACTTCGAGAAGATGGAGGCCTATCATCAGGCCTACTACGAACTGCGCCAGCGCAATGGCGTTACCCGCGTCAGTGCCGAGAAGATGTTGCGCGATCGCAATGCCTTTGGCGCCATGATGGTGAAGATGGGCGATGCCGATGCAATGATCTCGGGCCGTACCTTTGAGTACCCTGAAGTGATTCGCCCGGCACTGCAAATTCATCACACCGCGCCGGGAGTGGCCAAAGCCTGTGGCGTGTACATCGTGATCGTGGAGCAGCGCGTGTATCTATTTACGGATGCTACGGTGAACATTGACCCGAGCGCCGAAGATCTGGCCGATATTGCCATCCAGGCGGCGGATTTTGCCCGCCAGATCGGCCTCGAGCCGCAGGTGGCGATGCTGTCGTTCTCGAACTTTGGCGCCACGCCGCACCCGCAATCCTTTAAGGTGCGCAAGGCGGTGGAGCTGGCCCAGGCGCGGGCGCCCGAGCTGGTGATCGACGGTGAGATGCAGGCGGATACCGCCGTGGTGGCCGAGATCGTGGAGCAGCGCTACCCGTTCAGCAAAGTGAAGCATGCCAATGTGCTGGTCTTCCCTTCGTTGGAGGCGGCCAACGTGAGCTACAAGCTGCTTAACCGTTTGGGCAATGCCCACACCATCGGGCCGATCCTGCTGGGTTTGGGCGCCCCGATCCAGGTGCTGCAAACCGGTGACCAGGTGCAAGACATCGTCAACATGACTGCCGTGGCCGTGCTGGATGCCGATAAGCGTAAGCAAGGCTGACCGATACGCGGGTGTCGGATAGTCACCTGGTCTGTTAGTCAGTTGAAAGAGGCTGGTAGCTGCTTGCTCAGCCTTTTCAAAAAGGGGCGGGTTTAGGACCCGCCCCTTTTTGCTATCGCGCGTAGAAGATACGTGTCATTCCGAACGAGCCGCGCTAGCGGTGCGGAGGAATCCTTTAGGGCGTTGCAAACTCACCTGACTTCGCATCTGGCTTGGAGATTGCTTCGTCGGCGCTGCGCGCTACGCGCAGCCGCGCACTCCTCGCAAAGACGAAGAGGGCTAAGTCGACTAATTGACTAATCGACTAATCGACTAATTGATTAATCGACTAACTGATTAATCGGCTAATCGACTAATCGACCAACTGACTAACCGATTAATCTCACTTTGGTATCATCGCCGCATGGCTAAAACACGCATCCTCTTCGTCTGCCTCGGCAACATCATTCGCAGCCCGCTGGGGGAGAAGCTCTTCGAGTATGTGGCCAACGAAGCGGGAGTGGGGGAGAAGTACGCGGTGGACTCTGCCGGCACCTCGGCCTATCACATCGGCGAGCGGCCGGATGAGCGCATGCGCCGCACGGCGCAGCGCCGCGGCTTTGTCTACGATGGCCGCGCCCGCCAGGTAAACGCGCAAGATTTGGAAGACTTCGATCTGGTCATCGCCATGGACCTGGAGAACATGAACAACCTGCTCGCCCTGGCGCGCAGCGAGGAGCAGGCCGCCAAGGTGCACTTGATGCGTAGTTTTGACCCTGAGGCCGATGGCGCTGTGGCCGTGCCCGACCCCTGGTACGACGGCCCGCAGGGGTTCGAGCATGTGTACGACATCGTGGAGCGCAGCGTGCGCGGCCTGCTGCGCTGGCTTGAAGCAGGAGCTGCTGCGCAGCCTGGCAGAAGACATCCGGCTGCGCCGGATGACGCTTCTGCGCCGCAATGATTCCTCAGGGCGTCGCCAATTGGCTGCAGCAACAGGGCTACGGCGGCGTGGTTGCCAGCTCTCCCGCGGCGGGCGGCTGCATCAACAACGGCGCCCACCTGGTGACGGAGAGTGGTGCGCATTTCTTTTTAAAGACCAACGCCAACGCACCCGCCGATCTGTTCGCGCGTGAGGCTGAGGGCTTAGAGGCACTGGCGGGCACGCGCACGCTGCGCGTGCCCGCGGTTGTCCTGGTGGACGAGGGATTCCTGCTGCTCGAGGATCTGCAGCCGGCCGCTCGGACGGCAGGCTACTGGCCGCAGCTGGGGCGCGGCCTGGCGCAGCTGCACGCCCACACCCAGGCGCATTTTGGCTTTGCGCACGACAATTACATCGGCCTCACGCCACAGCCCAACGGCTGGCTGGCCGATGGCTATGTGTTCTTCGCCGAACGGCGTCTACACCACCAGGCCCATCTTGCGCATAGCCACTCTCTGTTGAGTGCTGATCAAGTTGCCGCGGTTGAGCGCCTGGCCGCCCGGCTGCCGCAGCTTGTGCCGCCGCAGCCAGCTAGCTTGCTGCATGGCGATCTGTGGGCCGGCAATGTGCTCGCTGGTGCCACGGGCGCGCCTGCGCTCATCGACCCGGCGGCGTACTTCGGCTGGGCGGAAGCCGATCTGGCGATGACTGCGCTGTTCGGCCAATTTCCGGGGGAGTTCTACTCCGCCTACACCGAAGTGCGTGCACTGGAGCTGGGCTGGCGCGAGCGCTTTGATGTGTACAACCTCTATCACTTGCTCAATCATTTGAATCTATTCGGTGGCGGCTATTATGCGCAGGTGATGGCGGTGGTGGAGAGGTATGGGTAGCGGAGAGCGGTTAGCTATTAGCGGTTAGCTATCAGCGTTCAGCTCTAAGCCGTAAGCTCTAAGCCGTAAGCTCTAAGCCGTAAGTAATCCCCACGCCTTTCCGCAAATTATTTTGTGCCCTAAAGGATTCCTCCCTCGCTGCGCTCGGTTCGGAATGACAAATGGGTAGATTGGCCTAGCTGCGCGGTCTGCGCTCAGTTCTCAGAAGATGTGCGGTTTTTTTTCATGCCCTAAAGGATTCCTCCCTCGCTGCGCTCGGTTCGGAATGACAAATGGGAAGATTGGCCTAGCTTCGCGGTCTGCGCTCAGTTCTCAAGAAGATGTGTGGGTTTTCATGCCCTAATGGATTCCTCCCTCGCTGCGCTCGGTTCGGAATGACAAATGGGTAGATTGGCCTAGCTGGGTCTTGCTCAGTTCTCAGAAGATGTGCGGGTTTTCATGCCTAAAAGTTCCTCCTGCGCTTTGCCGCTCGGTTCGGAATGACAGATGGGCAGATTGGCCCGGCTGCGCGGTCTGCGCTCAGTTCTCAAGAAGATGTGTGGATTTTTCATGCCCTAATGGATTCCTCCCTCGCTGCGCTCGGTTCGGAATGACAAATGGGAAGATTGGCCCGGCTTCGCGGTCTGCGCTCAGTTCTCAAGAAGATGTGTGGATTTTTCATGCCCTAATGGATTCCTCCCTCGCTGCGCTCGGTTCGGAATGACAAATGGGTAGATTGGCCTAGCTGCGCGGTCTGCGCTCAGTTCTCAGAAGATGTGCGGTTTTTTTTCATGCCCTAAAGGATTCCTCCCTCGCTGCGCTCGGTTCGGAATGACAGATGGGTAGATTATTGGCCCGGCTTGGCATTTGCGGCTATTTCTAGCGTCGATGATTGCCTTTGATTAACGATTAACAACTAACCGGCCACCTGACTAACCGACCTTTGCGTTCATCCTTGGTATCATCCCCATATCCTTATGGACTCCATTCGCATTGAGCGCATCAAGCTCAAAGACCTGGCCACTGTTGCCGCCCGCTATGTAGACGGTGCCGCGCCGGGCAGCTTTATTCCCATCACCAAGCACCGCGCCGGCGCCATGGCGCACAATCCGCACGCCACGCCAGACGATGTGGCCTTGCTGCTGGCCCTACAGGGGGAGCGCCCGGTGGGCTACTTCGGCCTGGCTGCGGTGCAATTGGCCCATGCGGGCCAACTGCACCGCGTGCACTGGCTCACCACCTGGGCGGTGAGCAAAGATATGCTCGGCAAAGGGTTGGGCTCACAGCTCATGCAGGCGGCCATTGACCTCGACGTTGACCTCGCCATCGTGGGCAGCGCCCCGGCGCGCCGCGTCAGCGCCAAGTTTGGCTTTCAGGAAGTTGCCCCACTATCGTATATACGCCTCGATTTTGAGGTCGCCGGACGTTATAACCCGCTTGGTTTGTTGCTGCGCGGCCTGCGCAAGCTCGCCAGCCTGGTTGGGCTGAAGCTGACGATCGAGCCTGTGCAAGCCGTCTTCCATCGCCTCTTTGAAACGCTGTTCGGCTGGCTGCTGCGCCCGCTGTTCTTGGCGCTGGCGCAGGCCGCGGTTGGGCCTTCGGCCGCGGCCGCTTTGCCAGCGCCCCAGGCCTTCGCCGTGCCCGCGCCGCAGGGCACGCACTTTTACCGCGACGCGGCGGTGCTGAACTGGACGCTGCAGCAGCCCTGGGTGTTACCAAGTAGGCGCTCTGCGAGCGCCTACTTGGATTATGAATTCACCGATTGGCGCCCCGGTTTCACCATCTTCGCCGTGGGGGACGCGCAGCACTATGCGCTATTCCAGTTCTCGCAGATCCGCGGCCGTGGGGTGCTCAAGGCGCTGGATGCTACTTTGCCGCCGCGCCCCTGGCTGGCCGCCGCCGTGCAGGCCGCCCGCGCGCGCCGCGCCCACATCATCGAGGGCGAGGCGGCCTTGGCGGCGGCCTTGCCCGGCTGGCTGCGGCCGCTGCTGGTGCGCCGCCTGCAGCGCACGCTGCAACTACACCCGCACCACGCCGATAGCCCCTTGGCGCAAGCCATGGCGGCGGGCAGCTTCGTGCAGCACTATACCGATGGTGATATGGTGTTTACTTAAATGAGGGCACTGGCTGGGAAACTGCTGCGTGGGGTGGGGCGCATACTGCCGCTGAGCGTGTACCGCGCGGTCTTTGCTCGCGATGTGATCGGGTTCTTTTATCACTCCGTCTCCGACGCGTATCTGCCGCATGTGCAGCACCTTTACGCCCCGGAGCCCGTGGCGCGTTTTGAGGCTGCGCTGCAATACCTGCAGCGTCACTTTCATCCCGTCAGCGATGCTGAGATCGAGGCGCACCGTGTGGAAGGCAAGCCCTTGCCGCGGCGCGCCGTGCACCTGTCATTCGATGATGGCTTCAGCGAGTGCTACAGTGTGGTGCGCCCGTTGCTGCTCAAGTACCGCATCCCCTGCACGTTTTACGTCACGACCAGTTGGCTGGACAATGCCAGCATGTTCTATCGCAACAAAACCTCGCTGTGCATCGAGCAGGTGCGTACGCTCGAGCGTGATGCGGTGAAAATGGTGCTCACCAGCCTGAACCATGCGCTAGGGCTCAGCCTTTCGGATGCGGCCAGCTTTGAGCGCTGGATCAAGACCCAGCAGGCTGCCGAAGAAGGCGTGATCGATATGACCGCCAAAATGCTCGGCGTGGACGTGAAGGCCTATTTGCAGGAACGCACGCCGTATCTGACCCGTGAGCAGGTGCGTACCCTGCACGCGGATGGCTTCACCATCGGCGCGCATACTGTGCGCCATGCCAAGCTGGCCACGCTGAGCGATGCCGAGATCGAAGCGGAGATCGTGGAGTCGGGCCGTGCGGTGCAGGCCATCACCGGGCAGGCGCGCGTCACGCTCTCTTTCCCGTACTCCGGCAACGGCCTGCGCCGCGCCCTGCTGGCGGATATCCGCCAGCGCCATCCCTGGCTGGGCCTCTTTTACGATACGCAGGATCTGCAGCGCGATGTGCCCTTCATCGTGCAGCGCATCTGGGCGGAGAAGGCCGCTTTGCGCACGGTGGGGCGGCGCACGAATGTGCCGGCGCTGCTGCATGATGCCTATGCGGCCGAGCTGCTGGATGCGGCGCGCCGCGGCTCTGGTGCTCGCGATGTAGGCTAAAGCCAACAGCAACCACAAAGACACAAAGGGCACAAAGAAACCTTTTTGTGCCATTTTTTTTTTTTGGCAATGTCACTTGGCCATATTAAAGGCGAATCGCCGCAGATGAACGCAGATATACGTAGATAAACCCAAAATCTCCCGAAGCTGGCTTTGTGCCAAAGACAATATCAAAGGCAAATCGCCATAGATGAACGCAGATAGGCGCAGATAAAACCCAAGATCTCAAAGGCTTAACTTTGTGTCCTTTGTGCCTTTGTGGTTAAGCAGTTACGTTCGCCATCTTGCAAAGGCAACATCAAAGGCAAATCACCACAGATGAACGCAGATAGGCGCAGATAAAATCCAAATCTCAAAAGCTTGTCTTCGTGTCCTTTGTGCCTTTGTGGTTAAGCAGTATTTACGACTGACCGCTGACTACTAATCGCTAACTACTAATCGCTAATCGCTGACCGCTGGTTTCCCTGCTCCCTGCTTCCTGTTCCCTGCTCACTCTTCCCCCTCACTAGTACTAATTACTTAACTTTTCGTGGGGCAAATACTTGCATTGTGGGTCGATCCTGCCTATAATATGGGAACTTGTGGGACGAAGTGGCATAAAGTGGAGCGCCGGGACTATCCCGGCGTTCTGCCATTAACCCATAAATAGAACTTATGTTTCTAGGCGAATACTCTCACTCCATCGATGACAAGGGCCGCCTCACCGTGCCGGCCCGCTTCCGCCAACTGCTGGCACAGGGCGGCGTCATCACGCGCGGGTTGGATGGCAATCTGGTGGTGATGCTGCCAGAGGCCTTCGCCGCCATGGTGCGCAACCTCGAGGCGCTGAGTATCACCGATCCCAAGGTGCGCGATCTGCGCCGCGTGATCACCGGCCAGGCGGAGCGTGTGGAGCCTGACGGCAGCGGCCGCATCCTCATCCCGCAGTTCCTGCGCGAGGAGTTCAAGCTCGGCGCCGAGGTCAAGCTGGTGGGCATCAGTGACCAGTTTGAAATCTGGCCGCAGGAGGCGTGGGCCCGCGTGCGCAACCGTATCGATGAGGCGATGAAAGCAGACCCCGCCAGCTTTTCAGGCGTAGACCTGGCCCAAAAGAGCTAGGCATGCAGGCAGAGGAGCGCGCTGCGGCGGCGCATCTTTCGGTACTTTACAAAGAAACACTCGCAGCACTGTCACCCACGCCGGGCGGCCGCTATGTCGATGGCACGCTGGGCGCCGGTGGGCATGCCGGGGGGCTGCTGGAGGGCAGCTCCCCGGACGGCCAACTGCTGGGATTGGACGTCGATCCCGAGGCGCTGGCCTTGGCCACGCAGCGGTTAGCGCCCTTCGGTGAACGGGCGCACATCCGCCATGGCTCGTATGCCGATCTGGCCCAGCATCTGGCGGCGCTGGGGTGGGGCGCGGTGGATGGCATCCTGCTCGACCTGGGGGCCTCCTCCATGCAGTTTGACCAGGCCGCACGCGGCTTCTCCTTCCAAAAGGATGGCCCGCTGGACATGCGCTTCAACCCGGCGGCCGCCCGCAGCGCCGCCGACCTGGTGAATACGCTGCCCGAAGCCGAGCTTGCGGACCTGCTCTACGCCTATGGCGAAGAGCGCCAATCGCACCGCATTGCCCGCGCTATCGTGGCGGCCCGCCCGCTGCACAGCAGCCGGGCGCTGGCCGAGCTGGTAGCCAAGACGCTTGGCGGCAAGCGCCCCGGCCGGGGCGGCGCAATCCACCCCGCCACGCGCAGCTTCCAGGCGCTGCGCATCGCCGTCAACGGCGAGCTGGATGCAGTGCAGGCCGTGCTGCCGCAGGCGCTGGCGGCGCTCAAGCCCGGCGGGCGGCTGGCGATCATCTCCTTCCATTCGCTGGAGGATCGCCTGGTCAAGCAGTACTTCCGCCAGGAGAGCCGGGATTGTATTTGCCCGCCCGGCCAGCCGGTGTGCACCTGCGGGCACACCGCCAGCCTGAAGGAACTGACCCGCAAGCCGGTTGCGGCCAGCCCGCAGGAAGTAGCTGCCAACCCGCGGGCACGCAGCGCTCACTTGCGCGTGGCTGAGCGCCTGGCGCAGAAACTTTAAGAAAATCAGGTGCCGTTAGGCACAGGCTTTGCACCGAGTTTTGCAGCTTTGGTCACCGCGCAACCGCGGGGCCAGGGCCAAACCGCTGGCTGGAGGGCCAGCTATTATGCGAAACAAAAGCTTTGTACAGGCATACCGCCAGACCCCATGGCGGCAACAAATGCAATTGATCGGCTTGATTGCCGCGGCCATTGTCGCTCTGGCGCTGTTGGCCGGTTTGTATTTAAACGTCACGGCGCGCGCCTCCACCGCCGGGCGCTATGTACAGGACCTGCAAAACGAGCGCATCCGCATGCAGCAGCAGATCGAGAACCTGGAAAGCCAGTGGGCGGGGCTGACCTCTAACGAGGCCATGCAAGCCCGCGCCGAAGCCAGCGGCTTCGCCCCGGTGCAGCCCGGCGCGGTGACCTACCTGACAGTGGAAGGCTACCGTGGCCGCGCCAGCCTGCAGTTGGCGCCGCGTGCCGGTGGCCAGTTTGCTGGCGTGCCGCGCCTGCCGGATGCGTACACCCAATCGCTGCTCGATTGGGCCGGCCAACTGTTTGACGAATACGGCTTCGGTCTGCTGGGGGGCTACTAAATGCCGCGCGAGCACACCTGGCGCTACCTGGTGATGGCCGGCTTCTTCGCCCTGTTCGGCGTGCTGATCCTGTACAAAACCTACAGCATCCAGCACAGCCCGCAGGCCGAAACCTTCCTGCGCCTGGGCGAACTGCACAGCCGCCAGCAGAGCGAGATCCAGCCGCCGCGCGGCATCTTGTATGACCGCAACGGCAACATTCTGGCCGGCAACCGCACCGTCTACGAGATCGGTATTGACCTGGCAGCGGTCACGGATCCGCAAGCCATCGCCATGGCGCTCAGCGCGTTGATCGGTGCCGATTACAACACCGTGCTGGCCCAGGCCAGCATTCCCGCCTCCGAGAATGCGATCTACGTCGTAGCGGCCAACTATGTGCTGCCTGAGAAGATCAACTTGCTCAAGGGCTACGATGTCTCGCGCGAGCCGGTGGATATGGACTCCACGCGCTGCTCCAACGATCCCGCTTTGTATGCGCTGCAGTGTACGGCGCGTCTGGCGCGCAGCTACCCCGAGCGCGACCTGGCCTCGAACATCCTGGGCTTTGTTAATCGCGAAAGCCTGGGCTACTTCGGCGTTGAGCAGCAATACCAGAACCTGCTGGCCGGCGTGCCGGAGAACATCTGGGTGCCGGTGGCGCCCACCCGCGCCCAGGAGCGCCCCGAGGTGCCGGCCGGCGCCAGCCTGGTGCTCACTATCGATCGCGAGATCCAGGCGATGGTGGAAGATACGCTGGATGCCCACATTGCCAAAACCGGCGCCGAATCGGGCACCGCCATCGTGATGGACCCCAAAACCGGCGAGCTGTTGGCGATGGCCTCCACGCCGCGCATGGATTTGAACGAATACTACGATTACGCCGATATCTACACCGATAGCACGCCCTACAACCGCGCCATCGGCGAAATTTATGAGCCTGGCTCGATCTTCAAAGTGATCACCGCCGCGGCGGCGCTGGATCAAGGCGTGGTAACGCCCGAAACCGAATTCCTCGATCAGGGCGCCTACACCATCGGCGGCATCACCGTGCGCAACTGGAACAACCGCGCCTGGGGCTTGCAGACGGTGCAAGGCTGCATGCAGCACTCGCTCAACGTGTGCCTGGTGTGGATGGGCGAAAAGCTCGGCCAGGAGAAGTTCTACGAGTACGTTGAGCGCTTCGGTTTTGGCCATCCCACCGGCATCGATCTGGCTGGTGAGCAAAACGGTACGGTGAAGCGCCCCGGTGACCCCAATTGGTATCTGGCCGATCTGGGCGCCAACACCTTCGGGCAGGGCATTGCCGTCACGCCCATTCAAATGGTCATGTCGGTTTCGGCCTTCATCAACGACGGCCAGATGGTCATTCCGCACATCGTCAAATCCGTCATTCAGGATGGCTCGCAGTACAACATTCCGCCGCAGTTCGCCGGCCAGCCCATCTCGGCTGAAACGGCCCACACCATGAACGAAATGCTGGCCAACTCGCTGGAAGGCGAGAGCTCGCTGGCGATGGTGGCGGGCTATCGCCTGGCGGGCAAAACCGGCACGGCGCAGATCCCCGTGCCCACCGGCTACGAACAGAATCAAACCAATACCTCCTTCATCGGTTGGGGGCCGGTGGAGAACCCGCGCTTCATCGTGTTTGTGTGGCTGGAGCGCCCGGAGACTTCAACCTGGGCTTCGGAAGTGGCCGCGCCGCTGTTTGCCGATATCGTCGAGCGCCTGGTGGTGCTGCAGGGCATTGCCCCCAATTACCAATTCGCCGGAGCGGTATCCAACTCCGGGCAGGGAAGCCAGCAATGAGCGTGAATAGCCTCACTCTTGCCGATGTCATCGAAGCGCTCAGCCAGCAGCGCCCGGCGGCGGCCGAGGCCCTGCCGCTGAGCGGCGCCGTGCACGACTCGCGCCAGGCCGCCGCGGGCAGCCTCTTCGTTGCCCTGCAGGGTGAGCATGTCGACGGGCACGACTACGTGGCCGCCGCCTTTGCCAACGGCGCCAGCGCCGCCTTGGTGGAGCACCCGTTGGACGGCTACACCAACCTTGACCTGCGCAGCGGCACGCTGCCGGACGCGGCGGCTTTCAGCACGCCGCTGTGCCTGGTGGTGCCGCACAGCCTGCCGGCTCTGCAAACGGTGGCGCGCTTTTGGCGCCGCCGCCTGAGCGAGCTGCGCGTGGTGGGCATCACGGGTAGCGTGGGTAAAACCACCACCAAGGAGCTCACCGCGGATGTGCTCAGCCAGCGCTTCCGCACCTTCAAATCGGCGGGCAATTTCAACAATGAGATCGGCCTGCCGCTGAGCGTGCTCTCCATCCGCCCTGATACGCAGCGCGCTGTGCTCGAGATGGGCTTCTACGTCATTGGCGAGATCGCGCTGCTGGCCGATATTGCCGTGCCGGAAATTGGCGTGGTCACCAATGTCGGTACGGTGCACGCCTCGCGGGCCGGCTCGCAGGAAGCGATCTACCAGGGCAAGGCGGAGCTGGTTAAGAGCCTGCCAGCCCAGGGTGTAGCGATCCTCAACCATGATGACCCTTATGTGCGCCGCATGGCGCAAGACACCGCTGCGCGCGTATTCTTCTATGGCCTCGAGCCGCAAGCGGATCTGTGGGCCGATCACATCGAGGGCCTCGGCCTGGATGGGGTGCGCTTCCGCCTGCACTATCAAGGCGAAACTTTGCATGTGCGTATTCCGCTGATCGGGCGCCATTCGGTGCACACCGCATTGCGTGCAGCCGCAGTGGGCATCGTAGAGGGCATGGATTGGGGCGCGATCTTGAGCGGCCTGCGCATTGGCAACGCCCAACTGCGCCTGATGGCCGTGCCGGGGCGCAACGGCTCGCTGCTGCTGGATGACACCTATAACGCTTCGCCTGAATCGACCGTGGCGGCGCTCAACCTGCTGGGCGAGCTGGAAGGACGCAAAGTGGCCGTGCTAGGCGATATGCTAGAGCTTGGCCAGTACGAGGAGCAGGGCCATCGCATCGTGGGCAACTTGGCCGCCCGCGTGGTCGAGCTGCTGGTGACGGTAGGCCCGCGGGCTCACATCATCGCCGAGACGGCGCGTCAGGCCGGGCTGAACAGCACGGCCATCCACGAATTTGGTGACAGCCAGGCGGCGCTGGGCTTCTTGCAGGATGCGCTGGCCGCCGGCGATGTGGTGCTGGTGAAGGGCTCGCGGGCGGTACATATGGATAAGATCGTGCCTGACTTGGAGGAAAAGAATGAACGGTAGCGCCACCGCGCTGGTTTTGGCTGGCGTCAGCTTCATCCTCACCGTGATCTGGGGTGGGCCGTTGATTCGTATCCTGCGCCGCCTCGAAGTCGGCGACAGCATTCGCCTCGAAGCGCCCGAGCGCCACATCATCAAAGTGGGCACGCCGACGATGGGCGGGGTGATGTTTATTCTGCCCGTGCTGCTGGTCACCGTGCTGCTCAATGCCGTCTCACTGATCGGGCTGAGCGGGGTGGGGCTCTCGGTGCTGGTGCCGCTGGCGGCGATGGTGATGTTCGGTGGGCTGGGCAGTCTGGATGATATTCGCAAGCTGCAGCGCAAGATCGGCGAGGGCATGCGCGCCCGCAACAAGCTGCTGCTGCAAATTGTGCTGGCCACCGGGCTGGCCTTTGCCCTGCGCGAGCTGCTGCATGTGCCGGATCTGTATTTGCCCGGTGCCAGCATTGAATTTGATCTGGGCTGGTTGTATTACCCCGTGGCGGTCTTTATCATTGTGGGCTCGGCCAACGCGGTCAACTTTACCGATGGTCTGGATGGGCTGGCCGGGCTGATCAGCGCCACCGCCTTCGCCACCTTCGGCTGCATCGCCTTGCTGCAGGGCCAGAGTTTCCTGGCCCAGTTCTGCTTCACGCTGGTGGGCGCCTTGTTCGGCTTCCTGTGGTTCAACGTGCACCCCGCCCAATTGATCATGGGTGATACCGGGGCGATGGCACTGGGCGCCTGCCTGGGCGTGGTGGCCTTGATGACCGGGCAGTGGATCTTGCTGCCGCTGATCGCCGTGATCCCGGTCAGCGAAATTCTCAGCGTCATGATCCAGGTGAGCTTCTTCAAGCTCACCGGTGGGCGGCGCGTCTTCAAAATGTCGCCGCTGCATTTGCACTTCGAACTCTCCGGTTGGAGCGAAACGCAGATCGTGCAGCGTTTCTGGTTGATGAGCCTGCTGTTTGCCATGGTAGGCGTAGCGTTGGCGGTGCTCTAGTATGCCGTGGGCCGGGCGCAAAGTTGTGGTTTTGGGCGCTGCTCGCCAGGGGCTGGCCACGGCTGGCTATCTGGCGCGGCACGGCGCGCAGGTGGTGCTGAGCGATCAGCGTTCGGCGGCGGAGTTGGCCGAAGCGCAGGCCGCCCTGGCCGGCTTGCCGGTGGAGTGGGCGCTGGGCGGCCACCCGCTGAGCGTGCTGGATGGCGCCGAGCGCTTGTACCTCTCCGGTGGCGTGCCCAGCGAGAATGTGCTGGTGCAGGCCGCCCTGCAACGCGGCCTGCCGGTCGCGAACGATTCGCAATTGTTTCTGGAGCTAGCCCCGTGCCGCGTCATCGGCATCACCGGCTCGGCGGGCAAAACCACCACCACCACCCTGGTGGGGCGCATGTTGGCTGGGCTGGAAGGCGGCGCGCTGCGCAAGGTATGGGTGGGCGGCAACATCGGCCGCCCTTTGCTGGCCGATGTGGACGAAATGCACGCCGATGATATTGCCGTGATGGAACTTTCCAGCTTCCAGCTTGAATGGATGACGCGCGCTCCGCACATCGCCGCGATTCTGAACCTGGCGCCTAATCATTTGGATCGCCACGCCGATATGGATGCGTATGTGGCCGCCAAGGCGCGCATCCTTGAGTTTCAGCACGGCGATGACATCGCCGTGCTGCACCGCGGCGATACGCGCAGCTGGCCGCTGGCCGAGCGCGTGCACGGCCGCACCCTGTGGTTCAGCGCCGAAGGCCTGGCCGCCGGCCAGCAAGGCGTGTTCGTGCGCGGCGCCAGCCTGTGGCTGCGCGATGGGCGCGGCGAGCACGAGCTGCTGCCGCTCAACGCCATCGAGCTGCGCGGCGCGCACAATGTGCTCAACGTATTGGCGGCCTGCACGCTGGCCGCCGCCGCCGGAGCCGGCGCCGCGGAGATGCTGGCGGGCTTGCAGGGCTTTCACGGCGCACCGCACCGCCTGGAGTTTGTGCGCAGCTTGCGCGGCGTGGAGTATTACAACGACTCGATCGCCACTGCGCCGCAGCGCGCCGAGGCGGCCATCCAGGCCTTCGGCCAGCCGCTGGTCTTGCTGCTCGGCGGGCGCGACAAGCATTTGGATTGGAGCAGCCTGGTGCAGCTGGCGGCGCAGCGCGCCAGCCAGGTGGTGCTGTTTGGCGAGGCGGCTGCGCCGTTGGCGCAATTGTTTGCGCGCCTGGCGCCGCAGTTGCCGCGGCAGGTCGCCGCCGGCTTCGATGAGGCCGTGCAGCGCGCCGCCGCGGCGGCCCGCCCGGGCGAAGTGGTGCTGCTGGCGCCCGGCGCCACCAGCTTTGACGAATTCAAAGATTTCGAAGCACGCGGCGAACGCTTTCGCCAGTTAGTGAGTGAGCTATGAGCGAAGAAACCTTCGATACTTTTGCCACCGCCGATGAGGCCGCGGCGCCACTGGCGCCGCGGCGCCGGCGCAGCGCGGGGCGGCGCAAGCCCAGCCTGTGGCCGGCGATCGAGCTCAACGTCGATGTGCCGATGCTGCTGGCGATCTTCGCTTTGCTGGTCTTCGGCCTGCTGATGGTGTATTCGGCGAGCTGGAACTTCTCGCTCAGCGAGTACGACGATCCTACGTTCATGTTCCGGCGCCAATTGTTCACCATGGCCATCGGGGTCATCGCCGCTTTGGCGGGCTACTTTATCGATTATCGCTTCTGGCGCAAGTATGCGGTGCCGCTGATCGCCGCCACCGTGCTGAGCCTGGTGATCGTGCTGGTGATCAACGAAGTGCGCTACGGCTCGGCGCGCGCCCTTAGCGGCGGCTCGTACATGCCGGGTGAGGTGGCCAAGGTCACCACGATCCTGTATCTCTCGGTGTGGCTGAGCTCCAAGCGCGAGCAGCTCACCAGCGTGGGCCGCGGCATCCTGCCGCTGGGCGGCATCATCGGCATTATGGCCGGTTTGATCTTGAAGCAGCCTGACTTTAGCGCGGCGGCCACCATGGTGGTGCTGGGCGGCATGATGTTCTTTCTGGCCGGTGGTAGCGTCAAGCAGATCGGCTTCATGCTGGTGGCCGCTTCGGTGTTGGGCGCGCTGTTCGTCAGCGTCAGCACTACCAGCCAGGTGCGTATCAGCAGCTATCTGGATAGCCTGCAGGATCTGACCCAGGCGAACAGCCACGTGCTGCGCTCCTTTGAAGCCTTTGTGAAGGGCGGCTGGTTTGGTGTGGGCATCGGCCTGGCCGATACCAAGCTCACCGGCCTGCCCGTGCCGCCCACCGATAGCATTTTCGCCGTAGTGGGCGAAGAGCTCGGCCTGCTGGGCAGCGCCGTACTGACGGCGCTGTATGGCGTGGTGCTGTGGCGCGGCATGGTGATCGCCCGCCAGGCACCCGATATGCTCGGCTCGTTGATCGCCGGCGGCATCACCATTTGGGTCACGATGGAAGCATTCATCAACATGGGCGTGATGGTGGGGCTGTTGCCCTTCGCCGGCAATGCGTTGCCGCTGATCAGTTATGGCGGCTCCAGCCTGGTTTCGGTATTGGGTGCGTTGGGGATCGTGCTCAGCGTTTCGCGGGCGGCCAAAGTGAAGAGCCAGAACGAAGAAAGGATTCTCGATGCGACTACTCGTGGCCGCCGGGGCGAGCGGGGGTGGGGTGTATCCCGCGCTCGCCGTGCTGCAAGAATTGGGCGAAACTGAGCTCGAGCTGCTGTGGGTGGGCGGCGAGGGTGGCATGGAGGAGCAACTGGTGAAGCGTGCGGGTTACCAGCTCACCACGCTGCCTGCCGCCGGGCTGCACGGCGTAGGCCTGGCTCAGTTGCCGCGCAGCCTGTGGCAATTGCTCCGCGGCTACTTTGCGGCGCGGCGCATCCTGCGCCAGTTTAAGCCGCAGGCCCTATTCTTCACCGGTGGCTACGTGGCTGCGCCGGTGGCGCTGGCCGGCAGCCGTATGGGCATTCCTACGCTGGCCTTCGTGCCGGATGCGCGCCCCGGTTTTGCGCTGCGCTTCATTGCGCGCTTTGCTGATGTCATTGCCATCATCGCCCCCGAAGCCGGCGCCGGGTATGCGCGCCCGGCGCGCCTGCAGGTGAGCGGGTACCCGGTGCGCAAGGAACTGGCCGCCTGGGCAACCGGCGCGCGCCGCGCGGAGGCGCGCCAACACTTTGGCTTGCGCAGCGATCTGCCGACGGTGTTGGTTTTTGGCGGCAGCAAGGGCGCCCAAAATATCAACCGCGCTACGCTGGCGGCATTGCCCGACTTATTGCAAGATAAGCAGGTGATCCATATAACGGGTGAAGCCAATTGGGACGCGCTGCAGGCGCAGCAGGCCGCCTTGACCCCCGCGCAGGCGGCGCGCTATCGCGCCTTCCCGTATTTGCATGCAGACATGGGCGCCGCGCTGGCTGCGGCCGACCTGGCGGTGTGCCGTGCCGGCGCATCGATCTTTGGCGAGCTGCCGCTGTTTGGGCTGCCAGCGGTGCTGGTGCCGATCGCGTTCAAGCAGCACATCCAGCACGATAACGCCGCGCTGCTGGCGCAACGCGGTGCAGCCGTGGTGCTGGCCGATGAGCAACTGGGCAGCGAGCTGGCGCCCACCGTGAACCGCGTGCTGGCCGATGCGGCACAGTTGCAGTCCATGCGCCAGGCGATGGCCGCCATCGCCACGCCGGATGCGGCCGCGGCGATCGCCGCGCGCCTGCGCCAACTGGGAAAGGCTGCGGCCTCGGCATGATCTCGCTCTCGGCGCTGCTGTGGATGCTGGTGGCCATGTTCGCCCTGATGGGGCTGATGCGCGGCTTCGGCAAAGAGGTGCTGGTGACCTCTTCGCTGATCCTGGCGGTATTCATCATCGCCGTGGTGCTGCCGATGCTGCCCATCGCCGGCGATGACCAGCGCCAGTTTCTGGTGCGCGGCGCCGTGCTGGTGCTGTGCGCCGTGGCCGGTTACCAGAGCCAACGCTTGCAGCGCATCTCCGACGCGCTGACCAAAGCGCGCTGGCGCAACAATCTGCTCGGCTTGCTGCTGGGCGGCATCAACGGCTATTTGCTGATCGGCTCACTGCTGTATTACTTGCACCAATTCAATTACCCGTTTGCCTTCATCACGCCACCGGGGCCAGAGCTCACTAACCTCTTGCCCTTCATGCTGCCGCAGTGGCTGGTGGGCTTGTGGATGTACATTGCCATTGCCGTAGCGCTCTTGATGATCCTGGTGTTGTTCGTATGAGCGCCCGCACGCACTTCATTGGGATTGGCGGCACGGGCCTTTCGGCGATTGCCCGCGTGCTGCTGGAGCGCGGCGAAGCGGTCAGCGGCTCTGACCGCCAGGATTCGGTAGCGTTGGCGGCGTTGCAGCAAGCCGGCGCCACGGTGTACAGCCAGCACGCGGCTGGGCAGGTGCAGGGTGCGGCGCGCGTCGTGCGCTCCTCCGCCGTGGGGGAGGACAACGTAGAAGTGCAGGCCGCCCGCGCCGCCGGCATTCCGGTATTCAAGCGCGCCGAATTCCTGGAGCCGTTGCTGGCAGACCAGCAGGTGATTGCCGTGGCGGGTTCGCACGGCAAGACCACCACCACGGCCATGCTGGCCTGGCTGCTCAGCGCCCTCAACCAGCGGCCAGGCTACATCATTGGCAGCCAGGCCGCCAACCTGGGCAGCAACGCCGCCGCAGGCGCCGGGCGCCTGTTCGTCATCGAGGCCGATGAGTATGACTATATGTTCTTCGGCCTGCACCCCGCGCTGGCCCTGGTGACCAATGTGGAGCACGACCATCCGGACATGTTCCCCAGCGCAGCCAGCTTCCAGGCGGCTTTTGAGCGCTTTGTAGAGCGCCTGCAGCCGGATGGCGAGCTCATCGCCTGCGCAGATGACCCCGGCGCGCGGACCCTGCTGGAGTACGCCGTGGCGCACGGGCACAAAGTCAGCTCCTATGCGTATAGCCACTCAGGGGCAGAGTACCAGATGCAAGTGCTATCGACCCAAGGTGCCGGCTATGCCTTCGCCGTGCTGCACGCGGGGGTGGAGCTGGCCCGCGTGCAACTGCAAGTGCCCGGGCTGCATAATGCGCTCAACGCGCTGGGGGCGCTGGCCGTGGCGCACAAGCTGGGCCTGAACGTGCCTGAGGCGGCGCTGGCGCTGGGCGATTTCCGCGGCACCAGCCGCCGCTTTGAGACGCGCGGCCAGGCCGCCGGGGTGCGCGTGATTGACGATTACGCCCACCACCCGCGCGAGATTGCCGCCACGCTGGCCGCGGCGCGCGGCCAGTTCCCTGGCCAGCGCATCGTGGCGGTGTGGCAGCCGCACACCTATAGCCGCACGCACACCCTGGCGGCGGATTACGCCAGCGCCTTCGAAGACGCCGATCAGGTCTTCGTGCTGGATGTGTTTGCAGCGCGTGAGCGCCAGCCGGCAGATTTTGATTTGGCCAGCCTCGTAACCAAGATCGCGCATAGCGCGTTCACTCCCACGTTTGCCCAAGCTCAGCAGGCGCTGCTGGCAGCTCTGCAGCCGGGCGACGTGCTGGTGGTGATGAGCGCTGGCGATGCGATCCAACTCAGCGCGGCGCTGTTCGCCGCGCTGCAGGAGAAGGAGAGTCATTATGCTTGAGCAGAAACAGAAAAAAGTGATGCCCTTCATCGTCAGCTATGGCGAGGCGTACGACGTGCGCCAGGCCAAGCTGGCCCCGGCGCCCAAGCGCCCTGGCCATCATGTCACCAAAGACGAAGCCACTCGCGAAGTGCTCACCCGCATCGTGCACCGCGTCAAGAAGATCTAGATGACCGTGATGGCTGCTACCCGATTGCCGCTAGACGCATTGCAGGCCGCGTTTGCCGAACGCCTGCGGCTGGATGAGCCGGTGGGCCGGCTCACCTCCGCCCGCATCGGCGGCCGCGCCGATGCGGTGGTGGTGGTGCGCTCGGCGGCTGAGCTGGCCCAGGCCGCCCAGACGCTGTGGCAGCTGGAGTTGCCCTTCGTGGTGATGGGGGGCGGTTCCAACATGCTGGTGAGCGATGCCGGCGTGCGTGAAGTGGTGGTGCTCAACGAGGCCAATCAGGTGCAGTTTCACGAGGGGCCGGATCCCAGCGTATGGGCTGAATCCGGCGCCGGGCTGGGTGGCATCGCCCGCCAGGCGGCGCGCAAGGGCCTCAGCGGGCTGGAATGGGCCGCCGGCATCCCCGGTACGCTGGGCGGGGCGGTGGCTGGCAATGCCGGCGCCCACGGCGGCGATGTGGCCAGTTGCCTCGAATTGGCAACAATCTTGCATCGTGAACTAGGCCAGCAGACCTGGAGCGCCGCCGAGCTGGCTTTTGCCTACCGCGAGAGCTGGCTGAAGCGCAATCCTGGCCAGGCGGTGGTGCTCAGCGCCCAGTTGGCGCTGAGCCACAAGCCCGAAGCGGAGATCCGCGCCCAGATGGACGCGTTCCTGGCGCACCGGCGGCGCACCCAGCCCCCTGGCGCCAGCATGGGCTCAATGTTCAAGAACCCGCCGGGCGAAAGCGCCGGGCGGCTGATCGAGCAAGCGGGGTTGAAGGGCATGCGCATTGGCAATGCTCAGATCAGCCCGCTGCATGGCAATTTTTTCTTGAATTTGGGGCAGGCGCGGGCCAGCGATGTATGGGCGCTGATCCAGCAGGCCCGCCAGACGGTGCAAGACCGCGCTGGCATTGACTTGGAGTTGGAAGTGCAGTTAGTGGGCGAATGGGCCCAGTGAAATTAGACGCTATGGCAGAAAACAAGACTCACGTTGCAGTTATTTTCGGCGGCCGCTCCGGTGAGCACGCCGTTTCGCTGATGTCAGCTAAGTTTGTGCTGCAGATGTTGCAGACCGCCGGCTACGCCGTGACCCCCATCGGCATTACGCGTGATGGCGCCTGGTACAGCGGCGATGGCGTGCTGGCTGCGCTGGAAGCCGAAGAGCTGGCCGGCTTGCAAGCCGTCACCTTGCTGGCTGACCCCACGCGCCCGGGCTTGCAGGCTCTGGATGCCCTCGACGGCGCCGCGCAACTGCGCACCCTGGCGGCGGTGGATGTGGTCTTCCCGGTTTTGCACGGCACCTATGGCGAGGACGGCACGCTGCAAGGCCTGCTGGAGTTGGCGGGCGTGGCCTACGTGGGCGCCGGCGTGCTGGGTTCTGCCGCGGCGATGGATAAGGCCTTGTTTGCCGATGTAATGGCTGCCCACGCCATCCCGGTAGCGCAGAGTGTGCTGCTCTTGCGCAGCGAGATTCAAGAGGATATTGACGCCGCGTTGGCCAAGGCTGAAGCGGTGAGCGCCTACCCGCTGTTCATCAAACCGGCCAACCTCGGTTCCTCGGTGGGGATTAGCAAGGCCAGCAGCCGCGCCGATCTGCTCGAGGCGCTGATGTACGCGGCGCAATACGACCGCCGCATCGTTGTGCAGCGCGGCTACAACGTGCGCGAGATCGAAGTGGCAGTGCTGGGCAACGACGCCCCCGAAGCCTCGCTGTGCGGGGAAGTGGCGCCCGAAGCCGAATTCTACAGCTACGAAGCCAAGTACCACGATGATCGCTCCAAGACCTACATCCCGGCCGATATTCCCGCCGAGACCAGTGCGCGCATTCGCCAGTTGGCGGTGCAGGCCTACCAGGCCTGCGATCTGGCCGGGCTGGCGCGCGTGGATTTCTTTGTCGATCGCGACAGTGGCGATGTGGTGCTGAACGAGATCAACACCATGCCGGGCTTTACCTCGATCAGCATGTATCCGCAATTATGGCAAGCCAGCGGGCTGGATGGCCCGGCGCTGGTCACGCGCTTGATCGAGCTGGCCCAGCAACGCCGCGCCGAGCGCGCCGCCACCATGCACGAATACCGGAGGGGTGGTTAATGGCCACAGCAGAAAACAACCTGACGCGTGCTGAACAGGTGCGCGCCCGCCGCTTGCACCGCCGCGAAGACAAGCCCATCGTTAACCGGCTGGCCAGCGCGGCCCAGGCAGCCAAAGCCGCGGCCCGCCGGCCGCGGATGGTGGCGCGCAATGCGCAGAGCGAGCGCCGCTTGCAGGCGCTGGAGCAGGGCAGCCTGCGCCGCCCGCGCTACATCAAGCTGGCCGAGGCCGGCGCCGAGTTGCGCCTGCCGGCGCTGCCCAGCGTGCAGGTGGGCTGGCGGGTGATCTCGGGGGCGCTGGTGGCAGGCTGCTTGCTGTTGCTGTATAGCATGTTCAGCTCGCCCGGCTTCACTGTGGCACGCGTCGAGCTGCAAGGCGCTGAGCGTGTGAATGCCAACGCCATCAACAATGCGCTCGGCATTGCCGGGCAGAGCATCTTCCGCATCGAACCGGCCAAGCTGTTGGCCACGCTGCGCGCCCAGTTCCCTGAGCTGGAACGCGTCTCGATCAGCGTCGGGCTGCCCGGCAGCGTCACCGTCACCGTCAAGGAGCGCGAGCCGTTGATCGTGTGGGAGCAGGCCGGGCTGAGCTTGTGGATGGATGCGGCCGGGGTAGCGTTCATGCCGCAGGGCGATGCCAGTGGCCTGATCCATGTGACCGCTTTGGATGCGCCGCCCAGCCTGAGCAACAACACGCCGGAGAGCCACCAACTCATCCGCCCTGAGATGGTCTTTGTCATTCAGGCCTTGCAGCGCATTGCCCCTGAAGGTTCGCCGCTGGTCTACGACCCCAAGATGGGCTTCGGCTGGAGCGATCCTCAGGGCTGGCAGGTGTTCTTCGGCCAGGATGGCAAGGATATTGACCAGCGTCTGGCGATCTACCTCAAGATGCTGGATGAACTCAAGGCGCGCCGCCTGGTGCCTACGCTGATCAGCGTGGCGCAACTGCACGCCCCGTACTACAGAATGGATTATTAAATGGCCGCACCGATTGTCGTTGGCATTGATATTGGCACCACCAAGATCTGCACCATCGTGGCCCGCGTGGAGCAAGACGGCCGCGTGCGCGTGCTGGGCGTGGGCAACGAGCCCTCGCAGGGGGTGCGCAAGGGCACCGTGGTGGACATCAATGCCGTCACGCGGGCGATCAGCCACTCGATCGACAAGGCCGAGCGCAGCTCCGGCCTGGAGATCACCTCGGCCCTGGTGAGCCTGGCTGGTGCGCATGTCAGCTCGGCCAATAATATCGGCGCGGTGGGCATCGCCAACCGGGTCATCTCGCATGAGGATGTGGGCCGCGCCCTGGAAGTGGCGCGCGCCGTAGCCATCCCACACAATCGCGAAGTCGTGCACGTCATCCAGCGTGGCTTTGTCGTCGATGGCCAGGATGGCATTGCCATTCCGGTGGGCATGCATGGCTACCGCCTGGAGGCGCAGGTGCACATCATCACCGCGGCCTCCTCGGTGGTGGATAACCTGCGCCAATGCGTGGCCGAATCGAATGTTGGCGTCAGCCAGTTCGTGCTCAACCCACTGGCCTCGGCCGAAGCGGTGCTGACCCCAACGGAGCGCGAGATGGGCGTGGTGGTGTGCGACATCGGCGGTGGCACCACCGATATGGCTCTGCTGGTGGAGGGCGATGTGCTGCACACCAGTGTGCTGGGGGTGGGCGGCAACCATGTCACTTCGGATATCGCTCACGGCCTGCGCTTGCCTTTCTCGCAGGCGGAGGAGATCAAGCTGCGCTATGGCCACGCGCTGCCGGGCGAGATCGACCCCACCGAGACCTTCGCGGTCAAGGCGGTCGGCGCCAGTGAGGCGATGGAGATCAACCGCCATGAGATGAGCCAGATCATCGAAGCGCGCATGGAAGAAGTGTTCACCCTGTTGCACGAAGAGATCGGGCGCACAGGCTACGCCGAGCTGCTGCCGGCGGGCGTGGTGCTGACCGGTGGCAGCAGCCTGCTCAAGGGCTTGCCGGAGCTGGCCAGCCGCGTGCTGCACATGCCGGTGCGTGTGGGCCAGCCAGACAAGCTCACCGGCATGGTGGATAAATTGCAATCGCCGGCGTATGCCACCAGCGTGGGCCTGCTCAAGTGGGCCGTGCTGATGAACGAGGTCAGCCCCAACAGTGCCAGCAGCAACGGCACCCATGGCGATAAGAGCATCGATTGGAAGGAATGGGTCAAGCGTTTCCTGCCCTGATTTTTGGGCGCAAAACCAGCAAAGCATCTATAGTTGAGTCTTAAGTGTTTGATGCGCAGTTAAAAAATTAGCTTGGAGGAGCTATGAAAGCACAAAACAATCACACAGAGACCATCGCCCGCATCAAAGTGGTGGGCGTGGGCGGCGGTGGCTGCAATGCAGTCAACCGCATGATCGATCAGGGCATGCCGGGCATTGAGTTCGTGGCGGTGAACACGGACGCACAGGCACTGCAGTTCTGCAAAGCATCCACGCATGTACGCATCGGCGATAAGCAGACGCGCGGCATGGGTTCCGGTGGGGACCCTGAAGTGGGCCGCAAGTCTGGCGAAGAATCTGCCGAGGACTTATACGAAGTATTGCGCGGCACCGACATGGTGTTCGTCACCGCCGGCATCGGCGGCGGCACCGGCACTGGCGCGGCGCCGATCGTGGCCCAGGTGGCCCGCGATGTGGGCGCGCTGACCATCGGCGTGGTCACCAGCCCGTTTGAATTCGAGGGCAAGCGCCGCAAGCAGAACGCCGAGGCCGGCATTGCCCGCCTCAAAGAGCATGTCGATACCCTCATCGTCATCCCCAATGACCGCTTGCTGCAACTGGTAGACAAGCGCGCCGGCCTCAACGATGCCTTCCGCCTGGCCGATGACGTGCTGCGCCAGGGTGTGCAGGGCATCTCGGAACTGATCACCGTGCCCGGCCTGATCAACCTGGACTTTGCCGACGTGCGCACGATCATGTCTGAGGGTGGGGCGGCGCTGATGGCCGTCGGCGAAGCCGAAGGCGAGAACCGCGCCCAGATGGCCGCCGAAGCGGCGATCAACAGCCAACTGCTCGACATCACCATTGATGGCGCGCGTGGCATCCTGTTCAACATCACCGGTGGCCCGGGCATGTCCCTCTTCGAGGTCAACACCGCCGCCGCCATCGTCAAGGAAACCGCGCACCCGGATGTCAATCTGATCTTCGGTGCCGTGATCGACGAAAGCATGGGCGACAAGGTGCGTATCACCGTCATCGCCACCGGCTTTGACCGCAAGGGCATGCCGCGCCGCATGTTGCGCACGCAGCCCGGTGCGCAGACCATGGCGGAAGGCCAAATTCAGGCTGCACCGCGCCAACCCGAGTACCAGCCGGCCAACGTGGACCCCAAGGATTTGGATATTCCCACTTTCCTGCGTAATCGCCTGGGCAACTAAGACTTTTGCGTTTCAACGGGCGCACGATCCGACCCTCCACGGAGCCCGTGAATAGAGAACACGCCGCCTCACCGGGCGGCGTGTTCTTTTAAGGGTGCATGCCCAAAATGGCGCGGCGCGCTTTTTTGGCGGCTGGCCCACGCTGGCCTGGATCAACTAGGCGCGCGGTCTGCGCGTCTCTTAAAGTTTTGCCCAGAAGCAAATTTCGTGCCAAAAATGCTTGCGCCCCTCAACCCCCGCGTGCTAGAATGGCGAACTTTTCCCCCGAAATATAGCGGTACTTTGGTACTGTAACCCATATATGGGGGCAATAGTGCATGCAAGAGAGGTAATTCGCCAAATATGTTGTGCCCGCATTGCAAAGACGCCAACCAGGAAGGCAGCAAGGTGATCGACACCACGCATGACGCGCGGGGGGGCATCCGCCGCCGCCGTGAATGCAAGAACTGTGGCAAGCGCTACAGCACCTATGAGCGCCCGATCCTGGCTGCGCCGCTGATCATCAAGAGTGATGGTGGCCGCGAGGAGTTTGACCGCGAGAAGCTGATGCACAGCGTGCAGTTGGCTTGCGTGAAACTGCCTGTCGCTGTCGCCGAGATCGATCGTTTGGTAGGTGAGATTGAAACCAAACTGATGCAAATGGAGAAGTCTGAAGTCTCATCCCGTGTGGTGGGTGACATGGTGCTGGCCGGTCTCAAAGACCTCAGCGAAATCGCCTACATCCGCTTCGCCCTGGTCTATCTGGGCCTGAATGACCTGCAGGCCATCCGCAAAGAAGTCGACAGTCTGATCGCATCAAGCTAAGTCAAACGACACTCTGCCCGCAGAGGGGCGCAGTGTCGCATTGTCGCCCCGTTCGATGGAGGAAACGATGTTGAAGGAAACCAAGTCCACCGCCGCCAAGCAAGACGCCACCCACGGCTTGCTACCCACGCCCGCCATGCCCAAGAGCCTGAAGAAGGTCGCCCTGGGCGAGAACGCCATGCAGGTCTTCCAGCGCCGCTACATGCGCCGTGACCAGGATGGCAAGCCCATCGAGAGCGCCGAGCAGACCTACTGGCGCGTGGCCTACCACGTGGGCAAGGTGGAGCAGCAGTGGGGCGCCGATGAAATGCAAACGGCGCGTGACTTCTACGCCCTGCTGGCGGAGCAGCGTTTCACTCCCAACTCGCCCACCTTCACCGGCGCCGGCACGCCCATCGGCCAGCTGGCCGCCTGCTTCGTGCTGCCCATTAGTGATGACATGGGGCGCGCTTCCTCCGGCATCTTCCAGACCCTGCGTGACGCCGCCCTCATCCAGCAGACCGGCGGCGGCAACGGCTTCGCCTTCAGCCGCCTGCGCCCCAAGAACGCGCACGTCAAAACCTCGGCGGGCCGCGCCACGGGCCCGGTCGGCTTCCTGCGCGTGTACGACCAGGCCTTCGGCGAGATCGCCCAGGGTGGCACGCGCCGCGGCGCCAACATGGCCGTACTGCGCGTCGACCATCCGGATGTCGAGGAGTTCATCACCAGCAAGACCAGTGAGAACGCCATCACCAACTTCAATATCTCGGTGGGCATCACCGATGCCTTCATGCAAGCCGTGAAGGATGATGCCGATTGGGATTTGCGCTTTGTAGACATTACCGACCCGCGCAGCAAGGGCTTTGACGGCACGCTGGAGCAAGCCGAATTGGCTGGCCTGCCCATCAAGACTTACAAGACTGTGCGTGCCCGTGAACTGTTCGACAAGATCGTCACCCAGGCGCACCACAACGGTGAGCCCGGCCTGCTGTTCCTGGATGCGGCCAACCGCAGCAACCCCGTGCCGCACCTCTACCCGCTGGAGGCCACCAACCCCTGCGGCGAGCAGTGGCTTGGCCCCTATGAGAATTGCTGCCTGGGTTCCATCAACCTGGCGCAGCACTTTGGCCCGGACGGAACGGTGGATTGGGCCAAGCTGCAGGAGAGCACCGAGCTGGCCACGCGCTTCCTCGATGATGTGGTTGAGGAGAACGCCTACGTGCCGGCCGTGCCGCAGCTGCGTGAGGCGGCCTTGAAAGCCCGCCGCATCGGCCTGGGCATTATGGCGCTGGCCGATTTGCTGTACCACTGCGGCATCCGCTACGGCTCGCCCGAGGCGCAGGAATTCTCCGCACAGGTGATGGAGTTTGTGCGCTATCACAGCATGAAGACCAGCATTGAGCTGGCCAAAGAGCGCGGCCCCTTCACCGCCATCGAGGGCAGCATCTACGACAAGAACCACATGACCTGGGCGCCGCCCACGCCGCTGGAAGCCTACTCCTTGGAGTACGGCCGCCCGGCGGTGGAGTGGGGCAGCATTGTGGATGGCATCAAGGAGCACGGCATCCGCAACGCCTGCCAGACCACCATTGCGCCCACGGGCACCATCGCCACCATCTCCGGCTGCGAAGGCTACGGCTGCGAGCCGGTGTTTGCGCTGGCCTACCTGCGCCACGTCAATGACAATGGCAAGGACCTCACGCTGACCTACACCAGCCCGCTGTTTGAGCAGGCGCTGGAAGCCTCTGGCCTCAGCGCCGAGGAGCGCACGCGCATCATTGACCAAGTGGTAGCCGAGGGCACCTGCCAGAACGTGGCCGGGCTGCCCGAGAGCATCCGCAACACCTTCGTCGTCTCTGGTGACATCAGCGCCGAGGAGCATGTGCGCATGCAAGGCGCGTTGCAGGCCTTCGTGGACAACAGCCTCTCGAAGACCGTCAACTTCCCCGCCGGTGCCACGGAGGAAGACGTGGCCACCGCTTATATGCTGGCCTGGGAGCTGGGCGCCAAGGGCATCACCGTCTACGTCACCGGCTCGCGTGACAAGGTTGTGCTCGAGACCCATGCCACGGCCAAGTCGAAAGAGGCCACGCCTGAGGCCAAGCCGATGGCAGTAGGCGAATCGTTGTGGAATGAATCACGCAAGCCGCGTCCCGGCGTCATGCACGGGCACACCATGAAGGTCGAGACCCCGCTGGGCGCTGCTTTCGTTACCATCAACGAGAACGGCGAAAGCCAGCCCTTCGAAGCCTTCATCAACAGCGCCAAGGCTGGCTCCGAAACCGCCGCCGTCTCCGAGGCCATCGGCCGCCTCGTATCCTACATCCTGCGCCTGTCCTCGCCGGTGGCCCCGCTGCAGCGCCTGCACGAAATCCGTGCCCAGCTGGCCGGCCTCGGTGGCGACCGCCAGCTCGGCCTCGGCCCGCGCAAGGTGCGCTCGCTGCCCGATGGCGTCGCCCAAGCCATCGAGCAGTACCTGGTGGCACGCGAAGACGGGGAGCCGCATGCTGCGCACGGCAATGGCAACGGACACACGAACGGCAACGGCCACGCGCACGTGGATACCGGCAAAGCCGAAGGCTTTGCCCAAGCTGTGCCGCAGGCACAGCACGGGCCAAAGGGCGAACTGTGCCCGGAGTGCGGCCACAGCACCCTGGTCAACGAAGAGGGCTGCAAGAAGTGCCACTCGTGCGGGTTTAGTGAATGTTAGGCTGAGCCCTGCCTAGAAACTAACTTTAACTTCACTTTCTTATGAAGAATTGGGAAACAACGAGTTGATGATTCGGGATGCTAAGAAATTTACCGACGAGGAGTTGAAGCAGTACGCTGATGAGCACGTTCTTTATGAACTGAGCATGCTGCATGAAACCGCAGCCCTTTTGGCCGCTTATCAGTTCCAAGGACCATATTCTGAGGCGGTGTACAATGCGCTTCTAGAGTCATTTTTAGTTCATGCTAGAAACCTTGTGGATTTTTTATACAAGGAATCTGAGTTTGGAGGAGCGCGAACTACTGACGTTGTTGTTGAGGACTACTTGCTTGTGCCAAATCAGCTGCAGGCACTTGTGCCAGTAACGCAACTGCTTAGGGACACAAAGATAAGAGCAGATAAGCAAGTTTCACACCTAACTACTAATCGAGCTACAGAATACATTGCGGAGAATAAGGGCTTAGCCTATCTTCAGGTTTACGCAGATATTCTATTAGCGTTTAAATCTGTAGCAAATTTTCTGTCGTCACAAAAAGTCTCTGATAGATTTTTCGGAATTATTGATGACCATTATGTAAAAGTGTTACCAGGAATAAAGATAGGTGCAATCCTAAAACTCAAGCCAAGTTTCCATCCTCATGATCAGTTAGAAACAGATTGTGTGCATCCTGAGCGCAGCGAAGGATCCTCCCTGCCTCAGTAGACCCTACAGCCAATCCTCGCTCAAATCCCTAAATGTCGGGTTCATCGTCCTAATTAGCTCTAGCTTCTTACGCCTGCGCCAGCCCTTAATCATGCGCTCCGCCTTCAGCGCATCCACAGGATGCTCAAACGCCTCCACGAACAGCAATCGGCTCACGCCATAGCGCTTGGTGAAGCCCTCGACTTGCTTTTGGCGGTGTTGCTCCAAGCGTCCAGCCAAATCAGAAGTCATGCCAGTGTAAAGCACGCCGGTAGTATTGCCGAGGATGTATACATACGTCGTTTTCTTGCCCACTTTTGCAACCCCACCTGACTTCGGTCCCAGCTCCACAATGATCCCTCGCTACGCTCGGGATGCACATAGTACATAACTTTCGTGCATCCTGAGCGCAGCGAAGGATCCTTGCAACCTTCTCTCTACATCAGGCCATTCTTCAAAGCCCAGTCCCAGTTTAAACTCACGACCAAGGGTTTATGAGTCCCCTGCACGAGTCAGCGCGAAACTTATACGGAGAAGCGTCGCTCAGCGTCAGCCGAGCATCTTCTCCCGCGTAGCGTAGCTGCGCAACATCCCTCCGCCTTCAGCCCTCATCCTTGCTTTTTAAAACAACGCCGAATACCACAGCCGCGGTCACAATCGCCCCCAAGATCAGCGCCCACAGCGTGCCGGCCGAGCTGGCCACGCCAGCGAAGAAAGGCGTATTGTGCCCTGGACCGATGGCGAAGCCCAGCGCCGCCAGCGCCATGCGCCCGGCGGCCTGCCGGCTGCGGCCTACCAGCCAACCGGCCAGCGCCCCGGCCACGGCCGAGGTCAGGAACAGGTCGATGGCGAAGCGTGAGTACACGATGCCTTCAAAGCCCGGCACCACGCGGTTGCTGCCCCACAGGTAATCAATGATGGGGTGCTGCACGCTGCTCACCGCATACGAGGTCAGCTGCGTCAGCGTTAGCAGGGCAACGAAGGCCGCCACCGCCAGCCAGGTGTTCTGCGGCAGGCGCGGGCGCAGCGCATCGTAGGCCCACGCCACCAGCAGCCCGGCCAGCGCCGCCACCACTGCGCCGAACGGCGCAATGAACCATATCGGCCGGATCAGCGCCTGGTGAATGAACAGGAAGGCGGTGAAACCCGCCAGCCCGGCCAGCACACCGGCCAGCGCCGTGCGTGAAGTGATGAAGGGGGTCTTGTTTGTTGCCATCATGGCCTCCTGTGGCTTCGCCGAGCCGTCAGTTAGTTTGTCCAGCAGCTTGATTTGCAGCGTGATCTCGCTTGCACTTATTCCTTCGGGTGTATAAGCCTGGCATGTTTGCTACGCGTTGTGCCAGTTCTGCCAAAAGTGACAACATCTACAAAACTGACAACACCTACAACACTGACAACATCTACAAAACTGACAACACCTACAACACTGACAACATCTACTAATCGACCTGAGCTATCTTGCCGACCTTACACTGTAAAAAATTATAGTTGAACCAACACCTCGATTACAATTTTTGCAACTCATCCTCTCGCTCATGAGCGTGCCGCGTGTCTACAAAGCAGACCCTCTTCACCAACGCCATCGTCTACACCGTCGACCCTAAAGACACCATCCTCACCAATGCTGCCGTGCTAGTGGAAGGCAGCCGCATCGCTGCCATCGGCCCCAGCGAGCAGCTGCGTAATCAGTACCCTCAAGCCGAAATTGTTGACGTAACCGACCGGGCCATCTTGCCCGGTTTTGTGAACACGCACATCCACCTCTCGATGACGATGACGCGCTCCATTGCCGATGACATTGAGGCGGCCAAATGGCTGCCCGTAGTGTGGGCGATGGAGTCCAACCTCAAGCCGGAGACGGTATACGCCGGCGCCGTACTCGGCATCGCCGAGATGATTGCCAGCGGCACCACCACCTTCAACGATCACTACTTCATGATGGATGAGGTCGCCCGCGCCGTGCAAGAGACCGGCATCCGCGCCGATCTGGCTTTCGCCATCCTCGAGAACCGCAACAAGAAGAAGGGCGAGAAAGACCTCGCCACCGGTGAAGCCTTTGCCGCTGAGTGGAACGGCAAGGCCGAGGGCCGCATCCGCACCCGCATGGGGCCGCACGCGCTTTACACCTGTTCCACCGAGCTGGTGCAAGCCGCGCGTGCCGCCGCCGACCGTGTGGGCGTAGGTATGCACATGCATGTGGCCGAGAGTGCCTTTGAAATGACCCTGGTCGGCAAGAAGGCTGCTGGCCCTACCAGCATCCAGCATCTGGCCGCGTTGGATATTTTGCGTTCTGACTTTGTCATCGCCCACGGCCTCAACGCCGATGCGCGTGACATCGAAATTCTCGCCGAGCTTGGCGTGGGCATCGCCCACTGCCCGCAGGCCTATGCCCACATCGGCGGCTGGCCCTGGCCGCACATCGACGAGTGGGCCGCCGCCGGCGTGGCCGTTGGCCTCGCTACCGATGGCACGGCCAGCAACAACAATCTGGATATGTTCGATGAGATGCGCCTGGCTACCGAGGTGCGCAAGCTGCAAGCGCGTGACGGCACGCTGCTGCCCGCGCGCCAGATGCTGCGCATGGCCACCATCGAGGGCGCCAAGGTGCTCGGTCTGCAAGACGAAATTGGCTCGATCGAGGTGGGCAAGAAGGCAGACCTTATTTTCATCAACACGCGCCAGCCGCATCTGCGCCCGCTGCACAATCTGCCCAGCCATCTGGTCTACAGCGCGCGTGGCGCTGACGTGGAAAGCGTGATGGTGGATGGCAACTTCCTCTACAAGGATCGCCAGCACCTTACGTTGGATGTCAACGCGGCCATGGAACGTGCCGACCGTGAGTTCGCTGCCATGCTCGGGCGCGGGGGCTGGTCCGTCACCATGCAGGAGCCCAAGGCTGGCCTGGCTGCGGCACTCAAACTCGGCGTGACCCAGCAGGCCCTTTCAGTGATGCAAGTTTTGGTGGGTAGCGAGCAAGCCAGCGAGGATACGATCCTCTAAAGCCTGGCGGTAACGTATACCCGGCGGGTGCGTTTTCTTTGCAGTACATTCGCCTAAAGGAGCTTGTTATGAAAAAACTGCTTGTGATGCTCGCCCTGGCTGCCAGCCTATTGGCCGCCTGTGGACCTAGCACCGAATCCCTCGTCGCCACGGGCATCGCCCAGACCCAGCAGATCAGTAGCCTGCAAACCGCTGCCGCCGGCCCTGCCAGCACTCAAGCCTTGGCCGAGACGGCCACGCCGGCCAGTGCTTCCGTTTCTGTCACCACCTCGCGCGATGTCAATATGCGCGCCGGCGACTCATCCGCCTATGGCGTGATGACGGTCATCCCCGGCGGCGAGACGGTCGAAGTTTTCGGCGTTAATGCCGCCGGCACCTGGCTGCAGGTCAGCTACCACAACGCCATCGGCTGGATGTCGGCCGATTTCATTACTGGGGATGTGCCCGCCGGCCTGCCCGTGGCTTCGCCTGCAGCGCCGCCGCCGAGCAGCGGTGGTAGCGGTGGTGGTGGTGGCGGTGGCGGTGGCCAGAGCGGCAACGTGCAAGACTTCACGCTGGTGCTCTCTGCCGATAACACCGACAACAAGTCCATCAGCGGCGAAGTGCCCGCCAATGTCACTCATCGCATCACGGTGCGCGTGGATAACCTGACTGGCCCGGTGGAAGTGGATATTGCCTTCCAGTGCGATACCAGCGACCCGGAATATGTGGAGATCAGCGCTCCCGGTGCGGATGACAACACGATCTGCAACAACAACTGGTCGCACCAGGTTTCGCCTGGCACCAACTACTTCACGGTTAGCCTCAAGATCACCCAGGGTAACCCGGTGCGCTGGACTCTCATCGCCAACGTAAGCCCGTAGTATCCAGACGCATTAAACTAAAACGGCCTGCAGAATTCTGCAGGCCGTTTTTTCTTTTACTGTCATTGCGAAGCGCTTGCCGCATGAAAAATGCGGCTAACCACAGCAATCTATCTCTGTGTTTAGGGTATCGACACCGTTAGCGTGTAGTCCACTGTGCGCCCGCCCTGCGGCACCACTTCGATGATGTAGTACTGGGTCTGCGGCAGGCTCTGGCTGAAGTTGACCACGCCATTTTGGGCACGCGCATACGGTTCGCCAGTGTTGAAGCCCCAGATGGTCAGCGCGGCGTCATTTGGATTGGTGTTGAGCTTGACGCTCAGGTTTTGCCCAGCCGAGGCATAGATCGTGTAGGTGACCGGGTTGCCGCCCACCGTCTTGCCAGTGTAGCTGCTGCTGCTGGTTCCGCTGGCAAAATTCACCGGTACGGCGAAGGCCACCGAAAGCGTGAAGTCCTGCGCCGTGTTGCCGCCGATCACAGTGAATACATAATCCTGCGTCTTGCTAAGCAGCGTGCGGTACGAGGTGTAGCGCAGCGAGTCGGCCAGCAGGCTGCTGCCATCGGCGCCTTTGATCTCCAGGATCGCATTGCTGGCCGGGGTGAACAGGTTGGCGATGATGACCTGATTGGCCGCCGCGCCGGCAGTGAAGCTCACGCGCTGGTTGGGCTCTACATGGCCGCTGACGATGCCGGTGGTGGCGCCAATGGCCAAGTTGATGAGGCCCTCTTCCTGCGTGGGGGTGGGGGCCGGCGTCTCGCTGGCGGTCGCTTCGGGTTCGGGGGTGTTGCTGGGCAGCGCCTCCGTAGGCGGCACGGCGGCCGCTGTCTCGCTGCTCACCGCCGCCAGGGTGCTGGCCACACTGGTGAATAGGGCGTTGGCGTCAGGGGTGGTCGGCGCCGGGCTGCAGGCTGCCAGCAGGGCAAACAATGCAATGGCACTTAACTTGTGCATAAGCTCTCCTTCGCTGATGCTCTATCTTACAAGTTTTTTTAGCTCCTGTCATTTGCAATCCTTGCCGGGCGGATTATGTATACTCGGCGCAATGGCAGCCAAACACCTTGTTCTTGTCGCTGGCAATATCGGTGCCGGCAAAACGTCTCTGGTGACCAAGCTGGGCGAGCAACTGGGCTGGCGCACCGGCTTCGAAACCGTGGAGACCAATCCGTACCTGGGGAAGTTCTATGGCGATATGCGCGCCTGGGCTTTCCATTTGCAAGTTTTCCTGCTGGCGCAACGCTCACAGTTGCATATTGAGGCCCATCGCCATCCCAGCTCGGCCATCCTCGATCGCAGCATCTATGAAGACTATTACATCTTTGCGCGTGCCCTGCACTCTCTGGGCAACCTGAGCGCAGAGGATCTGGATACGTATTCACGGGTCTACAAGCTGGTGATCACCTCGCTGCCCAAGCCAGACCTGCTTATCATGCTCAAGGCGCCGGTTTCCGCGCTGCTGGAGCGTATCCACTCGCGCGGCCGTGAGATGGAAGCCGGTATCACCGCCGAGTACCTCAGCCTGCTGGATGGCTACTACGATGAGTGGCTGCACAGTTTTGACGTGTGCCCTGTGCTCACCATCTCCTCAGGCGATCTCGATTACGTCAACGACCCCGCGCACCTGGCTAGCGTGATCAAGACGGTTGAGGCCAAGCTCTCCGGCCGAGACGAACTCGTCTTCGACGAATAGAAGCGAACTACAGCCCGTCATTGCGAGGCCGTGAAGCGGCACAGCCGCTGAACAACGAAGCAATCCACAAGTGCGGACACAAACAGGCTTTGGGACTGCTCCGTGCAGGCTGTCATTCCGAACGAGCGGCGTAGCCGCGAGGAGGAATCCTTTAGGGCATTACAAACAGGCTTATTGTGCTATGCCCTAAAGGATTCCTCGCTACGCTCGGAATGACGGCTTGGCTCTGTAGGGGCGTAGCATGGCTGCGCCCTTTGTCATTCCGAACGAGCCGCGTAGCGGCGAGGAGGAATCCGTTAAGGGTTGGTAGCTAAGTACTTATTTGTGTGGCAATAGAAACTAGTGAATACGTATTCCTCGCTACGCTCGGAATGACAGTTGAACTAGCAACCCTGTTCTCGTTTTGAAATTGCCCTTGATCGTTGGGAATGCCCGAGTAGGGGCGCAGCATGCTGCGCCCCTACATAGCTACTGATAATCCGCCAGATACAAGCCCATCTCAGGAATATCGGGCATCGCCTCAGCGTACAGCCACGCCGCAAAGAAGTCTTGCAGCGACTCGCCGCTGACTTCCTCGGCGATGGCTACGAAATCCGCCGTGACGGCATTGCTATCACGGAAGCGCTCATAGTAGCTCTGCAAGATGGCGAAGAAGGCTTCGTCGCCTACGCGCTCACGCAGCGCGTGCAGCGCCAGCGCGCCGCGGTAGTACACGCCAAAGTTGAACAGGTCGCCCGGGCCGGGGTGGCCCGGCGCGGCAGCATACTCGCCACTGAGCGCCACCTGCATGTAGTAGGAGCGCATTTCATCCTCCAGCGCTTGGGCGCCGTAGGCATGCTCGTTCCACAGTGCACTCATATAGGTGGCAAAGCCTTCGTTCAGCCACAGGTCTTGCCAGCAGGTCAGGCCGATGCTGTCGCCAAACCATTGGTGCGCCAGCTCGTGCGCAACCACGTACTCATCGGTAAAACCCGAACCAAAGACGCTCATCGTTTGCGTTTCCAGCGCAAAGCCAAAATCCACATCGTGCACGATCACCCCCGCGGCTTCAAAGGGGTAGGGGCCGACCAGATCGTTGAACAGCGCCACCATCTCGCCCAGCCGTTCGAAATTCTGGCGCGTCTCGGGCGGAATGTCATGCTCGAAGTAATTGCGGATCAGCAGGCCCTGCGGGCCGGAGCGCCCCTCCACATCGAAGCGGCCAATGCCCACTGTCGCCAGGTAGCTCGCCATTGGATAAGCCGAGTTCCAGATAAAGGTGCGTGTATCGCCATTGTCGGTCGCATCCTGCAGCACGCCGTTGGCCGCGGCGAGATAGGGCTTGGCCACCGTGATGGCATAGCTGTAGGTGGCCTTATCCGCCGGGTGGTCGTTGAGCGGCATCCAGCTGGAGTTGCCGCTGGGCTCGGCGGCCACATAGGCGCCTTCGCCATCCGGATACCAGCCCCAGCCCACTTCGAATTCGTTCATGTTGCTGTAATCGATGCCTTCGCCCGGGCTGCCGTGGTACTCGACTAGGACGGTAAACGCCTCGCCCGCGGCAATCGGCTGCGCCGGGGTGATGCGTAGCTCCACTCCCTCGCGGCTGAACTGCGCGGGCTGGTCTTGGACTTGTAGGCGGTCCAGTTGCAGGCCGGCCAGCTCCAGGTTGAATTGGCTGAGCGCTTGCGTGGCAATCGCCTCGATGCGCACGCGCCCGTCAAGCTGGCGGAGGGCAAGATCTACGCTGAGCTCAATGTCATAATGCTGCACATCGTAGCCACCGTTACCCAATTGGGGAAAATAGGGATCGCCCAGCCCTTGAGCGCCGGGCTGCGCGGGGCCGCCCGCCGCGCCCAAAGCTGGCGGGCGCAGCGGGCAGGCTTGTAGCTCACCGCTTGGTTGGCCCCCGCCGCCAAACGAGCCGCCACCACCGCCGCTGGATGTGTTGGCGGTTGGGGTGGGTGTGCTGGGCGGCGGGGCTCCAAAGCGGCAGGCCAGCGCGGCCAGGCACAGCAGGCACAGCGGCAAGAGGATACGTTTGCTCATGGTCACCTCTGGCTGGCCCGCGCGGGCCGCCATCTTATGCAGAGTATTTGAGGCCGATGATACTGGCGATCAGCAAGCCCAAAAATGCAAGCTTGGCTGGGCTGGCCGATTCTTTGAACAAGAGGATGCCCAGCAAACTAGCGCCCAACGTGCCAATGCCTACCCATACGGCATACGCCACGCTCAGCTCAAGCCGCTTGGTAGCCAGCGAGAGCAGATAAACGCTGAGTGCCATCGTGCTCAGCGCAAACAGGCTGGGCCAAAGCTTAGTGAACCCCTCGGTGTACTTGAGGCCAACAGCCCAGCACACCTCAAACAAACCGGCAAGAATCAAAAGTACCCATGTATTCATAACGCCTCCAAACAAAACAGAATTTTGTTTGCGTCGTCTTGTCCTAACCGGGTACGGCGCGTCTCGTCCGGATGTTACTTTTAGGATAGCTTGGGCAGCTTAACCGCATGTGAGCATGCGCCTAGCGCTTGCGCTACGCGCTAGCGCACCAGCATGCGGCTCACTACCGTGGCTTCGGTGGGAGTGGCGCCGGCAAGCTCTTTCCCCGCCATGCCCTGGTACACCAGAATCGTGCTGCCTTCTTTGCCGTGCTTCTTGTTCACCAGCGCCTGGCCGGTGAGCGTGCCTTCGCTATCCAGCGAGCAACTGGTCACCTCGCCGATGCGCTTGCCCTCCGCGTCGGTGACCGGATCGCCCTGGTGGGCGATGCGCACACCCTGCGGCAGGCGGAAGCGCACCACTTCGCGTTTGCGCTCCTCCTCCTGCATCAGGAAGGCGCTGCGGCCAACGAACCACGGCTTGTAGGTCTTGACGAAGGCGCGGAAGCCGGAGTGGCCGATGCCCAAATTCAGCGGGCCGGCCAACTCGTGCCCATACAGCGGCAGACCGGCTTCAATACGCAGCGAATCGCGTGAGGCCAAGCCACACGGGCGCAGGCCGTGTTTCTCGCCTGCCGCCATTAGCGCGGTCCACAGCGCCACGGCCTGGTCAGGGTGTACGAACAGCTCGAACGAGACCGGCTCGCCGGTGTAGCCCGTGCGCGAGAGGATGAGGTCGAAGCCGCCCAGCTTCACCTTGGCCACGCCAAAGCGCTTGAGCTTGCGGATGATGTGCTTGTCGGCCGCGTTGGCCTCGAGGCCGAGCAGGACTTTGCGAGACTTGGGGCCTTGCAGCGCAATGTCTACGCGCTGCGCCTTGCCGCTGCTGGCGGAGCGCAGGTTGCGCAGCCGTGCGCCGCGGCCAAAGGCCAGCGCTCCCGGCTGCTGCGCGTCCACAAGCACGGCACCTGCCTGCACCGCGGTGAGCCAGGCCCAGTTCTTGTCATCGTTGGCTGCATTGACGACCACCAGATAGTGCTCATCGGCCATACGGTAGACCAGCAGGTCATCCAGCACATTGGCGTCGGCATCCATAAAGTGGGTATAGATGGACATGCCCACCGGCAGGCTGGTGATGTCATTGCCGCACACCGAGTCGAGGAAGCTGGCCGCCTGCGGCCCGCTGACATCGTACACGCCCATGTGAGTGACATCGAACAGACCGGCGGCCGTGCGCACGGCGGCATGCTCCTCGCGCACGGAGCTGTAGCGCAGCGGCATATCCCAGCCAGCAAACGGCACCATTTTGGCGCCGAGGGCTACATGCGTGTCGTAGAGCGCGGTGCGTTTGATGGCCGCCTCGCTCGGCTCGTGCCAGTCAAACTTGGGCAGCGCCTTGGCTTTGGATTTACCAATGCCGTAGTAGAACGGCTTATCCGCGGCGGTGGCTTTAGCCGTGGTAGCAGTAACTTTGAGTTTGGATTCGCGCACCGCCACCGGCCCCGGAGCTTTGCGCTGCGGGTCAGCCGCGTCGATGCTGACATATCCATCCGAGAGGGCGCGCAGCCAGGTGGCTGCCAAGCCGAACTGGGCGCGTTTGACGCCCAGCAGATAGCCGCCCTTGGGCAGCGCTTTGATGCTGCCGTGCACATCGCCCTTGGGCGTGTGCATAAGGAAAGCCGCTCCCTTGGTGAGAGCCTCAATGTCGCTGGCGATGGCCATGTTCAGCAGGGCAGTAGCCTGCTCGCCGTGCACTTCAATGCCCACCCAGGCGCCTTTGGCCTTGGGCTTGTCATCTATATAGTAGAAGTGCGGATAGCCAGTGACGCTGGGCTTGAAGTCAATGCCGGCTTTCTCCGCCAGCGCCCGCACGCGCAGCTTGGCATCCTCCAGCACGGCGAAATCCACCTTGGCGCGTTGGCTCAGGCTGGTCTCGCTGCGGTCACGGTAGGGCACGCAGGCCAGCAGCACATCGGCGATGATGTCAGCCAGTTGGCGGCTTTCCTTCTCTTTGAAACCGCGCTGCGTGATCCACGGGGTGCCCAGGCGCAAACCCGAAGGGTTCATGGCGCCACGGTCACCGGGGATGGTGTTGCGGTTGACCACGATGCCAGCCACATCCAGAATACGCGCCGCCATATCGCCGGAGAGTGCCGTGCCATCCGGCCCCACCACGACTTTGCAATCTACATTGGTGAGGTGGCTCTGCGTGCCGCCAAAGGGAATGCGGAAGCCGCGCTTTTGCAGCTGCTCGGTCAGCGCTACGGCGTTCTTGACCACCTGTGCCTGCAACTGCTTGAATTCCTTGCTCTTGGCGATCTTGAAGGCCAGCGCCAGCCCGCCGAATACGTTCACATGCGGGCCGCCTTGCTCACCGGGGAACACGGCGCGGTCAATCAGCTCAGCCAGCTTCTTGTCCGTGGTGAGTATGATGGCGCCACGCGGCCCGTTGAGCGTTTTGTGGGTGGTAGAGGTGATGACGTGCGCATAGCCCATCGGGGAAGGGTAGGCGCCGGCGGCCACCAGGCCAGCCACATGGGCTATATCGGTCAGCAGGTACGCGCCCACCGAGTCGGCGATCTGGCGCAAGCGCGCCCAGTCGGCCGGCCAGGGATACGACGAGAAACCGCCGATGATCATCTTGGGCTTGTGTTCTTTGGCCAGCGCTTCCATCTGGTCATAGTCGATGCGCTCCGTGCTGGGGTCTACGGAATAATGCACAATGTTGTAATACTTGCCAGAGCGATTGACCGGGGCACCATGCGAAAGATGCCCACCGTGCAGCAAGTTCATGCCCATTACGGTATCGCCGGGCTGCACCAGGGCGTGATACACGGCATTGTTGGCCGGGCCGCCAGACAACGCCTGGATGTTTACGTAGATCTGGTCAGCGCTGACGCCGTTGGCCGCAAAGGCCTCGGCGCAGCGGCGGCGCGCCAACGCCTCCACCGTATCGGCATACTCCACGCCTTTGTAGTAGCGCGGGTCGGAGTTGCGGCGATAGTGCGCCAGGCGTGTCTCATGGTCCAAAATCTCCTCTTCGCTCATCCAGCGGCTGGCTTCGTCGGGATAGCCCTCGGCGTACAAATTGCCGAAGGCAGAAGACAACGCCTCGCGCACCGCCAGCGGGGCGGTGCTCTCGCTGGCAATCAGGATTAGCTTGCGGTACTGGCGCTCGGCTTCCAACTGCTGGAGCTCATAGACCGCCGGGTCCAGTTGAGCCAGCGTGCCGCGGAAGAGGAAATCTTGAGATTTGGCTTTGGTTTTTTTGGTGGGCATGGGGCTTTCCAGAAAGGCTAGTGGTGGGCTTTTGCGGCTGAATTGTATCAGTGCTTGACTCGCTGCCCCGGCATGGCGTAGTGTGTACCCACGGAGGACGCATGGTCAGCAGCAAAGCCGCAACCGTAAGCCAATATCTGGATGAGTTGCCGCCCGAGCGGCGCAAAGTGATTCAGGGGGTGCGCAAGGTGATGCGTGCCAGCCTGCCCACGGGGTTCAAAGAGGGCATGCTCTACGGCATGATCTGCTACTTCATCCCGCTCAAAGATTTTCCTGAAACCTACAACGGGCAGCCGCTGGTGTATGCCGGCCTGGCCGCCCAGAAGAACTATTACTCCGTCTATCTCAATAACATCTACAGTGACCCCGAAGCCGAAGCCTGGTTTGCCAAGCGTTACGCCGCCACAGGCCGGGATATGGCTAAGGGTAAATCTTGCATCAATTTCAAGAAACTGGATGACTTACCGTTGGAGTTGATCGCTGAGGCGCTGGCGCGCAACACCAAAGATGAGTTTATCGAGATGTATGAGGATGCGCGCACCTCATCCAAGCGCGTGGCTAAAAAATAGCGCTTAAGTTAAAAGAAAACGCCGGAGCAATTAGGCTTGGGTTTGGCCTAACCAGTTCGCCTCTGGCCGGGCCGTCTGCCTTGCCTTCCAGCTTCGCCGTGTACTGAGGACCGCACCGGCCCTACTGTCAATCGGCTGTCGGCCGCTGTTCTGGCCGTCCCACCGCCGAGGAGTTCGGCGATTTCGCTGGGTCTTGCTCCGACGTTTCTTTCAGCCATAGGATACGCCAAAGCGGCCAGGCGGCCATGGGGCGGATGTCCCCTGTGTTTGGGCCATTTGTCCCGCGCGGCTATTCGTCGTTGAGTGGGCGCTTGAGCACGACCGAAAATTCCCCGCTCAGCGTGCCCGAGCGGGTGACCAGTTGCCAGCCATCCGCCAGCATGCTCTTTACATATTTATACGGATCAGGGTTTCGCGGTTCGGCCGGTGGCAACAATTCACCATCCACCAGCTCTACTTCGCCGTGGGTAATCTTCAGTTCAAGATATTCCCATTTTTGCATGGTAGCGCACAATACTTCGAGTGGGCGAGATAGGACTCGAACCTACGACATCCTCCTTGTAAGGGAGGCGCTCTAACCAACTGAGCTACTCGCCCATGGGCCGGCCACCGCAACAAAGCTTGCAAAAATGCGTATGCCTGCAAAAAACTTTGTGCTATAGTCTGCCGTATGCCATCTGGCACTTATGCTGAACGCATTCGTGAGGCGCAACCGCGCCTTTCGAAGAGCTTCCAGCGGCTCGCAGATTATATATTAAATTCCTACGTGCAGGCCGCTTTGTTGACCGCATCGGAATTGGCGCATGCTGTGGATGTGGATACCGCCACCGTGGTGCGCTTCGCCCAAACCCTGAATTATTCCGGCTTCCCGGCCTTGCAAGCGGAGATCAAAGCACGCGTGCTGCACGAGTTGCTCTTGCAGCAGGGCGATGCCCCCAAAGCGGATAGCTTGCGCGGCCTGGCTGACCGGGCGTATAAAGAGCTGGGCGATGGCATCGAACGCGCCCGCCGCCTGCTGGATGCTGCTCCGCTGGAGGCTTTGCTGGCGATGCTAGGCAAGGCCAGACGCGTCTTCCTGCTCAGCGATGCGGCCGCGGCAGCCAGCCAGCAAGCGCTGCACGCGCACTTGCGCGCCGTGGGCATCCTGGCGCACCCACTGCAGCCGGAGCTGCCTGAGCTGGCCGGGGCGCTGGCCCTGGCCAACGAAGGGGATGTGCTGCTGGTGCTGGATGCGCACAACACGACGCCGTTGCTGGCGCAAGCCGTGGCACTGGCCAAAGCCAGCGGTGTGCAAACCGTGGCGCTGGTGGGGGCGGCCGCCTACGAGGCGGCACGCAAGGCGGATGTGGTGCTGGAGGCACAACGCCAGGAGCAGGATCAGGCGGTGGCGATCGTGCTGGCGGCGCTGGTACACACGCTAGGCCAGGCGCTGCGTTGGCGCTTTGCCGAACGCCACAAAGAACTGCAATCACGTGCCGATAAATTGCTGCGCCGTCTGGCGCGGGCAAACTAGAAGGAGCTGTATGCGCATTATTCGCTATCAGGAGCATGACGGCCCCGCCCGCTATGGCTGGGTCTTGGAGCAGCGCGTAGGGCCGATCGAAGGAACGCCCTATAGCGCCTTTCAGCGTGGTGAAGCGACCCTGCCGCTGGCCAGCGTGCAGTTGCTGCCCCCCGTGGAGCCGAGCAAGGTGATCTGTATTGGGCGCAACTATGTTGCCCATGCCAAAGAGCTGGGCAACGAGGTGCCGGAGGTGCCGATGGTGTTCCTTAAGCCGCCCTCGGCGGTGTTAGCGCCCGGCGGCACGATCGTGCTACCACCGCAAAGCCAGCAGGTGGAGCACGAGGCCGAGCTGGCGGTGGTGATCGGCAAAGCGGGCCGCTGGATCGAGCCGGATGCGGTCAAGGAACATATCCTCGGCTATACCATCGCCAATGACATCACCGCGCGCGACTTGCAGAAGCGTGATGGCCAATGGACGCGGGGCAAGGGCTTCGATACCTTCTGCCCGCTGGGGCCCTGGGTGGAAACCGAGTTTGACCCGGCCGACGCGGTGATCAGTTGCAGCGTGAACGGGGAGCTGCGCCAAATGGGCTCGACGCGTGACATGATCTTCTCGGTGCGCCAGTTGATCGCCTACGTCTCCTCGGTAATGACCCTGCAGCCGGGTGATGTGGTGCTCACCGGTACGCCCTCCGGGGTGGGGCCATTGAAGGATGGCGATGAGCTGGTGACCAGTATTGAGGGCCTGGGCGAGCTGCGCAACCGCGTGCACGCCGAAGCGGTACGCTGAGCTATACGGGATAAAAAAAGACGGCCCACAAGGGGCCGTCTTTTTCGTTGGTGCTCTAAGGCTTAGAAGCCCTTGATGGCATTGCCAGCGGCCAGAAGAGCCCAGGCGGCGATGCCAAGCCAGGTGGCGAAGCCAGCGACGGGGGCGAAAAGGCCCAAAGCGCCGACCAAGGCCACGACAGCCAAAACGAGAGCGACCCAGAATACCCATTGCTTGGGAGGGGTGAGTTTCATAATAATTAATGTAGTCTCCTTTCCTCAGGTCTCTGCAATTATGAGCAGGCGATTAAATACTACTATAAATAAAAAGACCGAACAAGCAATTCTGTTCGGTCTTTTGTTAGGTAATTTGGGGGATGGAGGGCTAAAAATCAGCTCTGATCTTCGATTTCGGCGCTGGCGGCCACGCGCTGCACAGCCTTGATGCCGTTCTTGCAGGCCGCGCCGGAGGAGTACATCTCGCTGGTGCCGATGACGCGGTTGTTAGCGGCGCGCAGGTTAAAGTAGCTCTGGCCGTTCTTGGCGGTCTTCTCCACGAAGTTGGCCAGGTCGCCGGCGTGCTTCATCACCGAATGAATGCCGCGCTTGGCACTGTCTTTGGTGTTGTAGCGCTCACTGTGCAGGATCGGCTCGCTGTTGGTGCTGAGCAGGTTGAAGCGGTAGCCACCCTTGCCCTGTTGAATGACAAACTTAGCTTTTGCCATGTGAAAATCTCCTTGTGCGTGAATAAACTGCCGCCATTGTACATTGCCGTCACTTTAAAAGAAAGAGGCATCTGCACATCGCAGATGCCTCTTGACGCGCGGGGAGGGTTGTTTACTTCTTGATGATGCGTGGCACGAACCAAAAGCCATTGGCCTGGGCGTAATCACTGTTGTTGGGTTTCACCGTCAGTACGAAGCGCACGGTCTGGCCCGCCAGGCTGGAGAGATCGATGTTGACATCTTTGGCCAGGCCCTCGGATTTCTCGTTCCAGGTGCCAAGCACGGTCTCGCTGCCATTGCGGATATAGCTAAATGTGAATTGCAGGTGGCAGTTGGGGTTGTTCTTCAGGCAGCCCACCTGGCTAATGAAGCGGTCGCCAGCTTGTACGGCAAATTCAGGATACACGCCGCGGATGTAGCCATTGCTGGCGTGGTTGGGGCGCGGCCAGATCGCCGGCTCGTCCTCATCGCGGGTTTCGAGCTGCGGGTTTTGCAGCACCAGCACGAAGCCCTGCGAGCCGGAGTTGGCGCCCGGGCAGGGCAGGCTGCCGGCTTCGTTGCTCGACCAACTGGCCGAGCAATAGTTGCTGGCAAAGTCATAGCGGATGCCGCTGCTGGCAACGCCGACGCGGATCAGGGCGAAGATCGGCACGCCGGCGCTATTGGCATTGCCGTTGACGCCAAAGCTGTAGCCATTGCTGGCCTTGATCACCCAACTGCTGCGGTAGCTGCCATCGCTGCTCGGTGCGGTCATCGGGATGGAAATATCCACCGTTTCGCCGGGCTTGACTTCCTTGGGGAGATCCACGCTGCTCACGCTGGCCAGGTTGGTACCCGAGGTGTAGACAATGTCAAAGTCGCTCGTCCAGGTGCAGGTGCCGTTATTGCGAATGCGCCAGGTCTTGGTAAAGGTCTGGCCCTTGGTCATTTGGGTGTTGTCCGGCACGCTGATATCGGCCACGAAGTAGGCCTGGTAGCAGCCGGTAGCGGGCACGCTGGTGGCGGGCAACGGGGTGTTGGTGCTGGTGGCCAGCGGCTGGGCCGGCGTGTTGGTGAAGGTGGCGGTGACCACGAAGGGTGTTTGCGTAGGCGCTTCGCTGGTGGCGCTGGGCTCTGCCTGCCCCTGGCCCTGGGCGATCAGTGTGCCGGCCACTTGCGTGTAGAGTGCGTTCAGATCCAGCGTGGGGGCGTGGCTCTCCGGTGCAGGGGCGCGGCAGGCTGCCAGCAGCAGGCCGGCGAGCAGCAGGGCCAGCAGGCGCAATCGAGTGGCTTTGGTTTGCATAACTAGATCTCCCTATAACAAAATGGATGCGCGTGATATTGATTGTAGCATTGCGAAGCCTATGGATACAACGATGCGTATACGACAAAAGTTCCTATTGCCACAAACAAAAAAACGTGAACTTTGCGCTATAATTCGCACCTGTTCGGGGCGTGGCGCAGCCCGGTAGCGCACTTGCATGGGGTGCAAGGGGTCGGAGGTTCGAATCCTCTCGCCCCGACTAAAAAGAACTGCCGCAGGCAGTTCTTTGATTTAAGTAAGTCTGTCTTGCATGGGCGGCGCACTTGCATGGAGTGCTGCGAGAAGAGCACTCGCGGGTCGGAGGTTCGGGCCTACGCCCGACCGTCTACTGAAGGTCTTTTTGATTCGTGCTGAACGGCTATGCCTTGCGTAGGTAGCGCCCTTGCCTGGGGTGCTACGAAAAAAGGCACTCGTTGCGAGAAGAACACTCGCGGCGGAAAAGGCATTCGTTGCTAGAAAAGCACCCGCGAGCCGCAGGTTCGGGCCTACGCCGCGACTAAAAAGACCGTCTACTGACGGTCTTTTCGATTTCTTCTAATTCTTCTGATTTGTTTTGATTTCCATGTTGTTGTTAGAAGATTCCCCAGTCGGCGCCGGCGCCTTCCTCCATGTAGGTCAGGTCCCACATTTCGGTGCCCATCATGATCGTGGTGTCGCGTTGCAGTGCATCGGCGGCTTTCTTGCGCGTCATTTCCAGCAGGGCGGGGGCGTAAGGGCAGAAGGGCGTGGTCATGATCATGATCACTTTGCCCTTGTCTTCTTCCAGGGCTACGTTGCGCACCAGGCCCAGCTCCAGCACGTTCAGGCCGATCTCCGGGTCAACCACCTCACGCAGGGCGGCTTCCACCGCGGGCACCAGATCCGGGTTGGTGCTTTCAATTTCCCAGGTGGCAGTTTTTGCGGGGTCTTGCGAGGCTACGGGACTCATTCAGTGTGGCTCCGTTCTAGGGTTTGGCAGCGGGCTTGATCGCCGCCATCGGAATGGTGTAGGTGCAGTGGCTGTCGCCGCTGAGCAGGCACGAGGTGCGCTGCGGGTCGGCCGAGAGCGCCTTGGCGATCAAGGCCTTATCGATGCTGCATACTTCGCCGTGGTTTTGACCCACATAAAAGTAGGGGCAGCTGGTTTCTTTGATGATCAGTTCGTTTTCGTTGCGTTGCACTTGAACGCTGAAGCCTTCTTTGGTGAGCCAGTTCTTGAGCAGCTTCAGGCGCTCATCCAGGGTCATCGAGGGCAGATCGCTGGCAGCGGCCAAGTCGGCGGCGGCCGAATCGCCCATGCCATCCAGCAGGCGGGCGAACTGCTCCGCCGGCAGGGTCTCTTTCAGCTCATCCAGTAGGCGGTTGGTGAAGCGAATGGTGCGCCCTGGGAAGTGCTCCATGCCCGCTTCGGTGAGGTAATACACGCGGCGCGGCCGGCCTACGCCGTGGCGCTCTTCGGCCGAGGCCACCATGCCCTCCGTTTCCAGGCGGGCAATGTGGTGGCGCACCGAGATCGGGCTGATCTTGACCGCCCGAGCCAACTCATTGATCGTGCTGCGCTGGTGATTGAGCAGAAATTTAAGAACGGCGTTGCGTGTGCTGCCCATGACGTTGGCAGTATATCACCCGCATTTCGCCCCGTCAATATTTTATAGTTTCCTCATAAATAATATGCTAGCGCACCATCTCCAAGGCGGAGTAGGCCAGCAATAAGGCCAGCAGCAGGTTGACCGTGTGGCGTAGTGCGGGGCGGTGCATGTGCTGCCGCACCCAACTGCCGAACAGGGTCCAACTGCTTACCGAGAAGGCCGAGATCAGCGTCAGCCCGAGCGCGATCAACACCAGGCTGCGGGCTTGGCGCGCCTCGGCCGCGAAGAAGGTTGAGAACAGAGTGAGGGCGAACACCAGAAACTTGGGGTTCAGTAATTGCAGGGTGAAGCCGGCCCACAACCCGGCGGGCTGGGTGGCGGCGTTGGGGTGGGCGTCAAATTGGTAGCTGGTTTTGAGGATACTCACTGCCAGGTAGATTACGTAAGCCGCGCCGGCATAGGTCAGCAAGGCTTCCAGCGCGGGGAAGCGTGCCAGCAGCGTGCGCGCCACCCAGGCGCTCACCAGGCACATCAGGAAGAAGCTGAGGCAGATGCCCACCAGGAAGGGCAGGGTTTTGCGTAAGCCGTACAGCGTGCCCATTGCCGCGCTGGCAATGTTGTTCGGGCCGGGCGTGCAGATCGAGATCAGGGCGAAGGCCAGCGCCGGCCCCAGCGTAGCCAGGTTCATGCGCGCACCTGGCGCGCGTAGCGCCCGGGGGTGACGCCGATGGTTTGCTTGAAGCGCCGCGTGAAGTGGCTTTGGCTGCTGAAGCCGAGCTGGGCGGCAATGGCCGCCAATGGCTCGCCGAGGGCGATGAGGCGCTGGGCCGCGGCGATGCGCCGGTTCTCCAGATAGGCGTGTGGCGGCATGCCCACTTGGGCATGGAAGCTGCGTAGAAAGTGAAAGCGGCTGAGCGCTACCAGCTTGGCCAGCTGATCCAGCGAGACGGGTTTATCGTAATTGGCGTCGAGGTATTCCACGGCGCGGTCGATCGGCGCCGGGCGCTCCGGGTGGCGCGGCGCCTGGTTGGCAAAGGCGCGCAGCAGGCTGCCCAGCGTGCTGACGAAGGCGCTCTCGGCGTGCAGGGGATCGTGCGCCGCGCTGGGTGTGCGGTGCAAGCGCCGGAAGGCGGCGGCCAGGCGTGGATCATCCTGGCGTGGGTGATTGAACAGCGGCAAGCGCGGCCCCAGGCCGGCGCTGGCCGCCACGCGCTGCACCTGAGCAGGGCGCGGGTACATGGCGCGGTAGCGGAAGCCGCCGCCCGGCAGCGGTTCGCCGGTGTGGCTGTCGCCCGGGTTGAGGAACACCATGCCGCCGGCCGCGGTGTAGTAGCGCTGCTGCCCCAGGCGGAACGATTGGCGGCCTTCTTCGATCACGGCGATGACGAAGTAATCATGGCTGTGCAGCGGATAGGCGTGCTGCACAAAGTAGGCGTGCAGCAGATCGACCCCCAGGCTGGCATGGTGGCCGTACTGTGCCCATTCGCTCGCCGGGCTGGCGTTGTGGTGCGTTGCCGTGGAGTGCACTGCATCAGTATAGAGCCGCCCGGCGGGCGGCTCTATCACAAAATTGCGCTGCTTACGCCTTCAGCGTGCACATCGCCTGGCGGATCTCGCCCAGGTGGTAGGCGCTGTGCACGATCACGCCCAGCACCCCGCCGATGGCGTCTTCGTTCCAATCGGGGTTATTGCGGATCACGTTCTGCATGCGGCCGTAGGCGGCGCGCAGTTGGTTCTTGTACTCCTGCCATTCTTCGGCGTTCACCTTCTCCACGCGGCGCCAAATGTCGCCCCAGTCGCGCGGGCTGTCGTCGCCCTCGAAGGCATAGCGTTCGAAGGATTCGATATAGAAGGTGGTGTGCGCCACCTGGGCGGCCAGCGAGGCGCACTTGCCGCCCACCGGGATCGAGGCTTCCTCGGCGCTGATCGTATCCAGCGTGGCGAACAAGGCATTGTTCTTGTCGAGGTAGATGCCGTGATGCGTTTCAAAGGTTTCTTCCAGGAAGACGTTGAGCAGGTTGCTAAAAGTTTCGGGTGCGATCGACAGTTTCATGAGAACCTCCTGAGGAGTGGCTAGTGGTTTAGTGCAATGCAGCCCCATTATCAAACCATATTTCTTTAGTGGGGCTGGCTGTCAAGGTATTCGTCGCGCCAATATTTTAGATTTTCCTCATAAATATTGACCCTGTGAAGTGAACCTGCTATAATCCGCCAAAATCAACCTGGTTGAACACTGCCGCCGGTCTGGCGGCGTTCACATTCATTCTAGGAGAAAAGTGCTGCATGTCTCAACTGGAAATTCGTGATTTGCACGTTAATGTAGCAGGCAATGAGATCCTTAAAGGCCTCAGCCTGACGATCGAAAAGGGCAAGGTGCACGCCCTGATGGGCCCCAACGGCAGCGGCAAGAGCACCCTGGCGTACACGCTGATGGGCCACCCCAACTACGAAGTCACCGCTGGTGAAGTGTGGTTCAAGGGGCAGAACATCCTTGAGCTGGAGCCAGACCAGCGCTCGCATCTGGGCATCTTCCTCGCCTTCCAGTATCCGGTGGCCATCCCCGGCGTCAGCGTGGCCAACTTCCTGCGCACCGCGCTGAATGCGCACCGCAAGGCCAAGGACCCTGAGGATAAGGGCATGCCCATCCCCGAGTTCCGCACGCTGATGAAAGAGAAGATGGACCTGCTGAAGATGGATCACAGCTTTGCTGGCCGCTACCTCAACGACGGCTTCTCCGGCGGTGAGAAGAAGCGCGCCGAGATCCTGCAGATGGCCGCGCTCAACCCGGAGTTTGCTGTGCTCGACGAAACCGACTCAGGCCTGGATATTGACGCGTTGCGCAATGTGGCCGAGGGCGTGCAGGCGCTGCGCGGGCCGAACTTCGGCGCGCTGGTGATCACGCACTACCAGCGCTTGCTCAACTACATCAACCCGGATGTGGTGCACGTGATGTTCAACGGCCGCATTGTGGAAACCGGTGGCCCCGACCTGGCGCTCAAGCTGGAAGCGCAGGGCTACGACTGGGTGCGCGAGAAGCATGGTGAATCAGTAATCAGTGAATAGTAAACAGTGAGCAGGTCAGCTGAGTAGTTTAGATTTTTTGCTTTTCGCCGGTTCACTACTCACAGATCACTATTCACTCCAAACGAGGTAAACATGACACTCGAAAAACCAATTGAGAAACCCAAAGATGATGCCGAGCTGTTGGCTGGCATTGATGAATACCGCTGGAACTTTGTAGATGAAGTCAAGCCGGTCTTTCGCACGCGCAAAGGGCTGGACGAAGAGATCGTGCGCCAGATCAGCGCCAAGAAGGAAGAGCCGGAGTGGATGCTCGATTTTCGCCTGAAGGCGTACAAGCATTTCACCCAGCGCCCGATGCCCACCTGGGGCGGTGATCTCGACAAGCTCAATCTCGACGAGATCTATTTCTACAGCAAGCCCGCGGAAGCCGAAGGCAAAAACTGGGACGATGTGCCCGAGAATATCAAGAAGACTTTCCAGCGGTTGGGCATCCCCGAAGCCGAGCAGAAGTTCCTGGCCGGCGTAGGCGCCCAGTACGAATCGGAGATGGTCTATCACAACATCCAGCAGCACCTGGCGGAGCAGGGGGTGCTGTTCAAGAGCATTGAGCAGGGCCTGAAAGACCACCCGGAGTTGTTCCGCGAGTATTTCGGCACGATCATCCCCATCGAGGACAACAAGTTCTCGGCGCTCAACTCCGCGGTATGGTCGGGCGGCTCGTTTGTGTATGTGCCCAAGGGCGTCAAGATCGAGATGCCGTTGCAGGCCTACTTCCGCGTCAACCAGGCCGATCAGGGCCAGTTTGAGCGCACGCTGATCATCGTGGATGAAGGCGCTGAGGCGCACTATGTGGAAGGTTGCACCGCTCCCGTGTACACCACCGACTCTTTCCATAGTGGTGTGATCGAGATCATCGTCAAGAAGAATGCGCGCTTCCGCTACACCACCATCCAGAACTGGTCGAACAACATGTACAACCTGGTGACCCAGCGTGCCTATGTGTATGAGAACGGCACGATGGAGTGGGTGGATGCCAACCTGGGCAGCAAGCTCACCATGAAGTATCCCTCGTGCTACTTGCTGGGGGAAGGTGCACACGGCGAGATCCTCTCGATGGCATTTGCCAGCGGCCACCAGCACCAGGATACCGGCGGCAAGGTGATCCACTTTGTGCCCAACACCACCAGCAAGATCACGTCTAAATCGATCAGTAAGAGCGGCGGGCGTGCCTCGTACCGCGGCTTGCTGAAGGTGCACCCGGGCGCAGAAGGCTCCAAGAGCAACGTCGTGTGTGATGCGTTGCTACTGGATGACCAGTCGCGCTCGGACACCTATCCGTATATCGAGATCGACGCTGAGGATGTCACCATCGGGCACGAGGCCTCGGTCTCCAAGGTGGGCGAGGAGCAGCTCTTTTATCTGATGAGCCGCGGCATGACGGAAGAAGAAGCCGCCACGATGGTGGTGTCTGGCTTCATTGAGCCGTTGGTCAAAGAGTTGCCCATGGAATATGCGATTGAAATGAATCGCCTGATTCAGCTGCAAATGGAAGGCTCGATAGGCTAATGCCTGGGCTAGCGCCTTAGGCTAAAAACCTCTCGATGGAATGAGAAACGCAAGCTATGGCAGATAAAAAGAAAACCAGCCCGCGCCCCAAGAAGGCGGCGGTAAAGAAAAAGACCAAAGTGGCCGCCAAGGCTACTAAACCGGTAGCCAAGAAGAAGCTGGCTACAAAAGCCACCAAGCCGGTTGCCAAGAAGAAGGCTGCGCCCAAGGCCAAGCCTAAAGCTGTTGTGAAGAAGAAGGCGGCTAGCAAAGTAACTAAGAAGACTGCGGTTAAGAAGACCGCTGCCAAGAAAACGGTTGCCAAAAAGACGGTTGCTGTCAAGAAGACAGCGGCTAAAGTGGCTGCCAAGAAAACCGTAGCCAAGGTCAAGCCCAAAGCCGCCGTCAAGAAAGCGGCGCCTAAGGCAACTGCCCCTAAGCAGGCTAAGCCGGCTGCTTCGCAGCCTGTGGCCGCTGCGCCGGTTGCGCCCGAAGTGATCGGCGCCGGCAAGACGCCGCGCGTGATCACCCGCGGCGGCGCGGCTGCCGTGCAGACCAAGAGCGGCTTCCCCTTCACCGCCGAGCAGATCCCCAACGGCGTGAAAGAGGCTGCCTTCCTGCACAGCTACCGCGCGAGCGCGTGGAGCCATTTTGAGAACCTGCCGCTGCCCAGCACCAACGATGAGGCTTGGCGCCGCACGGACATCCGCCAGCTCAAACGCGGCTCCATGAAAATCGTAGACAGCCTGCCGGCCGCCGAGCGTGCCGCGCTGCCCAGCACGCCTACCCAGCTGCTCAAGCCGCTGGTGGGCGAGGGCCACGGCGGCCAGATCGTCTTTGGCCCCGGCGAGACCACGGTGATGCTGAGCCAGGAAATAGCTAACCAAGGCGTAGTGTTCACCGACTTTGCCACGGCGGCCGCCAAGCACCCAGAGTTACTCAAGAAGGTGCTCGGCAATGTGGTCAAGCCAGAAGAGGGCAAGTTCGCCGCTATGGCAGGTGCTTTGGCCGGCCGCGGTGCGCTGCTGTATGTGCCGCGCGGCGTGCAGGTGGAAGAGCCGCTGCACTCCCTGCTGTGGGGGCCGGGTGCGGGCATGGCTTACTTCTCTCACATCCTGGTGTGGGTGGAAGATGGCGCTTCGGTCACCTATGTGCACGAGTCGGCTTCGCCCACCATCAGCGAGCAGAGCATGCACGCTGGCATCGTGGAGCTGCACGTGGGCTCTGGTGCCAACCTGCGCTTCGTCGAGCTGCAATCGTGGGGCGAGCACATGTGGAACTTTACGCATGAGCGTGCCCGAGTGGAAAAAGATGGCAACCTGGACTGGATTTTTGGCGCCCTGGGCAGCCACCTCACCAAGAATTTCTCCGAGATTAACCTCGAGGGAGAGGGCAGCCTGGGCCGCATGTCTGGCTTCTACTTCACCGATGGCGATCAGCATCTGGACCATGACACCCAGCAGAACCACATGGCGGCGCACACTACCAGCGATCTGCTCTTCAAGGGCGCGCTGGAAGAAAAGAGCCGCTCGGTATGGCAGGGCATGATTTACGTAGCCCCCGGTGCCCAGCGCACGGATGGCTACCAAGCCAACCGAAACCTGGTGCTGAGCAAGGAAGCCCGCGCCGACAGCATCCCTGGCCTGGAGATCCTGGCCGACGATGTGCGCTGCACCCACGGCGCCACCGTAGGCAAGATTGACCCGGATGAGTACTTCTATCTGCTCAGCCGTGGCATCCCCCCGGTGGAAGCGCGCCGCTTGATCGTGAAGGGCTTCTTTGACCCGATCATGGAGCGCATTCCTTTCGAGGGCGTGCGCCAGCGCTTCCAACAAGCCATTGTTCAGAAGATGAAATAGGCGTAAGATAAGAGATTAGATCAATAGAGTGAATGGTGAGCAGTGAGGAGTGAACAGGAGCATTGAGACTGGAAAGTAGGTGATCAGTCCCTCGGTTTCCTGATTACTGCTCACTGTTCACCGCTCACTTGCTTTCGGAGGTTGAATGGCAGAACTTCGCTTTACAAGCGCCCCTGACCGCGACGACATGTACAAGGTAGGCGACCGCGTAGAGGTCTATTGTGACCACGAAGACCCCAAAGGCAACCGCGTACGCGGCTGGCTGGAGGGTGTGGTGGTGCAGGTAGACCCCAAGATCGTGGCGGTGCAGTTCGCCGAGCCGGTGTACTTGACCGACGGCTGGATGGTGCCCGACCACGTGTTGTGGTGTCCGCCCAATTCGCAGCAGATCCGCATGGCGCGCAAGCGCACGCGCAAACCGCGTGCCACGCGCACCACGCGCAGCAACAAGTAGGGGATGATGGCCGAAGCCAATCACACCATTGATGTCGCTCGCATCCGCGCCGATTTCCCGGTTTTGGATGTTGAAATCAAGCCCGGCGTACCCTTGGTTTACCTCGATTCAGGCGCCACCAGCCAGAAGCCCGTGCAAGTCATCGAGCGCATGAACCAGTACTACCGTGCCGAGAACGCCAACATTCACCGCGGCGTGCACAAGCTGGCCGAGCAGGCCACCGAGGATTACGAAGGCGCCCGCGCCAAGGTGGCCAAGTTCATCAATGCCGCCAAGAGCAAAGAAATCGTCTTCACCCGTAATGCGACCGAGTCGGTGAACCTGGTGGCGCAAACCTGGGGCCGCGCCAATTTGCAGGCGGGCGATGTGGTTGTGCTCACCGAGATGGAGCACCACGCCAACCTGGTGCCCTGGCAGATGCTGGCCGCTGAGCGCGGCATCCGCCTCGAATTCATCCCCGTTACCGAAGCTGGCGTGCTGGACATGAGCGCATTGCCCGGCCTGATGGAGCTCAAGCCGAAACTGGTGAGCTTCACCGCCATGAGCAATGTGCTCGGCACGATCACGCCGATCGCCGAGATCGTGCAGGCCGCCCATGCGGCGGGTGCACTGGCGATGGTAGACGGCGCCCAATCGGTGCCGCACCTACCCACCGATGTGCAGGCGCTGGATATTGACTTCCTGGTCTTCTCCAGCCACAAGATGCTCGGGCCGACCGGCATTGGCGTACTGTATGGCAAAGAAGCCATCCTCGAAGGCATGCCGCCCTTCATGGGCGGCGGCGACATGATCAAGCGCGTCAAGCTGCGCGAGTTCACCACCGCCGGCGTGCCGCACAAGTTCGAAGCCGGCACTCCGGCGATTGCCGAAGTGATCGGCCTGGGTGCGGCGGTGGACTATTTGAACGCCATCGGCATGGAGGCCATCGCCGCCCATGACCGCGAGCTGACCGCCTATGCGCTGGAACGTTTGGAAGAGGTGCCGGGCATCTGGATCTTTGGCCCGGGCATCGAGCACAAGAGCTCGAACGCCTCGTTCACGCTGCAGGGCGCCCACCCGCACGACGTGGCTGAGATCCTCAATCGCCACGGCGTGGCCACGCGCGCCGGGCACCACTGCGCCATGCCGGTGCACGAGAAGTTTGGCGTGCCGGCCACCACGCGGGCCAGCTTTTACCTCTACAACACCACCGCCGAAATTGATAAACTGGTGGAAGCCCTCTACTCTGTAAAGGAGATCTTCGGTTAATCATGGACGATCTCTACCGTGAAGTAATCATCGATCGCTACCAAAACCCGCGCTTCAGTGGCACGCTGGACCCGCATACCCATTCCTATGAGGATGACAACCCGGTGTGCGGCGACCACATTCGTATTGACCTGCGCGTGGATGCCAACGATGTCGTTTCCGAAGCCAAGTTCACCGGCGAAGGCTGCTCGATCTCGCAGGCTTCGGCCGATTTGCTGATGGAAAAGATCACTGGCATGCCGGTGGCCGAAGTGCGCCAGCTTGGCAAGCAGGATATTCTTGACCTGCTCGGCATCGAGCTCGGCCCGGTGCGCCTGAAGTGCGCGCTGCTCTCGCTCAAGGTGCTCAAGGGCGGCGTGTACGGCCTCGACGAAGTGATCTCACTCGACGAGCTGGCGGAGTCCTAGCCAGACGCTATGCCTGAACTCGGAACCTTTACTTTTACCTCCCTCGGTCCCAAGGAAGTGGATTTTGTGGCCGTGGCTAGCGAAGCGGAGTTGCCCAACGGCAAGCGCCTCTTCGTCAGTGTGGACGAATACAACCTGGTGGTGTTCAACATCGCCGGCGAATACTTTGCCATCGCCGATCTGTGCTCGCATGACAATGGGCCATTGGGCGAGGGCGAGCTGGAAGGCCACGAGATCATTTGCCCGCGCCACGGGGCGCGCTTCGACGTGCGCAATGGCCGCGTGCTCAGCCTGCCGGCCGTGCTCGACATCCCCGCGTACCCCACGCGGGTCAGTGAAGGCATGGTGGAAGTGGGGCTGCCGCTGTAGACAGCCCGCTTAGCTGTTCTAAAAAAGCACCAGGCAAGCTGGTGCTTTTTTGTGCGTGTTTATAATGCACACTTCAACGTTATAAGCAGGGAGGATTACTTTGAAAGATAACAAGGTTTTTCGACCGTGGATATTCTTGCTTGTGCTGGCGGCATTGGCCTATCTGGGCAATGCCTGGCGCATGGGCTATTTTTCTGACGATTGGTATCTGTTGTTTTCGGGCATCACCTATGGCCCGGCCAAATTTTGGGATGTATACATCATTGACCGGCCTTTGCGTGGGGTACTGCAATACGTGCTGTTCAGCCTGTTCGGCAGCACGGTGTGGCTCTACTATTTGGCCGCATTGATCATGCGCATTGCTGGGGCGCTGGGCTTTTATTGGATGCTGCGCCTGCTACTGCGCGAGCAACGCTTGTTCACTGTGCTGGCTGCCGCGCTGTTCCTGGTTTACCCCGGCTTCCTGGAGCAACCCAACGCTATGGACTTCATGGCCCAGCAAGTGGCCATGACCGCCATCATTTTCTCAATCTGCTTCAGCATTCGCTTTGTATTGGCGCCGCGTTGGCTCGTGCGTGCGGGGTATCTGCTGCTTTCAGTGGGCCTGGCTTTAGTAGGCTATATGCTGATGGAGTATTACATCGGCATGGAAGCCTACCGCTTCCTGTTCTTGCTGTATCTAATGCGCAAACGCGGCCGCCTGCTGAGCAAGCGCAGTATCGGCCTGCTGGCGCCCTTGCTGGTGGCACCGGCGGCGTTCACTATTTGGCGCTTGTTCATTTTTCAGGGGGCGCGGGCTAATACCAACCTGGCATTTGTGCAATCCCATTTGGGCAGCGGGCTATGGCTCGAGTTGGCGCAGTTGGCGGGGCAATTTGTGGTGGATGTGAGCGAAACCTTTCTGGGGGCCTTTGTGCTGCCCTTTTCGCTGCTGTTTGGGCGGCTGGGCGAGCTGGAGATCGCTACGGGTTTGCTGCTCGGCGCGCTGGCGGCTGGGGCCACGGTGCTGGTGATGCGGCCTGCGTTGGCGGCCCACAAAGCGGAGCTGACCGCCAGTAAGCAAGGGGCGCTGTTCCTGGCGCTGGCCTTCCTGGCCGGTGTATTTTGCTTGGCATTGATCGCCGTCTCTGGCCGCGATCTGAGCTTCCTGTTTTACAATCGCTTTTCGTTCCCCTCGGCGATGGCCGTGGCGATCGTGCTCGCTTTTATCGGCTTGAGCTTTCGCAGCCGTTATGTGCAGATGGCCTTCTTTGCGCTGCTGCTGTTCATCTCGGTGGCTACACATTACGCCAATGGCGTGCGCTTTGCACAGGAGTGGGAGGATACGCAACGCTTTTGGCAGCAGCTCACCTGGCGTATCCCCAACCTGGAGGATGGCACCATGCTCACCGGGCGGCGCGTGGCTCCGATCTATGAAGACTACTATCTCTGGTCGCCACTGAATTTGCTTTACCGCCCCTTTCAGGGGCAGATCGTGCTCAGCACCGAGGTGTTGAACAGCGAAACGGTGCAGAACATCAGCGCTGGAGTACCCTTCGAGAAAAATCGGCGCTCTCTGTATCTTGTGTATGATTTTTCCAAGACCCTGGTTTTTAGCCAGCCCACGCGCCAAGCTTGTTTGCGGGTGCTCAATGCCGACCAGATCGAACTCTCGACGCAGGATGACCCGCTGGTTGCGTTGGCCGCGCCGTATTCTATGATCGGCCAGGTACAGGCCGAGGGCGCGGCAGATGAGCGTATGTTCGCGCGCTTGTTTGGCCCTGCGCAGGCGACGCAAGATTGGTGCTACGTTTACCAAAAAGCCGATCTGGCGCGCCAGCAGGGCGACTGGGCAGCGGTGGCCGCCTACGGCCAGCAAGCTGCCGCCGCCGAGCTGGCTCCAGCCGATGCCATCGAGTGGATGCCCTTCGTGCAAGCCTACGCCTATCAAGGTGAGCTGGCCCAGGCGGCTGAGTTGGCCGAGCGTATTGGCACTACACCGTACTATGCCTGGCAGGCTTGCGAGATCTTCTCGGCCAAGCCGCTCAGCGGAGATGCGGCAATCGATGCGGGCAATCAGCAATTGGCCGCATGGTTTTGTGCCGCAGAGTAGCTGCCAAGCAACCTGTCATTGCGAGCGAGTGAAACGAGCGGAGCAATCCCCAAGCCAGTATTGCAAAGCCAAGTTGGGGTTGCTTCGTCAGCGCCGCTGCGCGGCGCACTGCTGCGCAGCAGAATCCCCGCAATGACAGGCACACAGGCGTATTGTCATTGGAATGAAACGCAACCCGTCATTGCGAGCGAGTGAAACGAGCGAAGCAATCCCCAAGCCAGATGCAAAGCCATGTTGGGGGTTGCTTCGTCAGTGCCGCTGCGCGGCGCACTGCTGCACAGCGCGATCCTCGCAATGACAAGTACGCAGGCGTATTGTCATTCTGCCCCGACTGGAAGTGTCTGTCATTGCGAGCGAGTGAAATGAGCGAAGCAACCCCCAAGCTGGTATGCAAGACCACGTTGGGGATTGCTTCGTCAGCGCCGCTGCGCAGCGCGATCCTCGCAATGACAAACAAGCGGTTGACCTTGTGCCAAGATGATTAAACGCCCCTCTCCCTTCAAGGGAGAGGGGAACGCAGCGGAACTGCGTGGGTGAGGTTGTACTAGGGGGAAGACGGCTTGGCTCACTCCACCAGCTGCCAGCCGCGCTCAATCGCGATCGGCTTTAGATACTCGTCGGGGAAGAAGGCCACCGGGTGGCCCACCATCTCCAGCAGTCCAACATCGGTGGCGCCGTCGGCGTACGCCCAGCTGGCAGCAAAGTCCACAGCGATCTTCTCCGCGGCCAGCGTGGCCTGCGCCTTGGCCGCCTTGTTCTCGTCGATGCATACCAGGCCGTCCACTTTGCCGGTGTAGCGCCCGCGGGCTTGGGCCGGCGTGGTACCCACGGCAAGGTCGGCGCCCACTTCCTGGGCGATACGCATCACCAGCGGGGTGGGGCCAGCGGAAACCAGCACCACCAGGTGGCCCTTGGCCTTGTGCTCCTGGATCTTATCCAGCCCCTGCACGCGCCACAACCCCTGCATGTATCCGGTGGTCACCCAATCCCACACGGGTTGTGCCTTCTCTGGGGTGTCGCCACGCAAGAACCACATTAGGTTGGCGGCCCAGGGCGTGCGGAAGGCGCTCTGCGAGAGCAGGCGTGCCTTATGCAAAAACCACAGCGGCAAGTGATAGACCCAGTACCAGCGCTGTGTCCAGCGGCGTAGCTTGTGCAGCTTGTAGTAGTCGAGGATGCCGCGCCACACGCGCTCGGTGGTCAGGGTACCGTCTACGTCAAAGAAAGCGACGATGCGTTTGCTCATGATGCTTGCTCCTGGTGCTCAGACAGGCTATGCCTGCGCACCAACTCGCGGCGCAATAGCTTGCCCACGGTGGTGCGCGGCAACTTGTCAGTGAAAGTAAAACCCTTGGGAACCTTGTAGGGTGCGAGGTGCTGTTTACACCAGGCGCGCAGCTCGCCGGGCGTGGTGGCTTGCCCGTCATGCAGCACGATCCAGGCGTGCATAGCTTCGCCGCTGGCACCATCCGGCACGCCAGCCGCGCCCACCTCGCGCACGGCGGGGTGCTGCTGCAGTACCTCTTCCACTTCACGCGGCCACACCTGGTAGCCGCCCACTTTCACCAGCTCCTTCTTGCGGTCAATGATGTAGAAGTAGCCGTCTTCATCCATGCGCGCAATGTCACCGGTATACAGCCAGCCTTCTTTGAGTACATCCATCGTTTCGGTGGGCAGGTTGTGGTAGCCGCGCATTACCTGCGGCCCTTTGATCACTAGCTCGCCGATCTCGCCTTGTTTCAGCACCGTCACGCCGTCCTGCAGGCTGACGATGCGGCAATCCACGCCGGGTAGCGGCATGCCGATCGAGCCAGTCTTGTTCAGCCCGGTGAGCGGGTTGCAGTGCGTGGCCACCGGCGTCTCTGAGAGCCCGTAACCTTCCAGCAGGTGGCCGCCGGTGAGCGCTTCGAAGCGCTCCTTGGTCTCGCGCAGCAATGGCGCCGAGCCAGAGATGCAGAAGCGGATCGAGCTGAGGTCGTACTTGCCGGCTTTTACATCCGGGTGATTGTTAATGGCGTTGTACATGGCTGGCACGCCGGGGAAAGTGGTGGCTTTGTATTTCTGAATGTTGGCGAGCACATCGTCCACGTTGCGCGGGTCAGGGATCATGACAAGGGAGCCGCCCTTCCACATGCCGTAGAGCATGCCTACCACCATGCCGTAGGCGTGATACATCGGGATCGCCAACAGCACCATCTCGTTGCCTTGCTCGCCCTCGTGGTTCCAGGCGTCAATTTGCGCGGTGTTGGCCACCAGGCCGCGGTGCACCGCCACCACGCCCTTGGAGCGGCCGGTGGTGCCGCCGCTGTATTGCAGCAGGGCGGTATCGTCTGGCTCCACCGCTACCTGCGGCCGTTGGCCGGGGGTATGCGCGGCGATCAGGTCACCCATCCACACATCGTTGTCGCGCAGCTCCACGCGGAAGCCGGCTTTCTTCTCTTTGAGCGCGCCAAATAGCAGCTTCTTGACCGGTGGCAGATATTCCTTGATGTTGGTGGCGATGATCTGGCGAATGCGCGTGCGCGGCTGGACTTCCTTGACCTTGGCATAGTTGTTGGTCATCGCCACCATCAACTCCACGCCAGCGTCATTGACCTGGTATTCGAGCTCACGCGGCGTGTAGAGCGGATCGGTGGCAACGACGACCGCGCCGAGTTTGAGGATGGCGAAGTAGGCGATGACGAATTGTGGCGTGTTGGGGATGAACAGGCCGACGCGCTGGCCCTTGCGCACGCCCAGCGAAGCCAGGCCAGCCGCCATGCGATCACTGAGTTCGTCTATCTCCTTGTAGGAGAGGGTAGCACCCTGGAAGATGGTGCAGGCCTTGTGCGGAACCTCGCGCACGGCGCGCTGCAGCACATCCACCACGGTGAGGGAGGGAAAGTCCAGCGTGGGCGGGACGGCAGGATCGTAATGGGCGTGCCAGGGCGATGGTTGCATTGTGGCCTATTCTAAACTTGCTTGGTTGAGAAAATTGCGCACAGCCGCATCGATATGCGTCTGCGCGTCAGCGTCACTTAAGTCTACCCATTCAATGGTAGGGTCAGCGGGTTTGAACCAGGCGTACTGGCGGCGCACAAAACTGCGCGTCAGGCGCTTGATCTCGGTCACAGCTTCGTTGAGGGTAAGCGCGCCCGCCAAATGTTGCGCCAACTGCGCATAGCCAATAGCGCTCAAGCTGGGTAGCGAAGGCGCGTAGCCTGCCGCCAGTAGGCGGCGCACTTCGTCGAGCCAGCCGGCGGCCAGCATGGCTTCGATGCGCGCGTCAATGCGTGCATACAGCTCGGCGCGCGGGCGGGTGAGCCCCAGGCGCAGCACGCGGTAGGGTGAGGGTGTTTGGCGGCGCTGTTCGCTAAAGCGGCGGCCGGTGGCCAAGGCCACTTCCAGCGCACGCAGGGTGCGGCGCACATTGCGCGCGTCGATGTTGGCCGCCGCGGCCGGGTCGAGCACAGCCAGGCGCGCATGCAGCGCATCGCCGCCGATTTGTTCGGCCCAGCCTGCTAGCGCGGTGCGCAGGGCAGGCTGGGGCGGCAGTTCCGGCGGCAGCCAGCCATCCACGATGGCTTGCATGTATTGCCCGGTGCCGCCGACCAGCAGCGGCAGTTTGCCACGCGAGTGAATATCGGCGATGGCTGCCGCGGCCTGCTCTTGGAACACGGCCAAACTCAGCGTCTCGTCTGGGTTGGCGATGTCAATCAAATTATGCGGCACCCGCGCCAACTCGGTAGCCGAGGGTTTGGCGGTGCCGATGTCCATGCCGCGATACAGCAAGCGCGAATCGGCCGAGACGATCTCGCCGTTCCAACGCTCAGCGATGGCGATGGCCGTCTCGGTCTTGCCCACGGCGGTGGGGCCAAGCACGGCCACCAGGGGCAGCTTGGTCTGTGCGTTATCCGTGGACTGCATTCTCAATGTGCACAATGTCAGGTGGGCCAGCCGCCGGCTGGAACACGGAGATGACGTCAATACGCCATTCGCGTTCGGCAGGCTGGCTTTGCATGTAGGCTTGGGCGGCGGCGATCAGGTGAGCTTGTTTGGCGGCCGTCACGGCTTCTTCGGGGTGGCCGAAACGTGTGCTACGCCGCGCTTTCACTTCGACGAAGATGAGCTGGCCATCTTTGCTGGCCAGCAGGTCAATCTCGCCGTGCTCGGAGCGCAGGTTTTGCGCTTCTATCGTGTAGCCGCGGGCTTGCAGGTAGCTGGCGGCCGCCTGCTCGCCCCAGCGGCCGAGCTGCTGGCGCGGCGTGCTCATGCTCAGGCCAGGTATTGGCGCAGCCAGGCCAGCGTGCGCTGCCAGGCGTCTGCCGCCGCTTCAGGATGGTAGACCTCGGGGCGGTCATTGTTAAAAAAGGCGTGTTCCGCACCGGCATAGGTGTGGATGTGATGCGGCGTGTTGTTCTTTTCCAACTCGTTGTCGAAAGCGTGCACCAGGCTCTGCGGGATGCCGCCGTCCAGCTCCCCATAGATGCCCAGGGTCGGCGTGCTCAGTTTGGCCACATCACCGGCCTCGAGCGGGCGGCCGTAGAAGCACACCACCGCAGCGAACGCTTGGCTGTCGGCGGCGGCCGAAGAGAGCGCTAGCGCGCCGCCCATGCACCAGCCCAGTGCGCCAATTTTTTTCGGCTGCACTGCGTCCAGCCCGTTGAGGTAGCTGGCCGCCGCGCCGATTTCGCTGATCGCACGGGCACGGTCCAACGCCATGGCGAGCTTCTTGGCTTCGTTCGGCTCACTGGCTGATTCGCCGTGGTACAGATCCGGCGCCAGGGCTACAAAGCCTTCAGCGGCCAAGCGGTCTGCCACGTCTTTGATGTGGCCCACCAGGCCCCACCATTCCTGAATGGCGATCACCGCCGGGCCGTGGCCGCTGGCGGGCAGGCTGAGATAGGCGGGTACGTCAGTCCCGTTGTAGGGGTATGCAATCATCTCACCGTTCATGCGGTGAGTATAACTGAGCTAGGCGTTGCCGGTCTTGTGGAAGACGAACTGATGGCAGCCCGTAGGCACCTTGGCGGGGATGAAATCGACGCGCTCAAAGCCCAGGCTTGCCATGTGCTCGGTGAGCCCTGCTTCGCTAGCATGCTCATAGGGGTAACCGCCCACCCAGTCCACCACGTCGTGATAAAAATCCATGCCGCGTTCTTTCTTGCGCGGATCCTGGCGCGTCACTAACCACTTGGCCACGTAGATCACCCAATAGTTGATTGCGATCAGCCCGCGCCGCAAGAAGGCCGGCGAAACGTTGTACAGCCATTTGATGGTGTGCCACAAAGGCGAGCTCCAGTGCGAACGGTAAATGGCTAGTACCAGATGCCCCTGCGGCTTGGTGAGCTGGGCGGCGTGCTGCAGCGCCAAAGCCATATTACCGGTATGGTGCAACACGCCCCACGAGTGCACAACATCAAAGCCGCCGCCTTGGCCCAGCTCCGCGACGCAGCCGGGGTCGAGGATCGAGCCGATGCTGAGCACAGGCGGTTGGGCCAGCGTGAAGTGCGTTTGGGTGAGCCGCGCCGCTTCCAAATTGTCACTGTCAATGTCTATGCCGCAGCAATGCGCCCCGGCTTCGGCGGCCAGGCAGATCGAAAGCCCCTGGCCAAAGCCAATATCGAGGAATTGCGTGCCCGCCAGCGGCACCTGGGCAAACAAGCGTACAAAATCAGTGCGGGCGGCTTCGATCTGTTGTGCGTTGAGTGCAGTGCGGGCGTAGGATTGCCAATTTTTGCCGAAGTTAAAACGCATGCGGGCAGTATAACCTGCTATGCAGAGTACAATCGCCAGCATGCGTCTGGAGCGTTTCCTCCCGGATCGAGAGCGGCTGAGCGCGGTGATGGCCGTGATCCTGCTGGCCTATGTGGCCGTGCGCTTTGTGCAGGTGCCGCCGCTGGTGCTAGATTGGCAGTTGCTCGGCGTGCATTTGCCGCTGCAACTCGGCATCAACACCTTGCTGGCCGTCTTGCTGGCTGGGCTCACCGCCGCCGGGGCCGATTGGCTGCTGCGCGATCATCCGGCCCTGGGGCAGCGCAGCACCTATAGTCACTGGCTGTTGCCTGCCATGACCGCCTGGGTGCTGGCGCTGGTGCTGAGCAATTTGCCCTTCAGCGCCAGTTGGTGGATCGCCTTCCTGGTGTGCGCCCTGCTGCTGCTGGCGATCCTGCTGGCGGAGTACAACAGCGTTGCCGAGGAGGGCCAATTGTATGCCCTAGTGAGCACTGCGCTCAGCACCCTGGCACTGATCCTCTTTCTGGTCCTGGCGATCAGCGTACGCGGCTTAGGCTTGCGGCTCTTCCTGGCCTTGCCGGCGGTAGGCCTGGGCGCTTTTTTGGCCGGCACGCGTCTGAACTTATTACGCAACGTCGAGAACTGGCATTCCTTGCAACTAGTGGGGATGACTTTTCTAGTAGTACAGGTGGCCGCGGTGTTGCACTATCTGCCCGTCTCTGCGTTGGGTTATGGCCTGGTGCTGCTGGGCGCCTTGTTCGCACTCAACAACTATATGGCGAACCTCAATACGGGCCAGCCGGCCAAAGAGGCGGCCCGCGAGCCGCTGATCGCCGCAGGTGTGTTTTTGCTGCTGGCGGTGCTGGTGTGAGCCAGGGCCGCTGGCGCCTGCAGCCTGAGCATGTGCACAGCATGCAAGTGCACGTGGCCCAGCTGGCCCCACTGGAAGCCTGCGGGCTGGTAGCCGGTGCCGCCGGGCTGAGCCAGCAGGTCTACCCTGTAACCAATGCCGCCGCCAGCCCGACGCGTTACCGCATGGCGCCCGCCGAGCAGGTGGCCGCCCTCACGGCGATGCAAGCCCAAGGCTGGGAGCTACTGGCGATCTTTCACTCGCACCCCGCTGGCCCGGCCACGCCATCGCCTCGCGATGTGGCCGAGGCACTATACCCCGGCGCGCTGCATCTGATCTGGGCGCCAGGCGTGGCGGGCTGGGCCTACCGCGCCTTTTTGTTGGATGGTGGGCAGCCTACGGAGATTGATCTACACGATGAAACAACTGCTTGATTCGCAACGGCCCCCGCTGACTCGCCGTGATGTGTGGATCACATTACTGGTAATGGCGCTGAGTGCGTTGATCTTCCTGCCGATCTATCGCGTTCGCATCCTCACGCCTACGGATAATGATTACGGCTCGCATATTCTGTTTGCTCAGCAACTTTTGCTTGGCGACCCGATCCCGGCGCACATTCTGGCTCATCCACTGTTACAGCTCTGCCTAGCTGGCCTGGTGTGGTTGAGCCGCTCGGTGATCAGCCTGTGGGACGGTATGGTGCTCTCACAAGTGGCCAGCCACGCGCTCACCGCCGGGCTGCTGTATGTGTGGCTGCCCAAAACGCCCGGCCGCGGCCAGTGGCTGGCGGCCGGCCTGGCGCTTGGGCTGGGGCTGGCTGCGCCAGTCATGCTGCTGGTGCTGGCCGATGGGCAATACTATTTTGGCTACATCGGCCTGGCCAGTTATCACAACCCTACCGTGATCTTGTTGCGCCCGTTGGCGCTGGCCAGCTTTATCCTGGCGGAACGCGTCTGGCGGCCCGGCCCCAGCTCAGCGGGCCTCAAACTGGGCGCCGCTGTGCTGGTGGTGCTCTCGGCGCTGATCAAGCCCAGCTATATTTTCATCATGCTGCCTGCGTTGGCGCTGCTGGCGGCATACCGCCTTTGGAAGCAGCAGCCGCTGGAGCTTGGCTTGCTGGCCTGGGGTTACTTTGTGCCCGGTGTGCTGGTGCTGGCGGTACAGGGGCTGGTGACGTATCTGCTGCCTGGCGCCGAGGAGGGCGGCATCGTGTTCGCCCCGCTGGCGGTGGAGGCGGCCTTCTCGGATCACTTGCTGGCTAAGTTCCTGCTGTCGATTCTCTTCCCGCTGGCGGTGTGGCTGGTGCAGCCGCGCGCCACCCGCCAGGACGGTGCCTGGCTGCTGGCAGGGCTGGCTTTTCTGGTGGGGGCGGCGCAGATGTACTTGCTGGGCGAGGGCGGCGAGCGCTTACTGCACGGCAACTTCCGCTGGGGTGCGCAGATCGGCTTGTTTTTGTGGCTGGCAGCTTCGCTGCGGCTGTGCTTGGCGCACAAGCCCGCGCGGCCACTGCTGTGGGTGTACCTGGCGCATGTGGCGGCAGGCCTGGCGTACTACGCCTACTGCATCACCACTGCCGCTTACGGCTAGACTAGCTTAATCGGCGACGAGTTCCGAGCCTTCCGGCAGCTTGCCATACAACTGGCGATACAGCGCCACCAGATTGCGCTGGTGCAACTCTTCGGCCATCCCGGCGATCAGCACGCGGCTCTTGCCGCAATCTTCCACATGCACGGTTTCTAAAATATCCAGCGGGTAACGGCGGCGCGCCGCGCCACGCACCACCTTGGTGATCTTGGCCAGGTAATCGAGGTTGTTGCGCACCGCTGCGTCGATCTCGCCACGCAGCACGATCTCGCCGTGGCCGGGCACCAGGTTCTCCAGGCCCATCTTGGGCAGCTTCTTGAGCGAAGCGGTGGTGTCGTTGATGTCACCATCCGCCAGGATCGGTAGTGCCATAAAGGTATCGCCGCAGAAGAGGATGCGGTCCTCCTCCACCAGCACGGCGATCGAATCGGCACTATGTCCGGGGAAGGGGAAGATGCTCAAATTCTTCTTGCCGACTTGTAAATTAAGCTGGCCTTCGGTAAAGGTCACGTTGGGCAAGACCAGCTCTACTTCGCGCAGGCTGGCGTTGTCTTTTTGTTCGGCATCCAATGCAGCACGGCCACGCGTGTCGAGGTATTCGTGGCACAAACTGTGAGCGATGATCTTGGCGCCGGGGAAGAAACAATTGCCCCAACTGTGATCGGCGTGGTAGTGGGTGTTGATGATGTAGCGCACCGGCACGCGTAGCTCGCGCTCGATGAAGCGGCGGATCTGCTTGGTTTCTTCGGGCAGGGCGAGGGTATCGATCAGCACGGCCATATCCGGCCCGGCGATCACGCCCGCGGTGACCTGGGCGTAGAGCTCACTTTGAAAAAAGTAGACATTTTCTGCAATGCGTTCGTGTTGCACGTAAAAATTCCTCCAACCCAATAGCGGGCGAAGGTGCAAGATAGCACAGGCATAGGGGCAAAGTCAAATCTGTGATGAATTTCACTATCTATGAGCACGCCGGCGCGCTGCGGCGCGATTTGCATCTCAGGCGGCGCTTGGGTATAATTGCTGCTTAGTAAATAGTCCCTGTTGGGAAGAGTACGCAGATGGATGCGAACAGAAACAAAGGCGATAGGCTGAGAGCCTTTGCCGCAAACACTGCCGAACGTCGCCCAGCTACAGGGTGCTGAAGAACGAGTTGCTCGGCTAAGAGCCGGGTGGCTTTACTAGACCAGCACGGGATCGCCCGATAACGCGAACAGAGAGCTATGCTTGTTGGCAAGCATAGAACCGAGGTGGTACCGCGGAGCCCTTCCGTCCTCATAGTTGTGAGGGCGTTTTGTTTTTAAGTCAGGTAATCAGTGAGGAGTGGGCAGTAATCAGGAAAACTAATGTGTGAGCGATGTATTTTTGCATTGCAATCCTAAACCCTAATCCCTGATCACTAATCACTCATCACTGCTCACTAGATGCGGAGACCTATGCAAGCAAAGAACACGCTACCCAAGACCTATGATTTCAAATCCACCGAAGAGCGCATTTATGCGTGGTGGGAAGAGCGCGGCTATTTTCAGCCCAGCAATGACCCCAACAAGCCCGGGTTTGATCCGGACAAGAAGCCGTTCGTCATCAGCATCCCACCGCCCAACGTAACCGGTGAGCTGCATCTGGGCCACGCGCTGTTTGTGGCCATGGAAGATTTGATGATCCGCTACCAGCGTATGAAGGGCGTGCCGGCGCTGTGGGTGCCGGGTACCGATCACGCCGGCATCGCCACGCAGCTCAAAGTCGAAGAATCGATCCTGCGCACTGAAGAAATGACGCGCGAAGAGATGGGGCGCGAGGAGTTCCTCAAGCGCACCTGGGCGTGGAAGGAAAAATACGGTAGCAAGATCACCCAGCAGATTCGCCGCCTGGGCGCCTCGTGCGACTGGAACCGCGAGCGCTTCACGCTGGACGAGGGCCTCTCGGTCGCCGTGCGCGAAGCCTTCGTGCGCCTCTACGATAAGGGCTTGATCTACCGCGGCCAGCGCCTCATCAACTGGTCGCCCGGGCTGCGCACTGCCGTGTCTGACGTGGAAGTGGAGTACAGCGAAGAAGAAGGTACGCTCTACTACTTCAACTACCGCATCAAAGACAGCGATGAGTTCATTCCGGTGGCCACCACGCGCCCGGAGACGATCCTGGCGGACACCGCCGTGGCGGTGCATCCAGACGATGAGCGCTACCAGAAGTTCATCGGCGCCACGGCGCTGGTGCCTATGCTGGATCGCGAGATCCCGGTGATTGCCGATGACTACGTGGACCGCGAGTTCGGCACCGGTGCACTCAAGATCACGCCGGGGCATGACCCCAATGACTATGCCATCGGTCAGCGCCATAACCTGCCCATGCTGTCTGTGCTTGACGAGGCCGCCAATATCAACGCCACCGGCGGCAAATACGCCGGTCTGGAACGCTTTGCGGCGCGCAAGCAGCTATGGGCGGATATGGAAGCCGCTGGCCTGACCATTAAGACAGAGAAGCGCACGCAACGCGTGCCGCGCTCGCAGCGCGGCGGCGAGATCATCGAGCCGATGATCTCGACCCAGTGGTTCGTGAAGATCAAGCCACTCGCCGAAGAAGCGCTCAAAGCGGTAGACGACGGCCGCATCCAGATCGTGCCCGAGCACTTCACCAAGGTGTATCGCAACTGGATGGAGAACATTCAGGATTGGTGCATTAGCCGCCAACTGTGGTGGGGGCACCGCATTCCGGTGTGGTACGCACCGGATGGCAGCATGTTCTGCGCCCGCACGGCAGAAGACGCTTACGCCGCTGCCCGCGCCAAGCTGGGCGCAGATGTAACCTTGACCCAGGACGAGGACGTGCTCGATACCTGGTTCTCGTCCGGCTTGTGGCCGTTCTCGACGTTGGGTTGGCCGGAACAGACGCCGAATTTGAAGTATTTCTATCCCACCGCCGTGCTGGAAACGGGTTACGACATCATCTTCTTCTGGGTGGCGCGCATGATCATGATGGGGCTGGAGTTCACCGGCGAAGTGCCCTTCCACACGGTATATCTGCACGGCCTGGTGCGCGATGAGCACGGCCGCAAGATGAGCAAGACGCTCGGCAATGTGATTGACCCGCTGGAAGTGATGAACGAATATGGCACGGATGCGCTGCGCTTTACGCTACTGGTGGGCAGCACGCCCGGGCAGGACATCAATCTGAGCTTGGAGAAGGTGGGCGCCAACCGCAACTTTGCCAATAAGCTGTGGAATGCCACGCGCTTCGTGATCGGTGCGCTGGAGAATGCGCCCGCCAGGCAGGAAGCTGAGCTGGACTGGACCTTTGCCGATGGCTGGGTGTGGGCACGCATGAAGCAAGTGATTGCCACTTGCGAGCGCTTGTTTGAAAACTACCAATACGGCGAAGCCGGCCGCCAGGTGTATGAATTCTTCTGGAGCGAATTTGCGGATTGGTACATCGAGATTGCCAAGCTGCAACTGCAGCAGGGCGGCGACCGCGCCTACAAGACCGCCGATCTGCTCACGCGCATCCTCGATATCTGCTTGCGCCTGCTGCATCCTTTCACGCCCTTCGTGACCGAGGAGCTGTGGAGCCATCTGCGCTCTGCCGCCCTGGCGCAGGGCAGCATTGTGCCCGAGAGCGCCGCCTTCGGCAGCCATGACTGGCCGGAGGCACTGATCGTGGCGCAGTGGCCGCAACCGCTGGCGGATGCGGGCTGGGAAGCCGGCATCCTCGCTGAATTCGCCATCTTCCAGGATGTGGTGCGTAGCATCCGCAACCTGCGCGCCGAGAAGGGCGTCAAACCCGGCCAGAAGCTGACCGCTGCCATTGACGCTGGCCCCTATCACGGGATCTTCAGTGGTGACCAGGGCGCCCAACATGCCTTGGCCGCCCTATCTGGCTTGGACGCGCAGACGCTGGTGGTGGCCAAGGACGCTGAGCGCCCGGCGGATGCCGTGGCGCTGGTGGCCGGCCCGGTGCAGATCTTCCTCTCGCTGGCGGATGCGGTAGACCCCGTGGCCGAGCGTGCCCGCTTGGAGAAAGAGCTGGCTGAGGCACGCCAGCAACACGGCCGCGTGGAAGCGCTGCTGGCTAGTGATTTTGGCAAGAAGGCTCCGCCGCCTGTGGTGGACAAAGAAAAGGCGCGGCTGGAAGGTTTTGCGCAGGCAATTGAGCGGCTGGAAGAGCAGCTCAAGGCGTTAGGCTAGTCTGAGTCCAAAAGGCGGCCTGTGCATAGCACAGGCCGCCTTTTTATCTTGAGTTGGGGATTGCTTCGCTGCGCTCGCAATGACGGGCTTGTGTCGGCCAGCATGCTGCGCCCCCTACAGCACCTATGTGTCATCCTGAACGGGTAGATAAACGCGCACCAGACCGCCGAACCAACATCAGCGAAGGATCCTTATTGGCAGGTCTTCTATGCTGAGTCGATTGGCTTGAGAATTGCTTCGCTACGCTCGCAATGACAGATGGGCTAGGGGAATGCTTCGCAATTCACCACTATCCGTCTTTGCGAGGAGTGCGCAGCATAGCTGCGCCCCTTAAATCACCCACGTGTCATCCTGAGCGGGTAGATAAACGCGCACCAGACCGCCGAACCAACATCAGCGAAGGATCCTTATTGGCAGGTCTTCTATACTGAGTCGATTGGCTTGGGGATTGCTTCGCTACGCTCGCAATAACAGAAGGGAGTGGGGAATTCTTCGCAATTTACCACTATCCGTCTTTGCGAGGAGTGCGCAGCATAGCTGCGCCCGACGAAGCAATCTCCGGCCTGTTCGTACATTCGGGTCGTAACGCTGTGCAGCGAAAGGCTTCAACGTTCGCGCTTCTCTCCAAAATTCTGCTCCAGGATTTTCTCCCTTGGCGGGTCGAAGGGCAGGGCTTCGATGCAGGCGGGTACATCGTTATTGGCGCTGCTCACGATGGGCGCAACCTGGTGATAGGTCATCTCGTCTGCTGGGTAGGGCTGCAACAAGGCCTGCAGCGCCTTGGCATCGCTTTCGCCGGGCTGCAACCAAGTGGCGATGTGCTCGGCGGGCAGGATCACGCCCATACGGTGGTGAATCTGCTTTACGAGCGTATTCGGCTCGCAAGTGATGGCGGCGCAGGTCTTGATTTCAGAGCCATCCATCGAGAGCCAGCTATCCCACACGCCGGCCAGCGCAAACGGGCGGCGCGATTTCATGTGCACCCAGTAGGGCACCTTCTCGCGTTTGCGCGGAAATTTCACCCATTCGAAGATGCCATCCGCCAGCACGATACAGCGGCGGTAACGGAATGGGCCGCGGAAGGCGGGCGTGCGCGTGATGCCCTCGGAGCGGGCGTTGATGAGCAGCGAGGTCATCTTGGCGCCGCTGCTGAAGGATGGCACGAGGCCCCAATTCACGAAATCCACGGTGTGGCTGCCATCGTTGAGCACAACGGCAACCGGTTGGGTGGGGGCGATGTTGTAACGCGGAGTGAGCTGGTCAGGCACGCTCAGCCAGGGAAAGGTGTCCCGGATACGGTCGGGGCTGGCGGTTAGCGTAAATCTGCCTGGCATTTTACGCCGCCTCCGCAGCTGTGCTGCTTAGAACTAGACAAGTTTGTAGGGCAGCTCGCCAGAGCTTACGCACAACTGAAATCGATCCAGCGAGGCTCCCTCGCTGCGCTCCGGACGCACGGGGTGCGTGTTTATCTGAGAGAGCGAACCCCAGATTGCCACGGTCGGCCGCATTGACATGCGGCCCTCCCTCGCAATGACAGGGTTTTGGCTGAGCTTGGTGTGGTGCTGCGCGCAGGGTGCTCACCATACGGCCATTCTAACCGGGGAAGCGCGGGCGCAATTGCGGGGTCGGTTCGGCCATGTCGAGCAGGCGCATTTGGAAGCTGGGCTGGTGCCCGTTGAGCAGCACGAAGGGTGCGCTGCGCTTGGGCACGATGCCCAGCGCCTTCAAGTCGTCCAGGCTGGTGATGGCGTGCAGGCGGCGAGCACGCAGGATGGCATCGGCGCTTTTGGGGCCGATGCCGGGTACCAGCAAGAGCTGCTCACGGCTGGCGGTATTGACCTCGATGGGCTTGTGCAGCAAGGTTTGCTCCGCCCACGCGGTTTTAGGGTCTTTGTTGAGTGGCAGATTGCCGCTTTGGTTGAAGGGCAGCTCTTCCATGGCGAAGCCGTAATCGCGCAGCAGGAACGAGGCTTGGTACAGGCGATGCTCGCGCCACGGATTCTCGGGGCGGTGGTTCTCCAGAGGCGTGTCAATGATGGGTGAGAAGGCTGAGTAATAGGTGCGCTTGAGCTTGAGCTCATGATAGAGGTACTCTGAGGTCGAGACCAGTTCCACGTCTGTCTCATCGGCACCGCCGACGACAAACTGGGTCACTGTGCTGGCCCAGCGCCCGTTCCAGGTGCTGCCAGGCGCCTCATTGGTGCGGATGTCTTGGGCCCATTTGAGCGGGGCGAGCAGTTCGTCGGCAAACTTCTTCATCGGCGCCAGGGTGGCCAGGTGCTGGGCGTTAGCACCCTCCAGGTTGACGGAGATGCGGTCGGCCAGTTGCATCGAACGGCGCACCTGGTCACGGTCGGCGCCGGGCATGATCTTGAGGTGCAGGTAGCCGCGGAAGCCGAGCTTGTTGCGCAGAATCTCAGCGGTGTCGATGAGCTTGTCCTGCGTGGTGACACCGCCTTTGATGATGCCAGAGCTGAGGAAGAGGCCCTCGACCAAGCGCTGGCGATAGGCTTGGTACGAGACCTTGGCCATCTCATCCGGCTTGATGGTGATGCGCTGCATTTTGCTGCGGCCGGCGCGGAAAGGGCAGTAGTTGCAGTTGCGCTCGCAGGCGGTGGTGAGCATGCTCTTGACCACCTTCATCTTGCGGCCACCCGGCAGCGCCACCTCGCTGATCGGGATCACCGGCAGTTGGCGCCCGCCCACCACGGGAGCACAAACCTGGTCACTTTCGCTGTCGGCCTCCAGGTGCATATCGCGCCCGACGACGCGTAGTTTCTGCAGCGTTTCCATGTTGCAAGTATACGCACATGCGTTCTATTATGGCAAGCCTTGTCAAGGCAGGCTCATTTTTGGGTTTGCCCGCTGTGCTGCGCTCGGAATGAGCGGAGGTGTGTCATTCCGAACGAGCCGCGTAGCGGCGAGGAGGAATCCTTTAGGGCATATAAAAGTGAGCTTGTTTTGCCCTAAAAGATTCCTCGCTGCGCTCGGAATGACGGCTTGGTGTAATTCGCACTCCCCTCATCTGCTCGCGCCCTCTCCACTTGGAGAGGGCTGGTGGAGTTCAAGACTAGTCCGCAAGTCAACGGGTGAGGGTGGGATGGTTTGCTTCGCTGCACTCGGAACGCACGGTACAAAAGAAAGAGAGCGCACCAAGTGCGCTCTCTTTCTTTTGTCTTGGGTTTAGCTGACAGCTAATCGCTAACAGCTAACAGCTGTTTTTAGTGATGTAAGATCTGCGACAAAAACAACTTCGTGCGGTCTTCCTTGGGCTGCTTGAAGATCTGCTCCGGCGTGCCGCTCTCCACAATCTCGCCCTTGTCAAAGAAAAACATGCGGTCGGCCACGGCGCGCGCAAAGCCCATCTCATGCGTCACCACCAGCATGGTCATGCCCGTCTTGGCCAGCTCGATCATCGCGTCCAGCACTTCCTTGATCATCTCGGGGTCCAGCGCGCTGGTAGGCTCATCGAACAGCATGATCTTGGGCTCCATCGCCAACGCACGCGCAATCGCCACGCGCTGCTGCTGCCCGCCGGAGAGCTGGCCGGGGTACTTGTTGGCCTGCTCCGGGATGCCGACGCGGGTCAGCAGCTCCATCGCCTTTTCTTCGGCGCGCGCCTTGTCCCACTTGCGCACCCAGATCGGCGCCAGGGTAATGTTTTGCAGCACGGTCAGATGCGGAAAAAGATTGAACTGCTGGAAGACCATGCCGGTCTCCTCGCGGATCTTCTCAATGTTGCGCACATCGTGGCTCAGCTCAATGCCATCCACAATGATGTCGCCGCTCTGGTGCTCTTCCAGGCGATTGATCGTGCGAATGAAAGTGCTCTTGCCGGAGCCCGAAGGCCCAAAGATCACGATCACCTCGCCTTGCTTCACTTCCATGTTCACATCACGCAACGCGTGAAAATCACCGTACCACTTGTTAACATCTTTGGCGGTGATGATAGGGGTCTTGTTTGCGCTCATAGCTCTCCTCGCAATTTATCGTTTGCCTACGCCCAGCGATTCTTCCAAACGAATGCTGACGTAAGACATAGCGTAGCTAAATACCCAGTACAGCAGCGAGATAAAGGCATACACTTCGCGATGCGTACCCAGGAAGGCCGGCTGCGCCAACACGGTCTTGGCAATGCCCACCAGGTCAAACAAGCCTACGATCGCCACCAGCGCCGTATCTTTGAACAGGGCAATGAACTGGCCCACCAGGATGGGGATGATCAGGCGCAGCGCCTGCGGCAGAATGATCAACCCCATCGAGAGGGCGCTATTGAGCCCCAGCGCATAGGCGGCCTCATACTGCCCCTTGGGGATGGCTTGCAAGCCACCGCGCACATTCTCGGCCAGGTAGGCGGCGCTGAACAGCGTGATGCCCACCATCGCCCGCAGCACGCGGTCGATGGTTACGCCGCTGGGCAAAAACAGCGGCAGCATCAGTTGCGCCATGAACAAGATCGTGATCAGCGGCACACCGCGCACGATTTCGATGAAGCCTACGCAAAACCAGCGTACGATCGGCAGCTCTGACTGGCGGCCCAGCGCTAGCAGAACGCCAATAGGGAACGAGAACACAATGCCCACCACTGTGAGCATAAAGGTCAGCATCAAGCCGCCCCACAGGTTGGTGCCCACCTGGGGCAGAGCGCCCTCGGCCCCGGTGAGGCCGCGCAGCAGCAAGATGAAGATCGGCGGCCACACCACCCAACCGATGCCAACCACATTGCGCATCGCCTTGCCCGCCCCGCGGCCTAGCCACCAGCCGGCGGTGAGCAGGGCCGCTGTGGCCACCAGCCAGAGGCGATTGGGGTCGCTGATCACCGCCGCCAGGGCGGCGATACATACCACCAGCAAGAAGGTAAAGCGCGTGGAGGTTTTGCCTTTGCCCCAGATCGAGAGCGAATTGCCGCCCAGAAAGGCCAGCAGCAATACCGAGATCCAGACCCGCCACACCTGGGCAATGGGATATTGCCCCAACAGGATCAGGCGCAGGTTGGTATGGATAACTTCCCAATCGGCTTCAGTAAAGATCCAGGTCAAGAGGCCGCGCAGTAGAACATAGCTCAGCCAGGCAGCGGCCAGGGTCAGCAAGGTATTGCCGATGGAGTTAAACAGGTTGCGGCGCAACCAACCCAGCGGCGTGCGGCTTTCAGACAGTGGAGGTTTCATCGTTGTGGTGCTCATTTAACGCTCCACCAGCCGCACACGTGCGTTGTACCAGTTCATAAAGATCGAAGTCACCAGGCTCAACAGTAGATAGGTGCCCATTACTAGGGCGATCATCTCTACGGCACGTCCGCTCTGGTTGAGGATCGTGTTGGACACGTAAAACAGGTCAGGGTAGCCAACCGCGATGGCCAATGAGGAGTTTTTGGCCAGGTTGAGGTATTGGCTGGTGAGAGGGGGCACGATGACCTGTAAAGCCTGCGGGAAGATCACCAGGCGCAGAGCTTGAAAGCTGGAGAGGCCCAGCGCGCGGGCGGCCTCGCTCTGCCCCTTGGATACGGCCTGGATGCCGGCCCGCACCACCTCGCCGATGAACGCTGCGGTGTACAGCACGAGGCCGGATACCAGCGCCATGAACTCCGGCGTGAACACGCGGCCACCTTTGAGGTTCAGGCCCTGCACCGCCGGCAGGTCGAGGCTGAGCGGGGCACTGGGCAGCACCAGCCAGCCCACGCCGGCCACCAGCAGGAAGGCCAGCGGCGCCCACACGATCGCCAGCGGCGATTTGCCAGTGCGCTTCCCCTGCCAACGGAAGAGCAAGGTCAATCCGAGAGCCAGCACCAGCCCGCCGATCAGGAAGAGCTTATAAGCCGGCCAGGTATCCGTAGGGAGGCCCCAGGGCAGGCCGATGCCGCGATTGGTGAGGATGATGTCGCCGGGCCAGATGATGGCTTCTTTCACCAGGGGCAATTTTAGGAACACCCCCAGGTACCAGAAGATGAGGAACACCAGCAGCGACAAGTTGCGCATTAATTCTAAATACAGGGTGGCCAGGCCACGCACCAGCGCATTGCCCGAAAGACGTGCAACGCCCAGAATAATGCCAAGAATGGTTGAAAGTACGATCCCTACAATCGATACCAGCAGGGTGTTATACAGGCCTGCCAGAAAGGCTTGCCAGTAGCTTGAACTACGCGTGTAGTGATTGAGCGTTTCGGCCAGGTCAAAACCGGCCGTGTTCTTGAGAAAACCAATGCCCAGCGTGGTGCCTTGCTGGCGCAAACCCGTCACCATGTTTTGCAGCAGCAGCGATCCAAAGAACAGCACCGCGACGGCAAAGGCAATTTGCGCCAGGATCTTGAGAACCCGTTCATCACGCCAGAAGGGCGGGGAGGCGGATGGGTTGGGGGTATTTGCCATGTGCATACCTCCAGTTACGAATACGGGGGCGGGCCTGAGCCCGCCCCCGTAGCATTCGAATGTTACACGCCGCGTGGGTTAGCGGAAGGGCGGGGCGTAAAGCAGGCCGCCCTCGGTGTAGAGGCTGTTCAAGCCGCGCGGGATGTAGGTCGGGGTGTCCGGACCCAAGCTGCGGTTGTAGACCTCTTCGTAGTTGCCGACTTGCTTGATGATGTTGTACGCCCAGTTGGCGTCCAAGCCCAAGGCGGCGCCCAGCTCGCCCTCGATGCCCAGCAAGCGCAGGACTTCGGGGTTGGCGGAGCCGCTCTGGTTGTCGACGTTGGCAGAGGTGATGCCGAACTCTTCACCAGAGATCATCGCAAACACGGTCCACTGCGCAATGTCAAACCACTGGTCGTCACCGTGGCGTACCATCGGGCCCAGGGGCTCTTTGGACATGGTGACATCCAGGATCACATGCGCTTCGGGGTCGGCCAGCACCGTGCGGCGCGACACCAAGCCGGATTTGTCGGTGGTGACGGCGTCACAGCGGCCCTCGGCATACGCAGCAAAGGTGCCATCCGCGTCTTCGAAGACCGCCGGGGTGTAGCTCACGCCTTCGGCCGCAAACACGTCGGCCAGGTTGAGCTCCGTGGTGGTGCCGGTCTGCACGCAGATCGTGCCGCCTTCCAAGCCGGCAATGTCGGTGATGCCACTGTCCGTGCGCACCATCAGGCCTTGGCCGTCGTAGAAGGTGGTGTGGGTGAAGTTGCCACCCAGTTCGGTGTCACGCAGGGTGCTCCAGGTGGTGTTGCGGCTCAGCACATCGATCTCGCCGGACTGCAGCGCAGTGAAGCGCTCGGCAGCGGTGACGGGGCGGAACTCAACCGCGGTGGCATCGCCGAGAACGGCGGCCGCCAGGGCACGGCAGTAGTCCACGTCAATGCCCGAGAAGTTGCCGTCAGCATCCACATAGCCGAAGCCAGGCACCTGCGAGTTCACACCACAGATGAGGGAACCGCGTGCACGCACGGCTTCCAGGGTGACGCCATAACCAGCGGGGGCCACCACTACCGGCTCGCTGGGGGCAGCCGCCGGGGGCTCAGTGGCCGCGGCGGAGGAATCGCTGGGCGCCGCGGGGGCAGTGCCACCGCCACAGGCGGCGAGCAGTACCGCCGTTGCCAGCAGCAATCCCATAATCGGGTACAGCTTCTTGGTCATACGCTTACTCTCCTTCACTTCTGGTTGGTTTCGTCTGGCCATTCGGCCGCACAGAGGGGCAGGCAGCACCGTGCAATGGTGTGCTCACCCGCTTGTGCAGGATACAGGAATGAAATTATAAGGGGAAAATGAGTGCTGAATCAACCCCGAAATTGAAATAGGGTGACGCAGTAGGCGTAAATATTAAGATTTGAGCTCGGGCAATTGCGGCAATTCGGTCTGCTCGGCCACTTGTTCCAGGTTCAGCGCTGGCAGGTCTTCAATTTTGCCCAATCCAAAATGCTGCAGGAACTCCGGCGTCGTGGCGTAAAGGATCGGCCGGCCTGGCCCTTCGGCGCGCCCGGCTTCTTCCACCAGGCTGTGCGTTAGCAGCGAGCGCAACGAACTGTCGCTGTTCACGCCGCGCACACTGTCGATCTGCGGGCGGGTGATCGGCTGCTGGTAGGCCACGATCGCCAGGCACTCCAGGGCTGCAGCGCTCAGGCGCGTGGTGGCTTCGAGGTGCAGGAAGCGCTCCACCAACGCGGCCGCTTCCGGCGCACTCACCAGGCGCAACTCGCCGCGGTAGCGTTGCAGGCGGATGCCGCTGCCTGCCAGGCGCGCGTCAATGCTGGCCAATGCGGCTTCCACCTGTTTGGCAGGCACTTCCAGCGCAGCGGCCAGTTGGCCCACCGCCACCAGGCCAGGAGCCACGAACAAGAGCGCTTCAATCCGCGCTTCGAGGGGCAGGGTTTCTTCGCTTGCAGTTTCAGTCTTCTTTTTCGCGGCCATGCTATAGTTTGTCAGCAGTTACGCACTGCATTCCTTTATGAACGAGCGCGGATTATACCAGCCAGGCTTTGCCCGCCAAGCCGTCCTGTTCGCCCTGTGCAGTTGGCTGCTGGCCGCCTGCAGCGCGCTGGCTGGCGCTCCAGCCTTGCAGGTGCGTGTGCTGGCGGATGGTGAGCAGCATACGCTGAGCCTGTCCGCCGGCAGTGATGTGGCCGCCGCGTTGCAAGCTGCCGGGGTGCGCTTGGGTGCCCTGGATCGTAGTGAGCCTGCCAGCCTGGCGCCACTGGAAGACGGCGCCGAGATCCGGGTGGTGCGGGTGAGCGAAGGCTACGAGGTGGAGACGCGCCCGCTGCCCTTCGTTTCGCGTACCCTGCAGAACGAAGGCATGGCCGTGGGCGAGCAACGCTTGATCCAAAATGGCGCCAACGGCAGCGAAGAGGTGACCTATCGCCTGCTCTACGAGGATGGCGAGCTGGTGGGGCGCACCGTGGTGCGATCGCAGGTGCTGCTGGCCCCGGTGGAAGAGATCGTGATGATCGGCGCCCAGTCGCCCTTCAGCGCTCTGGCAATCCCTGGGCGGCTGGCCTTTCTGGCCGGCGGCAACGCCTGGCTGCTGGAGACCAACAGTGGGGCGCGCCAGGCCCTGGTGACCAGTGGGGATCTGGATGGGCGCATATTTGATATTTCTCCAGATGGAGAGTGGCTCTTGTTCTCGCGGCGTGGCAGCGCCGAAGAAGAGATCAATAGTTTGTGGGTGCTGAGCCTGAACGATCTGCGCCAGATCGAGCTGGGCGTTAGTAATGTGGTGCATTATGCAGGCTGGACGGATAGCACCGGTGAGATTGCCTATTCCAGCGTTGAGCCCAGCGTCAACCCGCCGGGCTGGTCCGCCAATAATGATGTGCAGCGCGTGCGCTTTAGCGCCAACGGGAGCGTCAGCGCCCCGCAGGCGCTGTTGCCGCCGCGCCGCACCGAGAGCTTGTACAGTTGGTGGGGCTCAACCTACGCCTGGAGCGCCAGCGGTGTGCTGGCCTATGCCCAACCGGACGCGATCGGTGCAGTGGATGTGACCCGCGCCGTGCTGCAGCGCTGGCTGGCGCAGACCCCGTACCAATCCGGCAGCGATTGGGCCTGGATGCCCAGCCTGGCCTGGGGCGCGGATGGCTGGCTCTACACGGTGGTGCACGCCGAGCAGAGCGGCCTGGAGCAGCAGGGCCGCTCACCCCTGTTTGACCTGGTGGCTTTCTCACCGCAGGGCGAGCTGCGCCCATTGGCCGCCAATGTGGGCATGTTTGCCAACCCTGTGCCGGAGCCGGGCGGCGGCCAGGTAGCGTACCTGCGTGCGTTCACGCCCACCCAGAGCGATATCAGCGGCTATGAGTTGATGGTGTTGGCACCGGAAAGTGGCGCCAGCCTCGCGTTGTTTCCGCCACAGGGCGCGGCGGGGTTGCAGCCGCAGCGCCTGGCCTGGGCGCCCAGCAGTGAGGGCGGCGCCATGCTGGCGTTCGTCTACCAGGGCAACCTGTGGGTGGCGAATGTGCTCAGCGGCGAGACGCGCCAGCTTACCGGCGATGGCCAGGTAAGCGCGCTGGACTGGCAGTAGAGTGCTGCCGCAGATGTACGCTGATGGAAACCAAAAGCCTAACCACAAAGACACAAAGAACACAAAGCAAGGACGTTCGTAGGAATTTTTTCTTTGTATTCTTTATGCCTTTGTGGTTCGTTTTTTTATCTATCTTTGTCCAGCTGTGTTTATCTATGGATGATTTCACAGCGTGTTAAAATGACTCCTTGATTAGCAAGACTCCAAGACGATAGAGAGCGTACATGCGGATACTGGTAACGGGTGCGGCGGGCTTTTTGGGCTCGCATTTGTGTGACCGCCTGCTGGCTGAGGGGCACGAAGTCGTGGGCATGGACAATTTTGTTACCGGCAAGCCGGAGAATCTTGCTCATCTCAGCACGAATGAGCGCTTTTTGTTCATTCGCCATGATGTATCCAACTACATTTCCGTGCCCGGTAAGCTGGATGCGGTGATGCATTTTGCTTCGCCGGCCAGCCCCAATCCCAATTCCCCAATCGGCTACCCCAATCTGCCCATCCAAACCATGAAGGCTGGCGCCCTGGGTACGCACAACAGCTTGGGCGTAGCCCTCGCCAACAACGCCCGCTTCATGCTCGCCTCGACCAGCGAGATCTACGGGGATCCGCTAGAGCACCCCCAGAAGGAGAGCTACTGGGGCCATGTGGATCCGATTGGCGAGCGCTCCGTCTATGACGAGGCCAAGCGCTTTGCTGAAGCGCTCACCATGGCGTATCACCGCTTCCACAAGGTCAATACCTGCATCGTGCGCATCTTCAATACCTATGGTCCGCGTATGCATGTGGATGATGGCCGCGCCGTGGCCAATTTCATCCAACAGGCCTTGTGCGGTGAGCCTTTGACGATTTACGGTGATGGCCAGCAGACGCGTAGCTTCTGCTATGTCGATGATCTCATCGAGGGCATCTATCGCTTGCTCACCTCGCAGATTCATGAGCCGGTGAACATCGGCAATCCGGATGAGATCACGATTGAGCAATTTGCCAAGGAGATCGATGCCCTGGTGGGGAAACAGGCTGGGCTGGTCTACCAAAAGAAGCAGTTCCTGCCCGGTGACCCGCTGCGCCGCCAGCCGGATATTGCCCGGGCGCGCGAATGGCTGCAATGGGGCCCAACCATCTCTCTGCGCGAGGGCCTGAGCAAAACCATCCCGTATTTCCGTGAGCAGCTTGGTCTGTGATGCGCCGCAGTAAACGCCGCGAGCTTAAGCGCTTTGCGCGCTTTTCCACCGTGGGCGCCATCGGCGCCGTGGTGGATTTTGTTGTCTTCAATCTGCTGCTCAAGCTGGGGCTGGTGCCTTTGCTCAGCCAGGCAGGCTCCTTCCTTGCGGCGGTCACCAGCAACTTCGTCCTCAACCGCAAGTGGACCTTTCCTGATTCGCGCTCCAAGACGGTCGGCACGCAATTGGCGCAATATGGCCTGGTCAATGTCATCGGTTTGCTCATCCGCACGCCCATCTTCAATGCCCTGGCAACGCTGTTTGACCGCACCCTGGCCGGCCGCCCGATGCCCTTCGGCCTCAGCCTGTACTCGGTTTCGCACAACCTGGCCTTGGGCGGGGCCATTGGCATTGTGCTGTTCTGGAACTTCTTCGTCAACCGCTTCTGGACCTATGGGGATGTGGAGTTGGGTAAGTAAGCAGTGAGCGGTAATCAGTGAGCAGGCCAAACTGCAGATAAACTAAAAGAGTACGGCGAAGGCCGTGCTCTTTTGTTAGCCTGCTTTTCCGACTTCCCGCTTCGCTTGTTTTCCTGCCCTCACAGCCATCAAAAAGTCATCCAAGTTTACGATTGCCAGTGCACCGTGTCGCTCCACAGCCAGCGAGGCGGCGTACAGCACGGCATTGAGGATGTCGCCGCCCGCTAGACCCTCGGTTGCGGCTACCAGCCGAGACCAGTCGCCTTCCGCAAACTGCACTGGCAGCCGGTTGGGGATATGGCGCCGCCAAAGCCGCAGCCGCGCGGCCTCATCTGGCAGCGGCATGGCTACATGGCCAAGGATGCGGCGTGTGAAGGCGGCATCATAGTTGGAGACCAGGTTGGTGGCGAAGACGACGACGCCGGAGAAATTATCAAGCTCCAACAGCATTACGGAGCGGCTTACATTGACAGCATGGTCTGTGCTTTGAGTAATGCTGCTTAGCCGTTTGCCTAAAATGGAATCAGCCTCATCGAAGAAGAGTACCGCGTTGGCGTCTTCTGCTTTGGCAAAAGCAGCCTTGATGTTCTTAGGCGTCTCGCCTACAAATTTCGACTCGATCTCGGCATAGTTGGCGCGGATGATGCCCATGCCGAGCTCACCGGCAATTGATTCGGCTGCCATGCTCTTGCCCGTGCCCGGCGGCCCGTAGAAGTTGATCGCGGTGCGCCCACCGTAGGGGTCGATATCACGTAGGCCGAACTCTTCATACAGCAGCCGGTGGTGGCGGATCTTGGTGAGCAAGGCGCGGATATGCGCTAGGGTATCCTCATCCAGGACTAGATCGGCCAGCTTGCGCTGCGGAGTCTCTACTTCAAACAGCGCTTGACGGTGGACTGCGTCCGTCGCCGCGCCGGCGAGAGAGCTGTGGGGTTGGGTGGTGCTCATTCTTTGAGAATCTCTAACTCGCGCTCTAGCCACTCGGTTTCCAGTATGTCCACATAGTGATTAATCGCTTGCTGGAGAAATGTGGGCAGGTCTGGATGGATGGCGATGAAGGTGGCCTTGAAGTCCGCATGCTCGTTGTATGTGTCACCCAGGCCGCGCAGGATATCGAAAGTTGGTTCGTAGAAGTTACGCAGGTGTTCGTGCCATTGCGCGAGGCTGGCTTGTATCTCCGGGCTGCGGGGGCCGAACTTCATCTGGTCAGCGATAGTCTGGTAGATATTGCCACCCTCGGCCAGGATGCGCTCCTGCTGTTCTGTACTGTAACTGTTCCACAGCTTGATACTGTCTTTGGCGCCATCCCCCCAGTTCTCAATGGCCTGCTTTTCGTATTCTTGCTGCTTCTCTGCATCAAAGCCTTCGAACATTTTCTTTTCGCTCATATTTACTTCTCCAACCAAGTGCATGATTGTGGCATCCACAGTGCGGACCAAGCGCTGCATATGCAACTGCTTGGCTTGCAGCCGGTAGCGATGGGTCTGTAACGCGCTCACCAGATCAAAATTGTGCTGGTCTAGAATGGCTTTGACCTTGTCCAGTTCGAATCCCAGTTCGCGGAAGAACAGGATCTGTTGCAGGCGCAGCACGCTGTGCTCGTCGTAGTGGCGATAGCTGTTGTCGCCTACGCTGGCCGGTTTCAGCAGGCCTATGCGGTCGTAGTGGCGCAAGGTACGCGGGGTTACTCCGGCGAGTTCCGCCAGCTGCTTCACGGTGTACGTCTTGGCGTCCATGGCCGAAAGGATAAGCTATGACGTAACGTCAATGTCAAGAGGTAAAAAAAGAGCACTGCGTTCGCCGTGCTCTTTTTCTGAGGCTAGTCCTTAGAGCAGCTTGACTGCGGCCTTGGCAATCTCTACCGGGGTCAGGCGGATGTCAAACTCCACTATTTGGTAACAGCGCATCGCTTTCCCATCTGCAGATACTTCCAGATCGCTGGAGACCAACCCAGCGTCCTCCAGCTTCTTGAGGTGCATGATCAGCAGCGGGCGGCTCAGTTCCAGATCACGCGCCAGCTGGCTTACATAGTTGGTCTTGCCGCGCAGGGCGGCAATGATGCGCAGGCGGTGCGGGTTGTCCAGCGCCGCCAAGACGCTCACCAGGCTGTGCTCACTGCGCGCAGGGGGGCTCATTCAGGGGTTCCTTCCTGGGGCAGTTTACTCCACCTCACGCAGCATTTTCTCAATGGCAGCTACCTTGGTGCGCAGCTCCTGCATGCCTTCGCTGAGCTCCGCAATACTGCTGTGCAGCTTGGCAAAGTCTTCTTTGTAGAGCTCGTTGGATTTGCTGCGCACCACGCTGGCCAGGAACATCAGGCTGAAGGCGATGGCGGCGATGATCATCAGATACACGTACGGGTTGTCGTTCATTGGGTCTCCAGATCGTTTGATATGTAATAAATATATTACATGTGTATTCAATAATTGTCAGGTGAATCTGCTGAGCAACAAAAAAGCCGCCCAGTTGGGCGGCTTTTTTGTTTTAGTGCAGTATGTGATTTACAGGCCCAGCAAACGAGCCAGCGCATCGCTCCAGAAGATGCCCGCCGCCATGAGCAGGCCGGCGACGGCGTGCAGTTGGATGGTAGTGGCATTGGCGCGGGCCAGGCTGCGCTCGCGGTACTCACGCAGGATGATGCGGCTGGTTTGGATGGCTAGCGGGGCCGCCAGCAGGATCAGCAGCGCGCCGATGGGGAATAGGCCACTCACCAGGGTCCAGTACAGCGCCAGGCCGAAGGCTGCCACCAGCAGCAAGATGTAGCCATAGCGGGCGCGCTCCTTGCCCAGCACCACCACCAGGTTCTCTTTACCGGTGGCTTTGTCGGCTTCTTCGTCAGGGAATTGGTTGATCCACAGGATCGCCACGGTCAGCAGACCGATGGGCACGCCGGCCAGGTAGTCGGCCAGGGTTGCGCGGCCGGTGAGGGCGTACACCGTGCCCGCTACGGCCAGCGGGCCGAAGCTCAGGCCCACGGCCAGCTCGCCCAGGCCCTTGCGGGCAGCCAGGCGCAGCGGCGGCGCGGTATAAAAGTAGGCGAAGAACGCGCCGGCCAGGCCAAAGGCCAGGATGCCGAAGCCGCTCTGCAGCGTGAGCACCAGGCCGAGCGCCGCGGAGACCAGCAAGGCCAGTGAGCCGACCACGAGCAGCGTCTTCTCATTCACCAGGCCCAGCTCGATCGAGCGACTGCCGCCGGAGTAGGGCAGGAAGTAGTCGTTATTGGCCGGGTCCGTGCCGCTGGTCCAGTCAAAGTAATCGTTGAACGTGTTGGCGGAGATGTGCAGGAAGATGCCAGCGAACAGCGCCAGGAAGAATTTCGCCGTGGGGAAGGGGGTAACGATATGGTTGGCGGCCACCCAGGCCGCGCCGATCAGGATCGGCACGATCACCGCGGTAAGGAAGGGCGCACGCGTGATCACCAGCCAGGTGAAGATCTTGGTCATCAAGCTGATCTTTGGCATCGCTTGCTGCACCGGCAGATCGATCTCTTCCGTTACACCGCAGTAGCCATTTTGTACGCCATCTTTGAAGGTGGGGGTGATGCGAATATCGGCGGAGAACAGCTCGCCGTTCTTGCGCACGAACACCGTGCGGCCACGATATTCCCCCTCTTTCGAGGCGGTGCTCAGCCAGGTGGGCACATGCTCCAGCACCACTTGGCCGGGCGAGAAGGCCGAGACGCGCTTCTTGCCGACGATCTCCGCCTTCGAATAGCCAAACATCTTTTCGGAGCCATCACCAAAGGTTTCGATGCGGCCTTCCATATCACAGGTAATCACGGATTTTGCCAGGGTCTTTGCCATGAACAGTCTCCTCGGGAAGGATAAGGGGTATTGTGCGTTTCATCACAATTTTAGGGTGGAAATTGCACCTTGTCAATTCGTTGGGGCATGGCAGTATACAGGCGTGAAACCGAAGCTGGCGAAGTGCGTATAGCATGCTGAGAGAGTGAGGAGCCGCATTGCAGCCAAATGAGCAGGATTGGCTGCGCCTGGCCCAACAGGGCGACGCGCAGGCCTTTTCACAACTGGTGGAGCTGTATGCCCGGCCGGTGCACAACTTGTGCTACCGCATGCTAGGCAACACCCAGGATGCGGAGGATGCCGCGCAGGAAGCGTTTCTGCGCGCCTTCCGGGCCATCGGGCGCTATGACCCTAAGCGCAAGTTTGCCAGTTGGCTGCTCAGCATCGCCGCCAACTACTGTATCGACCAGCACCGGCGCCGGCGGCTCCAACTGATCTCACTTGAGGATTCGCCCGAGGCCAGCCTGGGCGATAAGGCTGCAGGCCCTGCTGCACGGCTGGTGCAGCGGGAAACGCAAGATGAGCTACAAGCCTTGCTGGCGCGCCTGGACCCACGTGACCGGGCCGCCATCATTCTGTATTACTGGAATGAGCTCTCCTACGAAGAGATTGCTGCGCAGCTTTCTCTTTCGGAGAGTGCCCTCAAGAGCCGGCTGCACCGCGCCCGGCGCAGCCTGGCGCAAGCCTGGGAACACAGCCAGGAGCAACCTGGTGAAACAAGGAGCAAGACACATGAAGAAGCCGCACTTTGAACGTGAAGCTCTGCCCGCCAGTTGGCCGGCGCTGGAACAGCGCCTGCGCACGGCGGAGCTGGTAGGCCCGCGCCCCGGTTTTGCCGGGCGCTGGCTGGCCCACGCCGCGGCCATGCCGCCGGCCTACCGGCCGGGCGTATGGGCCTGGCTGGGGCTGGCTGGTGGCGCCGCGCTGAGTCTGGCGCTGCTGGCGGTGCTGGTGGCGGGCTGGTTGCCATTGGCGCAATTGCCTGTGGGCTCGCTGCTGGCTAACCTGGTGCTCTTTCTCAGTGAGCTGGCGGTTGCCCTGGGCGTGCTCGTTACTACGCTGAGCAAGTTCCTCGGCGAAATCCCTCTCACGCTATGGCTGATGGCCTGCACTTCGGCGTTGGCCGGCTTGCTGCTGCTGGCCCTGGCGGTAGATAAAGTAAAAGTGTTCAAGGAGACCAAATGAAGTTCTCAAAATGGATGTTTGCCGCCCTGTTAGCGGTATGCGCTTTGGTGGCGTTGCCCACGGCAGCCTATGCCGCCGGGTCCGCTGCCCCGGCACTCGATGAAGTTGTTTTTGGCCATGATTTCACTCTGGAGGCCGGGCGCATGATCGACGGCGATCTGGTGGTGATCGGTGGCTCGCTGACCATGGAAAAAGGCAGCGTGGTCAGCGGCCAGGCGGTGGTGATTGGCGGTAGCGCTACCATTCTCGGCCATGTGCAGGGTGACTTGGTGGTGGTGGGCGGCGAGATCACGATGAGCCCCGCCGCCATTGTAGACGGCGATCTGGTGGTGCCCACCGGCACGGTGGATGTTGACCCGGCCGCACAGGTTGGCGGCCGCATCATCGATGATGTGCAGTTCCCCTGGGGTGACAATGCACTGAATAATGACTACGCCTATGATTACGAGTACACCCGCGGCCCCGGCGTGGCACGCCAATTCGCCCGCGGCATCGTAGGTGACTTTGTGTGGCTGCTGTTCCGCTCCGTGGCGATGGCCACGGTCGCTCTGTTGCTGATCTTGTTCATGCAGAAACCGATGGAGCGTGTAGCCAGCACGCTGCTGGGGCAAGCGCCACTGTCTGGTGGTATCGGCTTGGTGGGGGTGGTGGTGACTGGTTTTGCCACCATCGCGCTGGGCCTCACCATTATCCTCATCCCGGTCGCCGCGTTGCTGCCGTTTGTACTGGTAGTGGCCTGGGGCTTCGGGTGGATCAGCATGGGGTTGGAAGTCGGCCGCCGCATGGGCGAGGCCTTCAAGGCGAATTGGTCGCCGGCGCTACAAGCGCCGCTGGGCACCTTTGCGCTGACCTTTGCCAGCGGTGTGGTGGCCTGGGTTCCATGCCTGGGTTGGATCCTTGGCGTGGTGATCGGCCTGGCCGGCCTGGGTGCGGTGATCCTGACCCGCTTCGGCTCGCAGAGCTACCCGGATGCCACCGTGAGTGTGGCGCCAGTAGCGCCAGCGCCAGCGTTGCCGGCGCCGCGTAAGCGCACAGTGGCCAAGAAAGCGCCCGCCAAGCGGGCGCGCAGCTAGGCTGAGGTAGTTAGCCAACAAAAAAGACCCGCGTACGCGGGTCTTTTTTTGATCACAGACAGCGCATGTTATACTCTCTTTGTAGCACGTTTCCCCCTTTGACCAACATGCAACCTTCTGCGACTACCTGGGTTAATTTAATTGACGCTGCTCTGCGACGGCGCGTGCGGCGGGTGTGGCTGGCGTGACGGACGAAAAAATCCTTGCCAAGGCCACGCAGGGCGATAGTGAGGCGTTTGGCATGCTCTACGATAAGTATGCCGGGCGTATCTACAACTACATCTACTATCGCACCGGCAGCCCGCAAGACGCCGAGGACCTGACTTCACGGGTCTTCTTCCGGGCGATGCGCCACATTACCAGCTATACCGATCGCGGCGTGCCGTTCTCGGCCTGGCTGTATCGCATTGCGCACAACCTGGTGGCCAACTGGCACCGCGACAGCAGCCGCCGCCAGGAAGTGGAGCTGGAAGATGGCTACCGGGCGAGCAAGAGCGAGGAGTACCCGGAAAGCGTGCTGATGCAGACCGAGGAGCAGAATGCGCTGATGAAGCTCATTCGCAATCTGCCCGAGGAGCGCCAGCAGTTGCTGATCTTGAAATTTACCCAGCACATGTCCAATGCGGAAATTGGGCAGGTGATGGACCGCACCGAAGGGGCGATCAAGAGCCTGTATCACCGCACGCTGCTCTCGTTGCGTGAAGAGATTCGTAAGGATACATCAGGGCATTTCTCGCTGGAGGATTTTGGCGAGTTCCCCGATGAGGAGTAAGGGATGAGTGGGATCATTTGGCCGTGGGAACGCAAGAAAGTGCAGCGTGAGCTCGATTCAGTCGAGGATATGCTCGAATCGATGTTCAAGCCGGTGGATGCGCGCCCCTCGTTCACCGCAGATCTGCGCAAGAAGCTGGTGGGCAAGCGTGGCCCGCTGGCCAAGGCCAGCCTGACCACGCTGGAGCTGATCTTACTCATCGGCGGGGCGATCGCTGGCGTGCTGGTGTTTTTCTTCACGGTGGTGCGCAGCGTCGCTGGCTTGTTTACCGGCCGGCGCAATAAGCGGGCGCGTGCGGATGTGCCGCCTGGCAAGCCAGCCGGCAAGCTGAAGACAAAAAAGAGAGCTGCGTAAGCAGCTCTCTTTTTTTAGATTTGTCATTGGAGCGCAGCGAAGCAATCTGCTTTTGGTTTCAAGGACAAAACCAGATTGCTTCGTCCGTCTGGTGATTGCATTACATGCAATCACCAGTACTCCTCGCAATGACAGAGCGGGCGGCGAGGCACGCTTTGCCACTGTGAGCAGTCATTCCGAGGCGAGCATATGGCTCAAGGTTGTTTTGAATTTTGGAAAGCCGAGAAATCCTTAGGGCAAGAGGTGTCTGCTATGCCCCAAAGGATTCCTCAGTCGTTGCACTCGGGATGCACGAGGGCTTTGCCTGTTTGTCATTGCGAGCGCAGCGAAGCAATCTGTTTTTGGTTCCAAGGACAAAAACCAGATTGCTTCGTCCGTCTGGTGATTGCATTACATGCAATCACCAGTACTCCTCGCAATGACGGCAACGAGCGGCGAGGATCCGCGCCGCTCGGAATGATAAGTATCAGCAGAACGTCAGGCGTTTGGTAGGGGCGGGGCACCCGCCCCTACGGAAGGCGGTACTAGGCATAGGCCGCCCCGAGGCATACTAGCTCCTTGGCTAAGAAAAATTCTCGCCCGGAAAAAGCATGCCGATCAGCGCACGCGCATCGTCGATCAGGTCGATTTCCTCGGGAAAGAACGAGTCTTCCTCCAAATTCGGGCGCAGCTTAGGCATGCGCAGGTGCTCGATGAGCAAACGTTGCTCGGCCTGCGTATCGTCCTGCGCCAGCACATGGCGAAAGTGCTCGATGACCGAATCGGTGTCCAGGTCCACGCCAGCCTCGCCCAGGTGCGCCTTGAGCGCCCAGCCCGCGGCGCGGCGGGCACACACACGTGCCATGCCCTCGTTGCCGCGGGCGCGAGCGGCATCCGCCGCAGCCAACTCCTTGCGAACGGTCTCTTGCCAGCTCATGCGGCCGCAAACTTGCTGACGATGCGCGCCACGTGCTGGGTAGCCTTGACGTAGAGGTCCTCGCGGATGTTCTCGTTGGGCGCGTGCACCAACGCTCCCGGGTAGCCCAGCCCTGCAGTGGCCACGGGCAGCTTCAGATAGTGCAGGAAGGCGTGGTTGGGGCCAGAGCCGCCGCTCATCGGCACACGCGTCATCGGCACGCCGTACACCTCGGCGGCGCTCTCCACCACCATGTTGAGGAACGGATCGTTCGGATCGGTGCGGCCGGGCGGCTCACTGCCCAGTTCCTTCACTTGCACATCGCTGAAACCTTCGGCATCCAGGAAGGCGCGTAGCCCCTGCATTACATCAGCCGGGGTTTGGTTTGGCACCAGGCGGAAATCGATCTTGGCGCTGGCTTTCGCGGGCAGCACGGTTTTGGTGCCGGGACCCTGGTAGCCAGCCGTCAGGCCGCTGATCGTCATTGTGGGTTCCAGAAACTCTTGCAAAGCCAGCTCCGGGTTGCCCTCGGTGCCGCGCAAAAACTCTTTTACCCCGTAGCGCTCTTTGTAGTCATCGCCTTCGTAGGGCAGGGCGGCGGCCAGCTGGCGGTCCAGCTCGCTGGGCGGCACCACCTTGTCGTAGTGGCCGGGGATGCGGATGCGGCCATCAGGCCCTTTCAGGCTGTTGAGCGCCCACACCAGGCGCCAGGCGGCATTGGGGAAGATCGAGCCGCCCAGGCCGGAGTGCACATCGCTCTTGAGCAGCTCGACGGTCATTTCGACATAGCAGATGCCGCGCATGCCCATGTATTGGATCGGCTTGTCGTGTACATCCACCGAGCCGAATTCCCAGATGCAGGCATCGGCGGCCAGTTTCTCGGCGTGCTTTTTTACGAAGGCGGGCATGTGGATGCTGCCGATCTCTTCCTCGCCCTCAACGACGAACTTGATGTTGCAGGGCAACTCGCTGTCTTGTGCCAGCAGGCTGTCGAGAGCAAACAGGCGGCTGGCGAAGTGGCCCTTATCGTCGCTGACGCCGCGTGCATATACCTTGCCGTCCTTGCGGGTGGCTTCGAAGGGGGGCGTGTGCCACAGCTCCAGCGGCTCGGCGGGCTGCACGTCATAGTGATTGTAGAAGAGCAGCGTCTTGGCGGTGTTGCGGCCCTTGCGTTCGGCGTACACCACCGGCGCGCCGCCGGTTTGCATCACCTCTGTCTTGAAGCCGCGCTTGGCCAGCATGGCCTGCACGACTTCAACGGCTTCGTCGATACCGATGCCCTGGGCAGCCACGCTGGGCACGGCGCACAGCGTGGCGAGTTCAGCCAGGCTGGCGTCGAGGTTGGATTCTATATATTGGTCTGCTTGCTTATGATCAACCATCGCTACTCCAATTCTTTTATCCACAGATGAACACAGATGCACACAGATAGTTATTTTTTAACCTCACCACAAAGACGAAAAGAGCACAAAGTTATAAAAATTTAAAAGTTTCTCTTTGTGTCCTTTGTGTCTTTGTGGTTATGAAGTTGCATTCTTCTACTCCGCAAAATATGGCAGCGTAAACAGCCCTGCGCCTGCGGCGGCGAAGGCAAGCATTTTGAGCACCTGGCCAAGCCAGCAGAACAATAGGAACTTGGGCAGCGGCATGCGTAGCGCACCGGCGGCAATTCCGCTGAGGTCGACCAACGGGTTGGGTACCGCCGCCAGGGTAAACACGGTCAGCGGGCCGTTGCGCTGCATCCAGCCTACCATGCGCTGGTAGGCGGCGGTGTTCTCGATGGCGGCCTGGCCGCTAAAGCCGGCCAGGTAACCAGTCAGCTCGCCGAGGGCCGCGCCGCTGCCCGCCGCCAGGGCTACGCCCAGCGGCGGCAGGTGCGCGCCCATTGAGAACACAATCAGCGCGGCCGGGGCGGGCAGGAACACGGTGGCATACGAGATCAGCGTAATGAGAAACAGGCCCGGGTAACCCAGGGCCTGTAACTTGTCCGTGTATTCACGTGGCAGGAAGAAGATGGCCAGGCTGATGCCCACCACCGCCACCAGCGCCAAGGCGCGCCACAGCTTCAAAGCGCCGGGGCGCGCTGCCATACGCTAGCTCTCCTGGATCGTGATGGAGATCAATTGGCCGGCCGGGCCGCCGCGGCTGGGGTCACGCTCCGGGATGGCCATGAGCACATCCTCGCCCGCGATCAGCTCACCGAACACCGCGTGGCGATTGTCCAGGTGCGGGGTGGGGCCGTGCGTGATGAAGAACTGCGAACCGTTGGTGTTAGGCCCGGCATTAGCCATCGAGAGGATGCCGCGCTTGCTGTGGCGCAGGCTGGGGTGGAACTCATCGGCGAATTTGTAGCCGGGGCCGCCCATACCGCTGCCGGTCGGGTCGCCGCCTTGCACCATGAAGTTGCCGATCACGCGGTGAAAGGTGGTGCCATCATAGTAGCCCTGGCGCGCCAGGAATACAAAGTTGTTGACGGTGTTGGGCACCTCGGTGGCAAACAGCTTGATGACCATATCGCCCTTGTCGGTGGTGATGGTGGCGGTGTAGCTCTTGGCGGGGTCAATTTCCATCGCCGGGGCTTGATTCCATTGCTTGGACATGTACAGAAATTCCTTTCGGGCTAGTGAGATACTTCTTTTTTATATTCGCGCAAACGCGCTTCGATACGCGCCAGCACAAACTCCAAGGCCACTTGGTTGAAGCCGCCATAGGGGATGATCAGATCCGCATAGCGCTTGGAGGGCTCTACAAATTCCAAGTGCATCGGGCGCACAGTGGCAAAGTACTGCTGGATGACGCTTTCGGTGGTGCGGCCGCGCTCGTTGATGTCACGCTGCAGGCGGCGGATGAAACGCAGGTCAGCATCGGTGTCCACGAACAGCTTGACGTCGCATATTTCCCGCAGCTCCGGCTCGACGTACAGCAAGATGCCCTCCACCAGCACGATCGGGCGCGGCTCTACGGTCTGGCTCTCGGCGCGGCGGGTGTGTGTAGTGAAATCATAGCTGGGCACCTGCACGCTGTTGCCGTCTTTGAGCTGGCGGATGTGCTCCACCATCAACTCGCTTTCCAGCGAATTGGGATGGTCAAAGTTGGTGGTTTTGCGCTGGGCCGGCTCCAGCTTGCTGAGATCTTTGTAATACGAGTCGTGCTGGATGTAGGCGACGCTGCCCGGGGTGGCTCGCTGGACGATGGCCTGGGCTACCGTGGTTTTGCCGGAGCCGGAGCCGCCGGCCACACCGATGACGAGGGGAACGGGCATGGGCGTGATTATAAAGGATAGGCTGTGTGATTGTAGATTTCTGATTTGAGATTTTGGATTGACGGGTTGATAATCACTAAAGATGAAACCCTACGATCAGGAGATCTATCGCCAGTTGTTTGCGCGCTTGTTGGCGCGTGCCATGCAGCACGGCAAGCACGATCCTGTGCTGGCCCAGCACTGGTTGGAACGCAAGTACAAGCTGGCCTTGGCAATGCTATTCAGCCAGCATAAGATGGAGCTGGCCGATGCGTATATGGATGTGCGCCAGCATTTGCAGGCACGTTTGGAGGATGCTGAGGGAAGATAAGAAGAGCCACCGGTGGGACTCGAACCCACGACCCGTCGCTTACGAAGCGACTGCTCTGCCAACTGAGCTACGGTGGCGTGCGCAGCCTTCGGCTGCGCGGGCGAACCAAAGGTTTGCCACTGCTTGAAATGCCGAACGGCGTCGGCGTACGCAACCTTCGGTTGCGTTTGGCGTTGCCAAAATCAGGCAACGCCATGGCAAGCTTCGCTTGCGCGGGCGAACCAAAGGTTCGCCACTGCTTGAAATGCCGAACGGCGTCGGCGTACGCAACCTTCGGTTGCGTTTGGCGTTGCCAAAATCAGGCAACGCTATACGAAATGACGATGGTCTAAAACCAACGAAGGCAGATTATAACTGTTCGTAATACTCTTGCAACTATGACTCTGCGCGCAACACACCCCCTGCGTATTGCCATGCTTTCGTACCATGCCAGCCCGCTGGCGTCGTTAGGCAGCGCCAAGAGCGGCGGCATGAACGTCTACGTGGGCGAGCTGAGCCGCCAGTTGGCCGCCCGCGGCCACACGGTGGATGTGTTCACGCGTGGGCCGCACGCCGAGCGCCCCCTGGGTGAGCGGGCGCGGGTGATCTCGCTACCGGCAGGGCCAGACGAAGAGATGCCTGTGCAAGATCTGGCCGCTTTCATCCCTGAGTTCCTGGCGGGCGTGCGCCGGTTTGCTGCAGACGAGCTTGCCACCACTGGCCGCCAGGCCTATGACGTGGTGCACGCCCATTACTGGCTTTCCGGCTTGATCGGTATGCACCTCAAGCAGGAGTGGGGCGTGCCGCTGGTCTTGATGTTTCATACGCTTGGCTTGGTTAAGAATCGCATTGCTGCGTTAGGTGTGCAGGAGAGTGCGGCGCGCATTCGCGGCGAGCGGCGCGCGATGCAGGCTGCCGATGCCGTCATTGCCGCTACGCCCGTCGAGCGGGCAGAGCTGCAATGGTTGTATGAGTTGCATAGCGACAAGGTGCACGTCATCCCGCCCGGCGTGGATCTGCAGCGCTTCAAGCCGCTGGAGAAGGCCGCGGCCTGCAAACTGCTGGGCTGGGATTGTGCCGAGCGTCATTTGCTGTTTGTGGGCCGTATCGAAGCGCTGAAGGGCATTGATACTTTGATCCGCAGCCTGCACTTCGTGCGCGAGGCCGCGCCGGCCTGGCCGCTACGCGTGCACATCGTAGGCGGCGATCTGGAAGGCAGTCAGCATGCCTTGGATAGCGAGCTGGCCCGCCTGCGCGCCGTCACGCGCGCCCTCGGCCTGCAAGACCAGGTGGATTTCCTGGGCAGCCGCAGCCAGGATACGCTGCCGCTGTACTATGCCGCCGCCGATGCACTGGTAATGCCGTCGTACTCGGAGTCCTTTGGCATGGTGGCACTGGAAGCGATGGCCTGCGCCCGCCCGGTGATCGCCTCGAGCGTGGGCGGGCTGCGTTACCTGGTGCAGGATGGGCTCACCGGCTACCATGTGCGCGAGGGGGATGCACCCCAACTGGCCGGGCGCATTCTGCGCCTGCTGGGGGATCCGGCGCGCCTGGAGCGCATGGGCGCCGCGGCCCGCCGTGAGGCGCAGCGCTACGCCTGGAGCCGCACCGCCGACGCGGTGCAGGCTGTGTATAGGCAACTGCTGGCAGCTCAAGCGGCTGGGCGCTAGGCAGCAGCTCTTCCGGAGTATCAGTGCGGCATCAGCGACGGAGTGAGCGAGCTCATCAGCATGCGGTGCGCTTCGCCAAAGGTTTGCGGCGTAGGGTGCTGGCCGATGTTTACTGTGGAGGGAAACTGGATGGGGTTGTTGCGCACATTGGCGATGGTGTCTTCACCAAGTTGATCGCGCAGAAAGGTGGCCAGAGAGTTCTGGGAGCTGGCATCCAGGCGCACAAAATCCTTACGCAACGCATCAAACAACTCCAGGGCACTCTCGTGCCCCATGCGCTCGTATCCAGCCTCTGTGTAATCGTTCAATCGCTTCTTAGCCATTCAGTGTTCTCGTCGTGTGCTAAAATACAATCTATGTCGATAGAGAATGCGCTCGGAATTTGCGTCTTGTTGTTTTGCGCGGCGCTGCTAATCTTCGTCCGAGAAGAGGAGCAAAAAAAGGTGGCCGCACCATTCATAATCTGCGGCATATTGCTCGCCGCCGGCCTTTTACTCGCCTAATCAAAGGTGCAGGCGGGCTGGAGGTTACCCGCCCGCACCTTTATTCTCTGCCTCGATCTCGCGCATCTTCTCTTCTTCGCGCATTCCGCCCAGTACCCAAGGCCGGAAGTAGGTGCCATAGAAAAACGGCTCAATTGACTGGATCGTCCAATAAATAGTCGATAGAATTTAGTAACCTGGCTCGCAAACAAAACGACCCCTTAGCGGGGTCGTTTTGTATTTCGCGTGACGTCCAGGCGATCAGCCGGAGAGGCCAGCCGGTGTACACGCTGCGCATCAATGTCAGCAATCGCCAGGTAGCGCTGCGTCATGGTCAGCGATTGGTGGACGAGTAGGCGCTTGAGCGTGAAGGGATCGCCGCCGTTTCATAAGTACTGGATCGCGAAGGTGTGGCGAAACCGATGCGGATAGATATTGGCCACACCCGAGGCTCCCTCGATGCGGTCAAGCGAGCTCTGAATGCCGGAGCGCGTGAGCCGCTCGCCGGTGCTGCGATTGACAAACAGCGGGCCTACAGCAGCCCCGCTTTCGCTGATCAGTTTCCAATTTGCCATCCGTGCCTTGCGACCAATAAACACAGTGCGGCCGCGCGTCTTGCGGCCGCTGCGATGGGGGTGTAGCGTGATCTGCCCCTGCTCGAGATCGACATCTTCAATGTTCAGGCGGGTGAGTTCACTGACGCGCATCCCGGTGTCCAGGAGCGTCAGTACGATGGCTCGGTTGCGCGCAGCGTCAGGCAGCGCCATTCGGAAGCTTGCTCTGCCGGCGGTTGCCGCCTGCTTGCTGAAATCGATGTTCTGCAAAATCGCTACGATCTCATCCTCATTGAAAGGCTGGATGTCGGGCGAAGAAACCTCCGGCGGCTCCAGCTTCTCATCAGGGCGGGCTATATTGAGATCTCGCTCAGCCCAGTTATAAAAAGAACGAATAGCAATCCAATGGTTTTTGAGCGTCTTGTTGCTTAGGCGCCAGTCGGTGCCGGCGCGCTTGGCTGGTTGATATTCTGTGGCCAACCAGGCCATGAAGCGCTCAAGGTCATGTCGCGTCACCTTCTCGACCACAGGGTCATCGAGGAAGACGACGGCTTTTCTCAGTGCAGTTCTGTAATCGGACAGGGTGGCTTCGCTATATCTTCGTGCATTTAGATATAGCTCAAAGCCTTGCAACGCCTTTGAAAGCTTCACTTTTCTCTCCTTGCGCTGCTAGGAGGGAAATTTATCCGTGAGGGCTGTGGTTACCAGGGGGAATTTTCTTTTCTCTAATCAACGGCCTCACGGATGCAAGAATTACTTATCCGTGAGGCCGTTGATTGTACTTTTGTGGGCGCGGGGGGACTCGAACCCTCGACCTCACGGATGTGAACCGTGCGCTCTAACCAGCTGAGCTACGCGCCCGAAGAAGCGGCATTATAGCACTGTGCCGATTCATAGGCAAGAAACTAGGTGCCGTTTTACGGAATGAACAAGAAATCCCAGGGATTTACCTTGCCATAGATCGAGCTATACAACTCAAAGTGCAAGTGCGCGCCGCTGGAATTGCCGGTGTTGCCCACGCCACCAATCACCATGCCCTGCGAGACACTCTGGCCACAACCCACCGCGTAACTGTTCAAGTGAGCATAAGCGGACTGCCAGCCGCTGCCATGGTCGATGACTACCAAGTTGCCATAGCCATAGTTTGACCAACCGGCATACACCACTACACCACCATCGGTGGCATACACCGCGTTGCCTTCCGCGCCAGCGATGTCGATGCCGTTGTGCGTCGGTGGCGTGTAGTCATAGCCGGAGAGGTAGGTGGCGACGCTCGGCCAGCGGAAGGTGCCGTTACCCACGGCGCCTTCGTAGATAGCGCCACAGGCGCCGGGGCCGTAGTAGGCCGCGGTGGCGGCGTTGGCACGCGTGATCGCCGGCGGGCCCCAGTCACGCAGCAGGCGCGAGCCATTGGGGATGATGAGCTGAAAGCCATCCGGAATGTTCGGGTTATCCGGGTCCGTCTCGTAAGGATCGAGGTTGTTGCCGGGCCAATTGATGATGTCTTGCGCCGTGACCGTGGTGCTGTAGCTGGCATTTTCGGCGATGGCGTTGAGGCTCTCGCCGGCGCGGTAGGTCACGAGCATGCCGTCCACCGGGGGGATGTTTAGCACCAAGCCCGGCGCGATCTCGCTGGGGTTGTCTTGCAGCACATCGTAGTTGAACCACAGAATGCTCTCGGGTTTGAGGCCGTAGAGATCGGCCAGACCAAACAGCGTATCCCCGCGCTCCACGGTGTATTGCAGGATATCCACGCGGGCGCGGCTGGGGATGATCGTATCCATCGAAGCCAGGCGGGTGATACCCTGGTTGAAATCGGCGGCCAGCCCATAGGAGGGCATCAGCGCGCTGGCTTCGCCGCCGGTGGCGGCATCGATCGTCGTTTGTGCCAGCGCCACCGCAGTGGAGCGGAAATCAGCCTGCTGGCCGGCTTGCATGCCAGCCGCCACGGTGTTCATTAGCAATACCACGCCCAGTGCCACCACTGCGATCATGGCAATCTTGCCATAACGGCGAAGGGCGCCTTGCAGGCGCGTCGCTTTACCTGCGGCTGGCGCGGCAGTAAGATCCGCGGGCGGAGCCGCAGCCGTAGCATCTTGTGCTGGCGCGCTGGAGGCGGGCAGCGGAGCTGCGGCCGCACCGGCCGCGGCCGGCGCATCCAGATCTGGCGTATGGGGGGGCTTGGGTTTTCTCGGCATCAACTACACCGTGGCAATCTTATCATCGCTGCTGCGCTTGGAATTAACCCGGCATGAGAGCTTGCTTAGGGGATGAAGGTATCGCGCACTCGGTTGACCGCATCGGCAGCGCTCAGCTCCTGCTTGAGCACCGCCACCACGGCTTCGGAGAGGGCGCTGCCCCAACGCTCCAAGGTGAGCTGGTCGGGCAGGGGGTGCGCATTGGTCACCAGTTGGCTGGCGAGGGCCTGGTTGGCATCGGGCGCCCAGGCGGCCAGGGCACTTGGCCGCGGCGGCAAGAGCGCTGCCGCGGCACTGTATTGTGCCAGGAACTCTGGCGTGGTCAGGAATTCGATCAACTCGTGCGCCAACGCCACGCGCTCAGGGTTTTGGGTTGTGATCACCCACACCCAGCCGCGCACCAGCGTGAAGGGCTGGCCGTTTTGGGTGGGCAGCGGCGCGCCGCTCACTTCGCCCTGGCGATTGGCGAACACCTGGCTGGTCCAGGCGGTCACCATCGGCAGGCGGCCTTCGCTGAAGGCTTGCCAGGTTTGCTCATTGCTCTGGTATTGGGTCAACCAGAAGGGAAACACGCCGCGCGCCTGGCCAGTGGACAGGAAATCAAACACTTCCAGCAGTTGGACCTCGCTGATGGTGTAGTCACCCTCAGTGGGCAATGAAAGCAACTGCAACACGATAAAGCGCGCCTGCGGGTCGGCGGCGGCAAAGCCCAGCGCGATGCGCGTATCCATCAGGCGCAGCCAGTTGGGCGGCACCTGAGCGATGGCGGTGCTGCGGTGCGCGGCGACCAGCGCATCGGCCATGAATGGGCGGCCATAGGTTTGTTCGTTCACGCTGGCCAGCGCGGTAGCGAAAGCGTACCAGTCGTCTTCGTTTAGGGGCTGCTGCGCTTGCACCAGGCCTGCCTCCACGGCTTGTGGCAACAGGCTGGCGGGAAGCAGCACCAGATCCGGCAAGGCCAGCGGCGCGGCGCTTTGGGCGCGGCGCAAGGATTCGAGTAGGCCACCGGTCCCCAGTTCATCCTTGAGGCGCGGGTTGATCAGCGCCTGCGGGTGCTGGCCGGTGAATTCGTCCAGGCGGGTTTGCAGCATGCCGGCGGCCAGGCTGCCGGCGTTGGGGTCGTATTGGGGCGGCAGCCACAGCGTCAGCGTGAGGGCGCGTTCGGTGCTGGGGCTGGTGGGTTGCAGCGTGCTCACAACGGCCACCGCTGCTGCAGTGGTGCTGGGCGTGGGCACCAGGCTGGCGGTGAGGCTGGCACAGGCCGATAGGCCCAGCGCTACAACAGCGGCGGGCAGCACGCGGAGGAAGAAGCGGTTCATGAGGAAATTGTATCCGTTTAGGGGCTGGAGGGAGTTTCGCTAGCTAGTGGGGTTTCGCTGGCGGTTGCGCTGGGGGGCACAGGGGTTTCTGTAGGGGCCGTGGTGGCGGTAGGCGTTGAAGATGGGGTAAAGGTCAGCGTTGGGGTTGCGGTTAGGCTGGGAGTCACCGTCAGGGTGCTGGTCTGGCTGGCGGTAGGCGTGGCGCTCGGCGTATCCGTTGGGCTGGTGGTACTGCTTGGCTCGCCGGTCAGCGTGGCTGTGGGGCTGGGCGTCTGGCTGAGGCGCACATTGGCGGCTACATAGCCTGCCAGGTAGCACGGCAGCGTGAGCAAAACAATGCCCGCCAAAATGTAGCGTAGGCGCTGGCGTTGGCGCGGATCTTTTTGGTTGAAAAGCATAAGCAGCCAATCATATCATTCCCACTGGATGGCTGCCAATAACACACAAAGAGAACATTCGTTCTTGTCATTTGATTGTGGATATGCTATAGTCTGCATGCTGTTAGCAAATCTCCCCTGGTTTGCTTGCAGCAAATGTGTTTAAAACGCAAAAAACAAAAGGGAACCATGTCTACTGAGTATTTGACCAAGCAAGGCTTCAAAAAACTGCAAGACGAGCTGGATATGCTGCGCAATGTACGCCGCAAGGAGATCGCCGAGCGCCTGCGCGAGGCGGCCGAAAACAGCTTGGGTGAGTTTGTTGAAGACCCTGAGTTTGAGGCCGCCAAGAACGAGCAATCCTTTGTTGAAGGCCGCATCAAAGAATTGGAAATTCTGCTCGCCAATGCGACCCTGATCGAAGAGCACAAGGGCCGCCGCAAGAGCGACGTAGTGGAGATCGGCAGCAAGGTCACCATCCAGCAGGGCCGCCGTAAGCCCGAGGAGTACATGATCGTGGGAGCGGCAGAAGCTAACCCGCGCGAAGGCAAGATCAGCCATGAGAGCCCGCTGGGGAGCGCGCTGCTGGGTAAGAAGGAAGGCGACAAGGCCGATATCGACGCGCCGTCTGGTGCCTTCTCGGTAAAGATTACCAAAGTAATCTAATACCCACGAACAAACACGCAATCGAGAGGCCCGGCGGCAAATGCCCCGGGCCTCTTTTTATGTAATAATCCGGCGGAGTTGATATGAGTGACGAACAACAATTTACTGAACTTGAACGCCTGCGCTTAGCCAAACTGGAAGCCTTACGCCAGCAGGGCACTGATCCCTTCCCGCCACGCGTAGAGCGCACGCACACCACGGCGCAGGCGCTGGCCGCCTTTGAAGCCGGCGGCGAGCAGCCGCTGGCCGCCACCGTGGTGGGGCGCATTCGCTCCATGCGCTTGATGGGCAAGCTGGCCTTCGCCCATGTGGAAGATGGCCAGGGCCGCCTGCAGTTGTTCCTGCGCGCGGATGATTTTGGCGCCGACAATTTGCAGCACTTCAAAGACTATTTTGACCTGGGCGATTTTGTAGAAGCGCAGGGCGAAATGTTCCGCACCAAAGCGGGCGAGGTTTCGCTGAATGTACGCAGCCTGCGCATGATCTCCAAGGCGCTCACACCGCTGCCCGCGGCCAAAGACGAAGTCGTAGACGGCGAGGTAGTGCGCCACGCCACGCTGGCCGACCCTGAGACACGCTACCGCCAGCGCTATGCTGACCTGGCCGTGAACCCGCAGGTGCGCGAGGTGTTCAAGACACGCGCCGCCATCCTGCGCTCGCTGCGCGAGTTTCTGGACAAGCACGATTTCTTAGAGGTCGAAACGCCGGTCTTGCAACCGGTGTATGGCGGCGCTGCGGCGCGCCCCTTCGTTACGCACCACAACCAGCTCAAGCAAGACCTGTACCTGCGTATCTCGTTTGAGCTATATCTCAAGCGGCTGCTGGTGGGCGGTATGGAGCGTGTGTACGAGATCGGGCGCGACTTCCGCAATGAAGGCGTAGACCGCACGCACAACCCTGAGTTCACCATGCTTGAGTTTTACATGGCCTATGCCGATTATCGCCGCGTGATGGAATTCACCGAAGAGATGATCAACTTTGTGGGCAAGCAAGTGTTGGGTGGCAGCAAGCTCACTTATCAGGGTAACGAGATCGATCTGGCCAATGCCTGGCCGCGCATCACGATCGCTGATGCGGTGCACGAGTTCGCCGGCATTGACATCAATCAGCATCCTAATGCCGCCAGTCTGGCCGCCGCCATGAAGGCCAAAGACTACAAGGTGCGCGTGGGCGGCAGCCGCGGCAAGCTCATCGAAGACCTGGTGGGCGACCATGTGGAGCCCCGGTTGATCCAGCCCACCTTCTTGTACGACTATCCGCGTGAGGTATCGCCGCTGGCCAAGAGCCACCCGGAGGATGCCCAGACCGTGGAGCGCTTTGAGGGCTACGTGGGCGGCTTCGAGTTGTGCAACGCCTTCAGCGAGCTCAATGACCCGCTCGACCAGCAGGCGCGCTTCGAAGAGATGGGCCGCAGCCTGAAAGCGGACGACGAAGACTTGCACCCGGTAGACGAAGATTATCTGCGCGCCATGCGCTACGGTATGCCGCCCAACGGTGGCTTTGGCATGGGCATTGACCGCATCACGATGTTGTTCACTGACCAGCCCAACATCCGCGAGGTCATCTTGTTTCCGCACCTACGCAAGCGCTGCGAGGGTGAATAGTGCCACAAGGTGGGGCAGGTAGCGAGTTTCTCGCCCAGCTCTCCAACCCGGCGCGTAGTGCGCTGGAGCATGCTGGCATCACCACGCTCAGTAAGTTGGCCAAATATACTGAGAAGGAAATTTTGGGCCTGCACGGCATAGGGCCAGCCTCCATGCCCACCTTGCGCAAGGTGTTGAAGGACGCCGGGCTGGCGTTTCGGGCTAAGTAATCAAATGGGCGGGTCTGAGACCCGCCCATTTTAGGGTTGGTCTGGTCTTTTGTTTTGGGAGCAACCAAGATTGCTTCGGTCGGCCGCATTGACATGCGGCCTCACTCGCAATGACAGTTTTTAGTCATTCCGACCGAGTGCAGCGAGGGAGGAATCCTTTAGGCCAAACGGAGTTCGTGCCTATGCCCTAAAGGATTCTTCCTCGCCGCTATGCGGCTCGGTCGGAATGACAGTCAAAAAGCAAAGTATTGCATGTTGTGTGGCCTCGCTCGCAATGACAGTTTTTTAGTCATTCCGACCGAGTGCAGCGAGGGAGGAATCCTTTAGGCCAAACGGAGTCGTGCCTATGCCCGATCAGCTACTTCGATTGGCAAACGCGCCGCCTATCTTCTCTGCTATAATCAAGTATTGGCTTGCGGAACTACGCCAGCGTACTCTCTCCCAGCAAGCTGCCGGATGATGCAAGGCAGCAGAGAGCGCCAGCTTTCCACTCCGCCGCGCGGTTAGAGCGCACTGGCCAACGGGTTTCGCCCGATAACGCGAATTTGAGGTTTGCGCCGGAATGCACGGCGCGAACGAATGCAGGTGGCACCACGGCGCCCCCGTCCTGCAAAAAGGATGGGGCGTTTTTTGTTAAGGAGCAGATATGTTGGACATCAATCTCATTCGTGAAACTCCCGATGTAGTCAAGGCCGGGCTGGTAAAGCGCAACATGGATCCGGCGCTGGTGGACACTGCCGCCAGCCTGGATGCGCGCCGCCGTGAGCTGCTGGTGCAGGTAGAGGCGCTGAAGGCCGAGCGCAACGCCGTCTCCAAAGAGATCAGCACCATGCAAGACAAGGCCGCTAAAGAAGCGCGTATTGCAGATATGCGTGCTGTAGGTGACAAAATCGGTGCGTTGGATACAGAATTGGCGGCAATCGATGCCGATTTTGAAGCGACTATCTCTGTTATCCCCAATATTGTCGAGGAGCGCGTGCCTGCTGGCGGCGAAGAGAACAACATCGTCGCCAAGGAGTGGGGTGATAAACCCAGCTTTGATTTCGAGGCCAAGCCGCACTGGGAACTGGGTGAGCAACTCGGCATCATTGATTTTGAGGCCGGCGTGCGCGTCACCGGCAGCCGCTTCTACGTGCTCAGTGGTGCTGGCGCCCGCTTGCAGCGCGCCCTCATCTCGTGGATGCTGGACCTGCACTCCCGCCAGGGCTACACCGAGAAATACACGCCCTTCATGGTAAAGGGCGCCACGCTGTACGGCGCCGGGCAGCTGCCCAAGTTCAAGGACAATCTCTACAAGGATGCCGAGGAAGACCTGTACATGATTCCTACGGCTGAAGTGCCTCTTACCGGCCTGCACATGGGCGAGATTCTGGCTGAGGAGCAGTTGCCGCTGCGCTATACGGCGTATTCACCGTGCTTCCGCCGCGAGAAGATGAGCGCCGGGCGCGATGTGCGCGGCATTAAGCGCGGCCACCAGTTCGACAAAGTGGAAATGTACAAGTTCACCACTCCCGAGCAGTCTGAGGCAGAATTTGAGCAGATGGTGGCGGATGCCGAGGTCACCTGCCAGGCGTTGGGCTTGCCGTACCGCTTGCTGCTGAAAGCGGCGGGCGATACCAGCGAATCGGCGCACATCAGCTACGACATTGAGATTTGGGCCGCCGGGTGCAACGAATGGCTCGAAGTTTCGTCTATATCTAAAGTAGGAGACTTCCAAGCGCGCCGTGCTGGTATCAAGTACCGTGCCGCCGGCGAAAAGGGCAGCCGCTTCCTGCACACCATCAACGGCTCCGGCCTGGGTCTGCCACGTACGCTCATTGGCGTGCTGGAGAATTACCAGCAGGCCGATGGCTCGGTGATCGTGCCTGAAGTGCTGCGCCCGTGGATGGGCGGCATTGAGCGCATCGCGGCGGGAGAGTAAGTCTCCATAGGAGAGTGAGTGACTGAGTTTTCTGAGGTGCTGGCAAACGTTTTACAAGTGGGCTTGCCGCTGGCGCTGATGCTGGTGGGCTTGTTTGGGCTAATTGTGCCCATCTTCCCCGGTGGCGTCATCATCTGGATCGGCACGCTGTTCTACGGCTTGGCGGCTGGCTTCACCACCTGGGGATGGGTGTTCTTCGCCATCATCACCTTGTTGATGGTGGCCTGCTCGCTGGTGGACAACGTGCTGATGGGCAAGGAAGCCCTGCGCAGCGGCGCCTCATGGTGGAGCCTGTTTTGGGCCGCCACTGCCGGCGTGCTGGGCACGCTGTTCTTCCCACCCTTTGGCGGCCTCATCGGTGCGCCGATTGGCCTGGCCGTCTCAGAGTGGTATCGCCACCGCGATTGGAATAAGGCGCTCAAGACCACGCGCGGTCTGGCGGTGGGCTGGAGCTGGTCTTTCCTGGCGCGCTTTGGTATTGGTGTCGTGATGATCCTGGTGTGGGGCTTGTGGGTGTGGAGCAACGCCGCGGCCTAGCCTCCACACTGCGCGGCGTGCTGCTGTGCGGCCTGCTGCTATGCAGCTTGCTACTAACAGCCTGCGCGCCTGCCGCGCCGGATGGCAATCCGGTGCAGACGGCCATCGCCGCTACACTGACGGCGCGCCCGTTCAGCACACAGATACCAACCGAGTTGCCGTCCATCCCCACGCGCACCTTTGTACCGGGCGACCGGCCGCAGGGCAAGATTGTGTATGTGTGCCAGTACAGCAAGTTGTCTGGCCGCAACCAGATCTGCCTGATCAATGCCGATGGCAGTAATCAGCGCGTGCTCACCCAGGGCGGCACGTACGATGATTTCTTCCCGTCGATTACCTCGGATGGCGAATACGTCTTGTTCGCCTCAGACCGCACGGGGCGCTATCAGATCTACCAATATGCGCTGGACACCGACCAGCTGACCCAGCTCACTGAGTTCACTGATATAAGCGCCTTCGCGCCTACGGCTTCGCCAGACGGGCGCTGGATTGTGTTCTACGCCACACAAGATGGCACGCAGTACCCGGCCAGCCATAGCATCTGGGTCATGCGCCGCGATGGCAGCAACCCCGTGCGCCTCGGCCAGCGGCCGGGCGGCGGCTGGGACCCGGTATGGTCGCCGGATAGCAGCCAGATCCAATTCGCTTCCGAGGTTAAGGGCTACCCGCAGTTGTTCGTGATAAATGCAGATGGGTCAGGCGTGCGCCAGGTGACCGACTTCAGCGGCCTGCGCGGCCGCAATGACTGGTCTGTGCACGGGCTGTTGGCAACCTATCTAGGCTCCTCATGGAACCGCGATATTTATGTCTTTGATACGCAAGGTGACAACCTTGTGCAGCTCACGGATGGCGGCAACAACCTGGCGCCCAGCTTCTCGCCGGATGGCGAGTGGCTGACCTTTATGTCGTACCGCGATAACCCGCGGCTGGATCTAGGCTGCGAGATTTACATCATGCGTGTGGATGGCAGCGAGCCGCGCCGCCTCACCGAGAATGACATCTGCGATTGGCAGCCGCGCTGGGGGCCGTAGATTTTTTAATACCTGGTAGCTGCTCGGGAATTGGCTAGTGCTTACTTCAATCGGATAATCAGATTAATCAAAATCAATCGAACGAAGCGATGGTTTTGACTGGTTTTGATTGCCTAGATTAAATATCCTCAAAATGCATGGTGAGCGTCCCAGCATCGTCATAGGTATACAACGCCCACAGCGGCTCGCCATCCGGCGGCACGGCCAGCACTTTGGGCAGCAGGGTGGGGATATCTTCCACCATCTGCAACTCAGCCAGCTCGCTCACTTTGACCCATTGCAAGGTGCCCTCATCAGACTGGCGCAATTCACCATCCTGCGGGGCCGGGCCGCAGAACACGCTCATGTGGATGCCAACATCAGGGTCACCCGTGTCAATCGACACATCTGCGCATAGCCACAAGCGTTGTGGGCGCAAGCCAGACTCTTCTTCGATCTCGCGGTAAGCAGCCGCCAGCACGCTCTCGCTGCGCTCGACGTGGCCGCCCAACCCGTTATACAGCCCAGGGAAAACGGGGCGGTCGTCGGCGCGCTTCATCAGCAGCACTTCATCGCCACGCGTAAGAAACACCAGTACGCGCGGGATGACCTGATAGCGGGTCTTGCTGAATTTTTGCGGATTATTGGTCATTGAGTCCACAGATGAACGCAGATGAACACAGATAAAAGACTTGCATCAGCGTTTATCTGCGGCGTGGCGAAGCCACGCACATCTGCGGCAAGGTTTAGTCCGAAAGATCTTTTACTTCTTCCTGCTCGGCTTCTTTGCCGAAGTAGAAGCTGCGCACCGGCGCTACTTTGGCGGGCTGCACCGTCTGCTCTACAAAGCGGCGCGTGCCGGCCAGAGCCAGCAGCTCGAAGAGCAAGCCGAACTGTGCTTCCCACGCATCGGTGATTTGGGCTTTGTCCGCCGGGCTCAGGTCCCAGAAAGCTTCTTTGAACGGGCCGATGGCACGTTTGCGATTCTCGTAGAGGAATTGCTCATCCGTGTGGTTGGGCTTGCGGTCACCGCTGTAGTGCTCGTTCACATAGGCATATACCGCGCTCAGCATGGGCTTGGGCAGGCGCCCAAAGGCCATGTTTTGGAAGTTGGTCGCCAGGTGCACCTCACAGGCTTCGGCTTCCACAAACTTGCCGAAGGCATCCTGCGGTAGGGTACTGGCGCCGTGCTGTACCGCGCCGCCGTAGCCGTAGCTGCGTGCCACGCGGCTGAGTTGTAGCAAGGTGTCAAAGTCCACCTTCACCTGTGCCACCGAACCATCCGGCAGCACAACGCCGCCGTGGGAAGTGCCGGTTTGAATACTGATCTTGCTCAGGCCGACTAAATCGCCGTCTTTGGCGGCCAGCGCTTCGTTATAGCCGTCTACATAGGCGCGCAGCTCTTCCTCAGTAGAGTTCTGGCTGCCCACTTCGCCAATCTCGCCGCCCACGGAAACGGTAACGCCGGCGGGCTGATGTTGGCGGATGAATTGCGTGAAATGTGCCGAGAGCTCAGCGTTGATGGCCTGCTGGGCGCGTTCACCCGCGAGGCTAATGTCCACCAAGGTAGAGGTATCGACGTCAATGTTGTAGAAGCCAGCCTGCATGGCTTCGGTGGTCAGCTCCTCAACCGCGCTGATCTCTTTGTCCGCGTCTTGCTTGTAGCGCGAGGCGGAAATTTGGAAATGATCGCCTTGGATGAAGACCGGGCCGCGGTAGCCTTCGGCCACGGCCGCGCCGAGGATGTTGGTGGCGTATTCAGCCGGGCGCTGGGCGGTGTAACCGATCTCGGAGCGCGCAATCTCGAAGATGAAGGCGGCTGCGTTGATCTTGTTCGCCACGCGGAACACGGCGCGGGCGGCATCGAAGGCGAGCACGCGCAGGTTCATGGCCGGCACGGTGAAGCTAGGCGGCACCTCGCCGCGGCCGCGCGCCAGGTACAGGTCGTGGATGCTGGCCGGCACGGCGCCCAGCTCCAGGGCGATCAGGCGCACCAGGTAGCGCGCCCAGGCCTGCTCATTCTCGCTGCCGAGGCCCGCCAGGCGCACCAGCTCGCCAATGCGGCTGCGTACTGCGGCCTCGTCAGAAATAAAAATGGCTCCCTCGCGGTATTCAGCGGCGGAACCAAGGGCGGATGTAATGGAAGTGGGGGCTTCAGCAGTCATGGTGGCCTGATTTTACTATAGCCAGCCTGGGCTTGCTTGCCTGTGATTGTTTATATATTGCTTACATCGGTGTCGTATAATTCAGTTGATGTACGTTAACCGTGCAGAGTGAGGCTAAAAATGAGCGATATGTTGGATAGGATTTCTGAAGATCAGGACCCGTTTCGCAAGTTGGCCAGCAAGTTGCCCGGTTTTTCAGGCTATATTGAACGCGAAAATCGCCGCGCCGCAGACAAGATCCTGCGGGAGAGCCTGGCCGATAGATTTGAGGCCATCCGCAAGCAGTTGAGTGATGTGCAGAAGGACCTGGCGGCTGGTCAGGAGCTAAGTTATCTCGACGACCTCGAAGGGGCGGCTACCAAGCTGCAAACCTTTGTGGACAAAATCCGCACCGCCGCCTATGGCAATAGCAGTTTTTTCGAAGCGATCAAAATCAATGCCGACGAGCTGGCTAACGTGTACGAATACGATCTCGCCTTGCTGACCCATGCCGAAGATATTGAGCGCGGCGTGCAGAATCTGGCGGCCTCTGTGGGCACTGATGGCATGGCAGCCGCTGTGCGCCATGTGGTGATGCAGAGCCGTGACGTAGTGGCGGCGTTCGAGCAGCGCAGCGAAGTGATTACTGGCCATTCAGCCGAATAAGCTGACCCAAGAGGAGAGTAGAGACCATGGCGCGTATCTTTGATGTAATTGAATACCCGAATGAGATGAAGGAAGAGATCGTGCATCGCTTCCCTGAGAGCGGTGCGGGTGATTTCCGCATCGGTTCGCAGGTGATCGTGCGCGAATCGCAGAGCGCCGTCTTCTTCCGTGACGGCAAGGCGCTGGATGTCTTCAAGCCCGGCCGTCACACCATCGCCACGGCCAACATCCCGTATCTTATTGACCTGATCGGCAAGGCCTTCAACGACCGCAGCCCCTTCACGGCTGAGGTCTACTTTGTCTCGCGCCGTGAGTTCCTTGACCGCAAGTGGGGCACTCCGCAGCCCATCGTGATGCAGACCCCCGGCGTGGGCCTGGGCTGGCTACTGCTGCAGGGCTTCGGCACCTATTCGTATTCTGTGGAGGACCCGCAGCAGTTCGTGACCCAGGTGGTGGGCACACAGGGCGTGTACGACACTGTGGATATTGAGAATGATCTGCGCTCGCGCTTGCTGCGCTCCTTCTCTGACCTGCTGGGTGAGATGAAGGGCAAGTACACCACGGTGCAGGACATCATCGGCAACCAGGAAGAGATCGGTGCCGCGGTACGCGCCAAAGCGCAGGATGACTTTGAAGCGCGCGGCCTGACGCTGAAGGCGTTCGTGATCGCTAACATGACGCCTTCGCCCACCAGCGCCGAGGCGCTGCGCGGTATGGGCCTGCTGGACACGGCCACCTATACGCAGCTGCAGGCAGCCGACGCTATGCGCGAAGCGGCCAACAACCCCAGCGGCGGCGCCGGCCTGACGGCTGGCATCGGTGCCGGTGTGGGTATTGGCCAGGTGATGAGTGAGGCGCTCAAGAGTGCTGGCACCAGCGCCGCCGCTGCCGCGGCCAGCATGCCGGATGTGATGACTACCGCCGAAGCCGCCAACATCCTCAAGGTGGCCGAGGCCGACATCCTGGCCGCCATCGAGGCCAAGGAGCTGAGTGCCCGCAAAGTGGGCGAGAGCTACCGCATCAGCAAGGCCGCCATGGAGAAGTTCCTCGGCGGGTAGAGAGCAGTTCACAGTAAGCAGTTGACAGTCAACAGAAAGGCCGCGGCGAAAGCTGCGGCCTTTTTTGCGCACCTGCGGTTACTCATTGACTAAAAAATATACATTATGTATACTCGCTGAATTCTTGGGCCGTCAATGTGACAAGCGGGGCCGTCCTGGTTGTTCCTAGGTTCGAGCTAGCAGTTATCGAGGATTTGAAGAGGGATTTCGATGCAATCTGTATCTATGGATGTAAGTAGAGTGTTGCGGCCAGTTCTAAAGTGGGGGCTGGCCTCAGTCGCCGTTTTGGTGCTCGCCGCATGCAAGGGGGGCGGCGTAGGGCCGGTGTCTACGCATACACCCAGCCCTTCGCCTACGGCTACGTGTGATGCGAACTTCGTGTTGGCAACTCCCGAGGGATGGAAATCGCAGTCCAATCTGGTAGTGCTTGTGTATGACCCTACCTCAATGCGTAACGAGAATTTGGTCTTGGAGGCCATTGATGGGAAGCTCACCAATAATGTAGAGGAGTTTGCCTATTACCTGGCAAACAAACTCTTCCATGATGGTATGGCTTCACAGATTTCAGTTTTTGAATTGGGCTGGCGTTCTTATGAAGAAGCGCGTCGCGTACGCATCTCCACCACGATTGAGCGCCCCGAACTATACGACACCCCCTCGCCGCTCGCGACGGTGACGCCGTATCCGACGGTTGATCACGGCCCCAGCCAGGGTCTTGATGTCATTCGCGCAACAAATGAAGCTAAGCAGCAAGCCACCGAGCAAGCCCAGGCGGCCGAGCTGATCCGCCAATTGGATGGCTGTGCGCAAGTTGCCTGGGACACCTTGGCCAAGCACACCGCCACCGTGTGGGCCGCTACTCAGGAGGTGGAGAAGCTGCGCGCCACGCAGACCCTGCAGCCGCCGGTTGCCCCCACGCGCAGTGGGGTAGAGATGCAGGCAACGCCTACGCCGTATTCGCGTCAGTCTGTGTATCACGGCTTGTGGCACGCCAACATTGACTTCAATGCAGATTGCAAGAAATACGATCGTTGCATTCTGCTGATTCTGGACGATTTGCGCACCTGGGCTACCGACAACCCCAACGGCCATCCATTCAACTTTGAAGGCGTGGAAATTTATGTACTGATGCCGGATTGCCGCGATATCAACCAGCCTAGTTGTGTGGAACTGCAAGACTACTGGACGCAGGAACTACTGCGCTACGGCGCGTTGAGTGTGAATTACTTCAACGGCGAGCGCGCCGAATTCAAGTTGAATGAAATGTTGAGGAGATAGAAGATGTTGCAATTTTTATATGATCTTTCGCAATCCCCGTTCTTCCCCATCCTGCTTTTTATCTGGGTGGCCATCGATATTTTCTGGACCAAGCGATGGCGCGCTCTATTTGAGCGCCTGGGCAAGCTGGTTACCAAGCCGTGGATCTTTGCCAAGGATCCTGAGCCGAAAGTGCCGCCGCTGTATCCGCGTGAAATGCTCGAGCAGCTTGCGCAGGTGTCCAGCACGCGTGAACGCAAGAGCGATGATGTCCGTGCTAAAACCACCTCCGCCGAGGGTAAAGAGACAAAGAAGCCAAAGATGGGCTTCCTTGCCTCGCTGCGCGAACGCATTTTTGATAGCGATCACCCCTTTCGCACGGTAGGCTACGTAATCTTCCTGGCCGGCTTCGTGTTCTTCCTAGTGGCCGATGCCATCTCGGTGGCGCAGACCCTGGCCGTGATGGGGTTGATCACCGAGGTGCTCACGGGGGTGTTCACCCGCTTTGATCTGGCGGTTTTGGGTGGTGCACTCCTCTCGGCGATCATCGGCGTCTGGGTGTATATGGAGGCGCTAGGGGATAGCCACATTATCGATCTTGATATCCTCAACGATGCGCAGCGCCGCTTCCTGCGCGGGCTGGCACTGTTCGTCTCCTTCAACTCCGTATTGGTCATGGTGGCCTTTGCGATCAATCGCCTCACCGCCATCCAAATTCTGGAATCGAACCCCACGCTGGATATCCTGCTGAGTGCTGTTTTGTACGGCTTGGTACCGATCAACAGTGCCCTGGCCGCGGCGATCTGCTTCCCCTGGGCGATGAACGGCCTGTTGGTGCTGCTATTCATCATCGGCTTCGTCATTATCGGCATCCTCCCAGTGATCGCTTTCCTGGTGGATATCTTGTGGCGCATCGGCTATGTGGTCATTGACATTGCCGCCTGGGCGCTATTTACCCCGCTCATGTTGCTGCCCGAACTGATCAACCGTTTGCGCGGCGCACTGGATACGGATCCATCTGGAAAGAAATCGCCAGCTGATAGCAAGGAAAAAACCAAGTAGTAAATGCAGGAAGAAAAAGGCCGTAGCATAACGCTGCGGCCTTTTGCTTACTGCTTTGCTATTTACTAAGTAGGGCAAGAGCGGCAGCCTTGTGCTTAACACTCCAGTCTGCCCTCTCGCTGTGTTCAGAGGTTAAGAGTACTATGAAACACACTGCTAGACTACTTTATATAGTTGTGGCCTTAGTATTGGCCGGTTGTTCGGCTGGCCCGGCAAGTGCCGCGCGTGAATGGTACAAGGCCAACTTGGAAATGAATGGAAGTGCAATCCTGGCGCGCACTTGTCAGGCTCAGCAGCTTGCCGTGCAAGAAGCAGGCTTACTCGTATCTGCGATCATGTTGATGCCCCAGATGCTTGGCATTGATCTTGGTATGGACGACATTAACAGCAGTCTATCCAATCTTAAGTTTCACGTTGTAAGCTCCACAGACACGCAGGCAATAGTTCAGGTGACTGGTGAGCTGGAGTTTGCTGTTTTGGCCTTTGCTCAGCAAGTGCCAGTAAGTGAGAGAGCTCTCATGGTGAAGGAAGATGGCCAGTGGAAATGGTGTGGCTTGCCATAAGCCCAAGAGCGTAAAAGGCCGCAGCAATCGCTGCGGCCTTTTTTGTCTCATCTCTGGATTACTTCCGCTCCACAAACCGTGCTTCTTCCGCCGTTACCTCGCCGCGTTCGCGCCAGGCGAAGCGGTGCGCGTATTTGTTGGGCTTACCCTCCACTACGTCCGCAGTCACTTTGCCAATCAGTGGCGTGAACTTGAAGGCGTGGCCGCTACCGCCGGCGCTGACCACTAGGCCTGGGCGCTCTGGGTCACGGTCGATCCAGAAGTCACCATCAAACGTATCGCTGTAGAAGCACAAGCGCTCAAAAATACGCGGCGCATCGGCCAAGCCGGGCAGGCTCTCGCCCAGGAACTTACGGAACATGGCCTCGGTCTCGGCCGGCATGATGCGCGGCAGGGTCGGGTCCATCGGCCAGCCCGGGCCGTGGTTGGCCAGCTTGAGCGTGCCATCTGGCTGGGCGGGGAAGCCGTACCAGCCGGTCTTGCCCACATCGGCGGTCCACACCGGGAACAGCGGCGGCTGGTAGCTGGCCAGCTCGGCGGCGGGCACCTGGAAGTGCATCACCGGCTGCGCGGTGGACCAGATCACGTTTTGTAGCCAGGGCAGCAGCGTACTGGTCCAGGTGCCGGCGCATACCACCACCGTATCGGCAAGATACTCGCTGCCGTCTGCGGTGCGTACGCCTTTGACGGCGCTGCCATCTTGAATGAGCTCGGTGAAGCGCGCTCCTTCGATGATGGTGACGCCAGCGGCACGCGCCCGCGCTGCCAGCACGGTTACCACGCGGCCACTAGGTGACCAGCCGCCCTGCGGGTTGAGGTAGCCATCGGGGTAGATGTCTGCGTTCCAGGCCGGGTAACGCTTGCGGATTTCGTCCGAGGTCAGGCGCTCAATGGCGTGGCCGCGCTTAAGCAGCAACTGATAGCTCTCGTACTCGAAGTCTCCCGGCCCCATGCCATCCAACGTGAAGTACAGCACGCCGGTTTCATGGAACACGGTTTCGCCAAGCTCTTCGTTCCATTGGCGCCACAATGCCAGCGACGCTTCCATCATCTCCATGTAGAACTCATCGCGCCCATAATCCATGCGGATCACCTTGCTGATATCGGTGCTGGCCGCGTCCGGGTGCGGGACGGGGCCGGGTTCAAGCAGCGTGACAGCGTGGCCGCGGCTGCGCAACTCTAAGGCGGTGTTGATACCAAAGGTGCCGCCGCCGACGATGAGGACGTGAGATGAAGGTTGCATTAAGTGATTTTAGTCGAAAATGCAATCAACAAAAATCACTTAATCAATTGTCAACGAGTTGACTAGTCGATAATTTGATTAGCCGATTATCTGATTATTTCTCAAAATTTTTCTCGCCTGCGCGGATAGGCACGCTGAGGCGATTCTCTGCTGGCGGGATGGGGCAGTTCCACATTTCGTTGTAAGCACAATAGGGGTTGTAGGCCAGGTTGAAATCGATCAGGAACTTGCCATCCTCCAGCTGCTCCGGGTCCAGATAGCGGCCTGCGCCGTAGGTCTCTGTGCCGGCCAGCGCATCAACAAAGAGCAGGAAGTAGCCGTGTGGGCTGGAGAACAGGGTCAGCTCGGCGGTTTGCCCTTCCACCGCGAAGGCGAAGCGGCCATAGCGCCTGTAGCTTTTTACATCGCCAGTTGAAGTGGGCAGCTCAACCATCGCTTGCTCGGCAAAAGGCTCAATGGCCACTTCCAGGCGCAGCGCCGGGTTCTCGGGGAAGTAGCTCAGCGCGCTAAAGTGCTCGCGCTGCTCAGGGGTCAGCGGAGACTGGGAGCTGGTGGCGAAGAAGGCGTCTTTGCTGGCACGAAAGTCATCGAGGTCTGACATGCTTACTTAGCTTTCTCGGCGCTGATCAGCAGCGAGCCGGAGAATTCGCGTATCAGGGGCAGCGCCTCAAAGAGGCCACCGATGGCTTCGGTGGTGCCAATCAGCGCCGCCGGAATGGCAGGGTGCAGCCAATCGAAGGGAGTAATTTTGATCGCGGTAAAGCCGTGCTTGCGCAGTTGGGCTGCTAAGGGCCAGCGCACAAAGGCGGTTTCGTCTGGCGAAACATAGGCCAACGCCTTGCGCAGGAACGTGCGTTCGGCAAAAATCTGCGGGTTCAGCATGTTAGGCTCCGCAAAGGCCAGCCGTCCCCCGGGCTTGAGTAGGCGGAAGCTCTTGGCGAGTGAATCGTCAACTTCAAGGTGATGGAGAACTGAAGAGCCAATGATGGCATCGTATTGCGTGCTTTCGTCAATATCTTCGAAGCGCGCACAGATGAACTCCACGTCTGGGTTTTTGGCGCGGGCCAGCTCGATCAATTCAGGCGAAATATCATTCGCAGTGATCTTGGCGCCACTTTGCGCAAACACTTGGGTGAACATCCCCGTGCCACAGCCCAGTTCCAGGGCGTGCTGGCCGCGGCCTAAGCGTGCCGCCTGCATCACTTTGTTGGCACGTTTCATTGCGCGCTGCTTGCCGGCTTCAGTGCCCCAACCCCAGGTAGCTTCGGCACCCTGGCTGGCCAAGTACTTGCCATGTTCGATTTCATGGAGTGAACGCGTTGTCATTTTGTATTTGCCTCAGGTTGATTTTCAAGCACAATTTTAGCAAACATGCCCAGGGTGTTGCGCAGCGGGGTCAGCGCCCCTTCAAAGCCGCGCCAGAGGGCATAACTCCAGGCGGGCATGAGGTTGCGCATGGAGATGCCGCCGGAGACAAGGTATCGAAAGGGCATGATCGCTTGCACGGAGCGCAGGCGCAGCGCGGGGAAGCGCTCTGCGAAGAGCGCCTTGTCCCGGTGAAATAGGATCCACGGCAGGGCAGAGTTCGCGGACGAGAGCGGGCCATCGCCGTCAATCTTCCAACTGGTGTTGGCTTCATCCACTGGCTCGTGGTGCAGGTTCTTGTAAACGAAACGCGACCAGCGGGTGAGCCACGGTTCGATCAGCACCACTTTGCCGCCAGGCACCAGGCAGCGCTGGGCCTCTGCGAACAGCAACGCCGGGTCGGGGATATGGTGCAGCACGTTGGTCATCACAATGGCTTGCAAGCTTTGCGGCCTGAAGGGAAGATGCTGAGCATCCAGGCATACATCCATGCCGTCCAGATAGAAGATTTCACTGGTCAGCAGGTTAGGGATACGTTCAGCTAAAAACCCCGCGCCAGAGCCGAGCTCAAGGATCGGTGCATCGCTGAAGGGCTGCAATTCTCGTGCAATCGCCGCATACCAATCCTCATAGATTGCTTCCAGGAAGGGCTTGGTGCGAATGATCTGGCGGCGCAACGCCGTGGTCTCCGGCGAGTCAATATCTTTCCCCTGGGTCAGGGGGTGTGCAAGCCATTGGCGCAAGCGGCTTGATTGGCTGCTCATGGTTGCAACTCGCCAACGACCTTGGCCAGCACAGTCGAGCCGCGGTCATCCATCACCTCGAGGGCGAAGGGGGCTCCCTGCGCCAGCCACGCCGTGCTGATCTCGATTTGATGCGTTGTTCCGTCGTCGGCGGTGTTTTCGAGCATGGCGCCAGAGGCCCACGGCCAGCGTGTAGTGCTGGCTGCATCCAGCCGTAACCCGAGCAGGTGCACTGCGGTTTCCGGCTGCAGGCTAAAAGCATTTGCCCCGGCCGGCACAGACACTTCGAGCCAGCCCGAGAAGCCAGCAGGCAATGAATAGCTGCTTTCCCTTGTTGAGCTATCTGTCCGCCAATAGAGCGTGATGGTTTGTGATTCGGGGAGGCTGGCTACTTGCAGGGCAAGATAGCTGATTGGCATCTTCATGGGGCTCACATCCAATCGGCCTTGGATGAGCAGCCCGTCTCCCTCCGGAACGGGACTGAGGCCAACTACATGGCTGATCGCAGTGTGCCCGTGCAACCAGCTAGCCTCTTGAGTGCTGTTACGCACAGCCGGCCAAAATACCGCCGGGATTTGCTCAGCGCCTTTCGAGAGGTAGTAATAGAGCGGGATCTCATGCGTGTAGAGTACCCGCGCCGTGGAGGCGCTAGCCAGCAGCTCCGCGGGCTGCTGGGCAGAAAAGGAGAAGTTTTGGCGCTGTGTATGATTCTGCAGCGTCAATTGATAGTGCCGCAGGTAAAAAGCGGGGTAGGTGATCGAGGCCATGCCGATCAACAGCAATGCTGCGGCTGCGGCTAGCAGGCGGGCAGAGCGCAAGCTCGACAGCATCCTTTGTGCACTTGACGCTTGGCGCAACCAAGCCCATATGATCTCGGCCGCGTAGATTACGCCATAGGCCACAAAGCCTGTGAGCAAGGTAGCTAGCGGCACCCAGGTCCGCTCGAACATGAGCGCACCGAACCAAGGCACCACATACACAACGCCGAGCACCCCCAGGCCCAAAAAGATCGGCAAGATGGTTAGCGCCTCGCGGCGTTGGTTGCGCCAGGCGGCAAACAGACCGTAGCCGGTGAGCAACACGCCAAAGGCGGGAAATGTAAAGGCCGCGAACCAGGTATAGGCGATTTCAGCCGAAAGGCTATTGGCAGCAGGGATTTCCGAAAGGAGATCCCAAGGGGCCGGGTAAAAGTCAGTCGGGTCGAAATTCATTACCGGCTGGCTGATCAGTGCTGGCACCAAGAGCGCCGCGCCGATCAGCAGTGCGGCGAGGGCAACCGCAAGCATCTGTTTGCGGTTGCGATACACGTTGGCAAAATTGTAGAGAACATAATAGGCTAGCGCAGCGCCGGCGTAGATCTTGCCAATTTGATGAAACAACATCATCGCCAAGGCCAACGGAAAAAAGAGTTGCAGCGCCCGTTTGTGCTGGGCGGCAATCAGCCCCCAAAGCCAGTAGGCCAAGGTCAACGCCATCGTACTGGGTACGATCACATGGATCCCGGTGCCGACGAAGGTGACCGGGGCCAATAGAAGCACGGCAAAGGCCATACCGCGCCGGCCAAACAGCTGGCGCAACCAATAGATCAGCCCCAGGCAGAGCACCAGCTTCATGCCGATCGCCAGCAGTGCGTAACCGAATTCGTAGCTCCCCCCCAGGAAGTAGATCAGATTCAGTAGCACGGAATGTAAAGGGTGAAAGATGATGAAAATGCGGTGATACTGGCGCATCTGCATGTAACTGATTTGCTCGTCACTGGTAGGGAAGAGCAGTTGCTGCTTCAGTGTGTTGAGCGCCGGGCAATCCTGCAGGAAGCAGGTGCGCATTTGTTCCGCCTTGAGAACATAGCCATAGGCATCGTCTGTTTCCACGATGGCTTGGCGTTCAAAGAACGGTGCGGCGGTGATGTATCCCTGGGCAAGGAGGAAGATCAGGCAACTAACCAGTACAGCAAATTTTTCAAAGCGTGCAGCAGGCTTCATAGGTCAAGGGATGAATTTGTAGGTCAGTAGCGCTGCCAGCGTGATGCGCGCCAGCATTAAGCCATGGCGCCAGCGCTGGATGTTGGTCTGGCCGTAGGTGCGTTCGCGATAACGAACCGGTAGGTCTACAATCTTCAGGTTCAAGGTGGCCGCCCCCAGCAGCAAGTCAAAATCGCCGAAGGGGTCTACTTTGTTGAAGAGTGCGTATTCTTGTTTGAGCAATTCAAAATCGTGGCGCAGCAGCACTTTGGTGCCGCACAGCGTATCTTTCACCGGCTGCCCTAGTAGCCAGGAGAAGATCAGGCTGAAGGCCTTGTTGCCAACGATGTTGGCGGTTTGCATGGCGCGTGCTTCCATCGGGTAGACCAGGCGCGTGCCGTTGATGAATTCCCCTTTGCCACTGGCAATCGCTTCGTAAAAGCGGCTTAGGTCCTCGGGCGGTACGGAGAGATCCGAATCCAGAATAACCAAAATATCATTTGTTGCCGCGGCAAACCCTTGCCATACGGCGTTGGCTTTGCCCACGCCAGTTTGCTTCAGCAGCGTGGATTTGATCTCTGGGTGCTGCTGCATCTCACGTTGGATCACCTGGTAAGTGTCATCCTTCGAGTGTCCTTCAACGAAGATGAATTCAACGTCACCGGCCAACTGAGGCACGCGTGCAAAAATCGCGGGAATGTTGCCGGCTTCATTGCGGGCAGGGATCACTAGCGAGACACTGGGGGCTACAGTCATGTGGCCGCGCAGCGGGCGAGCAATCAGGAAGTTGGTGAGCGCAAAGATGTTGAAAAAGGGCAGCTTTGCCAGGAAGCCATTGAGCAGGCCGGAGACCAAGGGGATCTCTAGCGGTAGCAAAATTTCAGCGGTGCTAGTCACTGCTTCGTAATCCGTCAGGCGCAGCAGATTTTTTAGATCCTCGAGTGTGAACCAATTTTGCGGCAGGGTGCGCCGTTTTAGGCCGAGTAGCTCGGCAATGCCCAATGGCAACTGCCACAAACGGCTATACGTATTGAGGATGATACGTGTGCGGCGATGGCAGAGCTTCTGCAGCCGTTCCAGCAGCAGTTGCACATCCCATAGATCGTTAACCAGATCCGACAGAATAATGACGTCAAACGGGCCATCGAATGGCAGGGCTTGTGCATCGGCCTGCACCCAATGCAAGTGCGGGTGCTGCGTGCGGGCGCTGTGCAGTGCCGCCGCGCTGAGATCCACGCCCACGCCAAACCCAGGCTGCAAGGCAGCCAGCAGATTGCCGCTGCCGCAGCCCAGCTCAAGCACGCGCTGGCCCTTAGGCACCAACGCCGCATAGCGGCGTTGGAGAATGTGCTGGTAACCCCAAGCTAGCCGGCGCCGCCGGCTAGCTTGGGAATAGGCTCGCTCCCAGAAGGTTCTGCGAGTTTGAGAATAGTGCAGCACGCGCTAACTAAACAGGCCTACCACGTAGGGCGTGAGCAGGTTCAGGATCAAGCCCAGCATGAAGAACTCGCCAGCCTTGCGGTTGAAGAACATCGCCCAGCTTACGTACCACAGCGGCCACACCGTCCAGCCCGCAGGCGGCTTGGTGGGGCGCGGTTCGGAGTAGGCTTTCCAGGTTTGGCGCAGGCGCGGAATGGCCAGGAAGGTCAGCAGCACCCAAGGCCCGGTGTACTTCAACACCACCATGGCGATGATCAGAATATAGAAGACGATGAAGGTGACTTTGTTGAGCTTCAGCGAATTGTCCTGGCCCAGCAGCACCGGCACCGAGTTCACGCCTACCTTTTTGTCTGGCTTGATCTTATCGATATGCTTGCCGATCAGCACCGAGGCCACGATCAGGCCATAGGGCAGGGTCAGCGTCCAGATCGCCGGCGAAATCACGCCAGAGGCGGCGAAGGCGGTGCCACCGATCATCAGCGGGCCCCAGACCACCAAAGCGGTCAGCTCGCCCAGGCCGGCGCGCTTGAGCACGCTGGTATACAGCAGGCTCAACAGCAGCCCGGCCACCGCGAATGCCACGATGAGGGTGCCGCGCTGGCTGAACAGGTAGAGCATGATCGCCAGATCGATCACATTCAGCAGCCCGGCGGCCAACAGCAGCCCCTTGGGCGTGGTCAGCCCGCCGAGGATGGGATGCACGCTGTATTGGGCACGCGGATAATCTTCGGTGTCCACGCCTTGGCGCACGTCAAAGTAATCGTTCAGTAGGTTGTTGGAGGCATGCGCCACCACTACGCCGATAACGGCGAGGATGCCCAGCAGCCAGTTCACATTGCCCACGCCCACCTGCTCGGCGGCGATGAGCAAACCCAGCATGCCCGAAGTAAACGACATGGAGAAAACGCAGGCCCGTGAGATGACCAGCCAGCGGGTTACCCCGTCGGCGAGTTCGATTTGCGGAATGTTGCAACCATTCAGCACCGTTTGCCAGCGTTTAAACAGTGGGATCGGGTGAGTCTTGTTACCCTTGCGGGCGGCAGCTCGTGTTGCCATCAACTTCTCCTAACTTAATCTTGGTTATCGTGAAGATTGTAATTATCGGATTATACAACCCGAATCGAGCTAGGCGCGCTTCCGCAGTGCTCCCAGCAGTAGCCAGGCGCCCGCGCCGATCAGCAGCAGTGGCCCCAGGATCGACCAGTACGCTTCGCTGCCCAGGCTGAGCAATACGCCGAGCACCAGCAAAGGAACGGCGGGGTAGTAGCCCCACTGCATGCCTAAGCCGTTACTGCGCACACGGGTGAGCAGTAGGAAGGTGAGCCCCAAGCCAATGAACAGCAGCCCCGAAGGATTGAAGGGCAGCGCCAGGTTGCTGGCTTCTAAATAGGAAACCGCAGTCAGCGAGAACATTACGCCCGCCGGAATGATCGCCCACCACATTTCACGTTGCAGCAGGAACACCGAAGCGAAGCCCAGCCCCATGGAGCCGAGGAAGATCGGGCCACTAAGGGTTTCGGCCAGTTGTGGCGACACCAGTCCCAGCAGGGCCGAGCCGGCCAAACCGGCCAGAAAGAAGCCGACCATGCAGGCCCACCAGCGTTGGCGATCGGCCAGGAACAGGCCAAACATGACCAACGAAGCAATCACAAATAGCGCGGTGGTGAGTAGGGCGCGGGCATTGTCTGGAATCAAGCCGAACTGTTCCAGGGTGAAGAAAATGCCAACCAAGATCAGTGCCAAGCCAAGGACATTACGTTGGTCTTTGAACATGTTTCCCTCCGGACATCACCATTATACGCGTGCCTACGGCACGCGCCCCAACGCGTAATACGTAGGCACGTGCAATTGGCGTGTACCTGCGGCCCACGCCGCCGCATCCTGCGCCAGCCACGCCTCCAGCTCATCGTCGGGCAGCTGGCGATGCAGATCCTGGCGCAGCATGGCGGCCTCGGCGGCTGCATCCGGCGGGCTGGCTTGCAGCGCACCGGCATCGATCAATTGCAGGCCGGCTTGCGCAAACAGTGCTGGGAGCTGGCCACCGATCGCCGGATTGGCTCCCCGGGTGCGCAGCGCCGCGGTTTGGGCACGGCCCAGCGGCACAAGCTCGGGTGGTGCATCCCTACGCTGGCTGTAATCTGGCTCGGCTAGCGCCAGCACTGCGCCGCCGGGCCGCACAACGCGCGCCATCTCGGCCAAGCCGGTGGCCGGGTCTTGCAGCCACAGCAGCACAAAATGACAGAAGGCAATATCGAAGCTATTGGACGAGTAGGGGAGCTGATGCGCATCGCCGGCGCTAAGTTGCGCCTGAGCGGCCTGCTGGCGCGCCAAGGCCAGCGCGGCGCGGTCGATATCCAGCCCATGCAGTGAGCCGGCGACCGGCTGGGGCAGGCCAGCCAGTACGGCACCAGTGCCGCAGCCCACCTCCAGCACGCGGCGCGCATTGGCCAGCCCCGCCGCGGCCAACAAGTGCCGCCGGGCTGGCGCCGTCCAGGCGGCTTGGTGCAGGTAGCGGGAGTGGGCTTCTTCTATGTTCATTTCAGGATTAGTAGATTAATCGATTAATCAACCCATCGATTAATCATATATACTTTTATCTATGGCCCTCGATACTCGCAGTGTCAAGTCACTCTGGCAGGGAGTACGTAGCGATACCAACAACTTCCTGGCCGCCTTCTCCCAACCTGAAAAACCGCGCATTGGCTTACATACCTATGATATTGCTATGGCCAATGGCCGCAGCATGCGCATCCATCTGCGCTTCGAGCCCAGTGGCAATGGCGTGCTGTTTGTGGATGTGACCGATGTGGTGCACCTGAACCATACCGCCGCGTTGATGGCCAAGCTGGCCCTCGACGGCGTGCCGCGGGCACAGGCCCGCGCCCGCATTGGCGCCTGGCACCCGGATGCTCCGCTGGCGCAGATCGAGCGCGAGCTGCAGCAGATCTACGACATGGTGGATGGCTTCGCCCACCCGGACGGTGATTGCCCGACCTGTGAGCTGAGCGATACGCTGGAAATGTCGCCCATGTTCAGTGTCGAGGTCAACGCGCCATACAAAGTGGACATCGCACTGACCTATGGCTGCAACAATGAGTGCCCGCATTGCTATAACGAGGCGGATCGCCTCGAGATGCCCTCGCTGCCATTGAATGAATGGTATGCCGTGCTTGACCGCCTGGCCGAGCTGGGCGTGCCGCACCTGATCCTCACCGGCGGCGAGGCGACTCTGCACCCGGACCTGCCCAAGGTGATCCGCTACGCCGATCAACTCGGCATGGTGGTGGGGCTCAATACCAACGGCCGCCATATTGCTCACAACGAATATATGCAGCAACTTGCCGAGGCAGGCTTGAACCATGTGCAGTTCACGCTCGATTCGAGCCGCCCGGATGTGCACAATGCAATGATGGGCGCCAAGGCCTGGCACCAGACGGTGCAGGGCATTGAAAATGCCATCGCCAGCCGCGTGCATGTCATCACCAACACCACGCTGATGCGCGCCAATATGGGCCATGTGGAAGAGATCATCGAGTTTCTGTATTCGCTCGGCATCCGCACCTTCGCCATGAACGGCATGATCTACTCCGGCGGTGGTTTTGCCCACCCGAACGCCATCGAGGAAAAAGAGATGCCCGCCTTGCTGGTGCGCGTGCGCGATAAGGCCCGCGAACTCGGCATGCGCTTCCTGTGGTACACGCCCACCGAGTATTGCCGTATGTCGCCGGTGGAACTTGAAATTGGCGCCAAGCGTTGCAATGCTGGCGAGTATTCGCTGTGCATTGAGCCGAATGGCGATGTGCTGCCGTGCCAGTCCTACTACGTTTCGGCGGGCAACATTCTGCACGACCCTTGGGAGCAAATTTGGGATGGCGAGCTGTTCCGCAGCTTCCGCTACCGCGAGTTGGACCCTAAAGGCTATGGCCTGCCCGAAAAATGCTGGACCTGCCCCGATTTGCCGCTGTGTGGCGGCGGCTGTCGTATCGAGCGCGAAGCGCGCGATGGCGTGCGTATCGCCGAGGGCAGTGGCGGCGGGTGCTCTGGCTGCAGCGGCAGTTGTGGCACGGGCGGCGCGGCGCACCAGGTGCGTGGCCACGTGCACACTGCGGGCTACATCCCCAGCGGGGGCTTCACGCCTTCGCCCAGCACCACGCGCACCAAAACGCGCGCCAGCGGCAACTTTGTGCTGGTGGGGCTGGATGATATTGGGGTGATGGGCCAGTAAGGTCACCTAATGGAGATTCTTACTCGGTATCACCCCGTCGTTTAGTCTATTAGTCTGATAGTCAAAGACTGACTAAATGACTACGTGACCAATCGACGGTCAAACCTCCCGTCACTTTTATAATCTCCTGTGATGCTCTCCGCTTTCGAAGCCAACATCATCTTGCGCATAGCCACAGCAGCCGTGTTTACCGCCTTGCTGTGGCTAGTGTTCTTGCAACTGGCGCGTGGGCAGGGCAAATTGCTTTTTGCCATCGTAGCTGGCGGCCTGCTGGGGCTGTTTGCTTACCTGCCGTTGGCGCAGCTGCTGGCGTTCGTGCCGCTGCTGGGCCTGCTGGCCTGGGCCGCCATGCGCCGCGGGCGGGCCACAGCCTACCAGCCCGCGGTGGCACGCATTGAGGGCGGCGGCGTCAAGCGCGGCCTCACGCCGCCCGAGGCGGCAGTGCTGCTTGGCCGGCCGATCAACATTACGCTCACGCTCGTGCTGTTCGAGCTGCTGCGTAAGGGGATTTTGCGCCAGACGGCAGGTGCCCCTTTTACTGTCGAAGTCAACGAAGCGTTCCGCACGCATGGCAAGGGGCTGACGGCCCAGGCGCGTGGTGAGCAGCGCCGCCTAGCCGCCCAAGCCATTCACGCCGCGCTGCATACGTTTGAAGAGCCATTTCTGGAGATCATTGAGAGCTCCCCCGGGGTGCCGGTAAGCCAGCTCGATCTGGGCGTGGCGGTGCAACCATTGGTGCGCTATGTAGCTGGCCGTTCGGGTGGCTACAGCCTGGCCGAGACGCGCAGGTACTATGACTTGATTATTGACCGCGCTCCCAAAGAAGCACGCAGTGACGGCAAGCTCACCTTTGACCGCGAGCGTATTTTCAATCGCAACCTTGGCTGGATCCTGCTGTTGGAGGACGCTGCTTTCGTCTCCGTGTTGGATCAGCCGGATTATTCCTATGTGCCAGTGTGGCTGCGCAAGCAGCCCGTGGATCTGGGCGGGCGCACCTTCGCCCGCTGGGTGCAAGCCGTGTTCGCCGAATTGGCCGGCGTGGTGGCCGAGGATGATATTGAGTTGCAACTGGGGGCGGATGCGGATGCCGTGACGGCAACCTTGCTAAATGATATTCGCCGCACAACCTTCTTCGGTTAGCGCGCTTATTTGATACGTACGAGCTGCCCCTTACGTTTTACGATGTTCTTGTAATCCCATTGGATCGTTTTGGATTTGCGCAGCCAGCGCTTGAGGTCTTTGCTGTTGATCTCGCTTGGGGCGTTATAGCGGATCGCTGCGCTTTTGAATTTTTCTGAGTTGGCGTTGAGCGCAGGCTCATCGAAGGACTGGCCGCTCCAAAACATGAGCTGCACACCGTTCTTACGCACCCAGTAGCCCACGATCGGATTGCCCTCCAGAAACCACACCGGCCCACCGTGCCACATCTTGTTCTCAGCTTTGGGCAGCGCGGCATCGATCTCAGCTGCCAGGGCGCGGCAAGTGGCCTTGTACGCCCCTTCCTGGGCATTGTTGTAGGCGTTGATTTCGTTGGCGATCACAGTAGGCTCAGCGTTAGGCAGGTGGGGAAGGAGGGAGTCGAACCCTCACGCCTTGCGGCACATGATCCTAAGTCATGCTTGTCTGCCAGTTCCAACACTTCCCCAGTGAGCCGATTATAACAAGCCTGTCTGTTGCCCATCGATCAATCAATTAATCGATTAATCGATATTTGCATTCCTCGTGGATTATTATTTATGCATGTCGCGAGTGATCAAAACAGAAAACGTTGCCACCGAGCGTACCCGCCTGATGAAAGCGATGGCGATCGCCATGCGCGAATTGATTGCCAAACAGGGCTTCGATAGCCAAGCGCGCGATCTGACGGCCTTCATGGTATTTGCCCTGGATAGCGTGAGCCAGAGTGTGGAGCGCAGCGTCGTGCCGTGGGAGAAGCGCGGCTATTGGGTCAAGGCAGACCGCTTTCGCATGGATTGGGCCTGGACCGAGCCCACGGCCAAGAAGCTACGCGTCGCCCTGCTGGCCGAGGATATGGGCGCCATCGCCGAGAGCATCGCCAGCCTGGCGCAACGTTTGCAAAATGTGGATGCGCCAGTGAAGCACCGCCTGGGAACGCCCTGGGTGGGTGCATGGGAGAAGCTGCATGCCGCACAAAGTGCTGGTGGTTGAAGACGATGCCGCCATACGCGAAGCGCTGAGCTACAACCTCGGGCGCGAGGGCTACCAGGTGGACACGGTAGCCGATGGCGCAGCCGCCTTGGCAGCCGTGCGCCAAAGCGCCCCAGATGTTGTTATTTTGGATTTGATGCTGCCCGGCCTGGATGGCTTCGAAGTCACCCGGGCGCTGCGCAAGGATAATAATGTGCCGATCCTGATGTTGACGGCGCGCGATGACGAGATTGACCGCGTGCTAGGCCTCGAGATGGGAGCCGATGATTATCTGACCAAGCCCTTCTCGATGCGTGAGCTGCTGGCGCGCGTCAAAGCCATGTTGCGCCGTGTCGAGATGGAGCACACTGCGCATAGGCCGGCCGTGGCAGAGACAGTGGCCAGCGGCAATCTAGCCATCGACCTGGCCCGCCACGAGGTCACTCTGGATGGGGCAGTGCTTGACCTCAAGCCCAAGGAATACGAGCTCTTGTTGTTTCTGATGCAGAACCGCGGCCGCGCCTATACCCGTGAGCAGTTGCTGGAGCAGGTGTGGGGCTGGGAATTCTCCGGCGGCAGCCGTACCGTGGACGTGCACGTGCGTTGGCTGCGGGCGCGCATTGAGGCGGATGCGGAGCAGCCGCAGCGCATCATCACCGTGCGCGGCGTAGGCTACCGCTTCGAGGGCTAAGTGCGCGATATTCGCTTGGGCCGCTTACTGGCTGCACTTCTGGCGTTCGCCGCTCTGTGTATTTTTATCTATTCACAAATTCGCCCTTTTATCCTTGAGCCAGAACAACTGCTGGTGGTCAACCGCGGCTTCTTGTTTGCCGTGCTGCTTGCCGCGCTGGCGGCTTGCGCCCTGGCATGGATACCGCAGCCCGCGCATGACTTTGACACCCACGCCCAAGAATCGTCTGAGCTGCGCCGCCAGCGGGCTACACTGCAAGCCGTGCTGGATGGCAGCCCGGCGGGCATTGTGCTCGTGGCCGATGATGGCCGCGTGCTGCTCAGCAATACACGTATGCAGAGCTTGTTTGCACTCAGCGAAGATGAGCAAGCTGCGGACACCTTGGCACACTTGTTGCGCCAGTATCAGTTCATCGAGGCATGGCACAAGGCCGTGCAGAGCGGAGCGGGGCAGGTGTTGGTGGCCGAGGTGCCGCAGAGCAGGCGCACGCTGCGTGCCAGCGTGCTGCCGCTGGGCGGCGCCGTCGGCGGCGAATTAAGCGGGCATAGTGTGATTGCCTTCGAAGATGTCACCGAATTGCACCGCCTCGAAACGGTGCGCAAAGATTTTGTCAGCAATGTCTCGCACGAGTTGCGCACGCCGCTGACTTCGCTGCGCTTGCTTACCGAAAGCCTACGCGGTGGCGCCATTCACGACCCGTCAGCCGCTGAGCGCTTTCTGGCCCTGATGGAAACCGAGCTCGATGCCCTCTCCACCCTGGTGACCGAGCTGCTCGAATTGGCGCGCACCGAATCCCAGAATGTAAAGCTGCTTCTTGCGGCTACCGATGGCTGTGCGCTGCTGCAGGCGGCCGCCGGGCGGCTGCGTGTGCAGGCCGAACGGGCAGGCTTGCAACTGCGCGTGGACTGCCCACCCGGGCTGCCCAGTGTGCTGGCCGATGCGCCGCGGATTGAGCAGGTGCTGGTGAACCTGATCCACAATGCCACCAAGTTCACTCCCGCCGGGGGGAGTATTCAGGTTAGCGCGGCCGCCAAGGATGGCCTGGTGGAGTTCAGTGTGCAGGATAGCGGCGTGGGCATTGAAAGCGAGGATCAGGCGCGGATCTTTGAGCGCTTCTACAAAACCGATCCGGCGCGCAACCGCACCGGCACCGGGCTGGGCCTGGCCATCGCACGCCATGTGGTGGAAGCACACGGCGGGCATATTGGCGTGAGTAGCCAGCCGGGCAGGGGCAGCCGCTTCTTCTTTACGTTGAGGAGAGTGGTGGGGGAGGAAAAAAATCTGTGAGCAGTAAATCAGTAATCGGTAATTAGTATCTTTAGTCTCGAATCTCCAATCTTCGAATCCCTAGTCTTTAATTCCCTGTTCCCTGCTTACTCTTCACTCATTACTGCTCATTATCTCTCCCCAATCCCTTAACAATCCCATAACACGCCTGCGCGGGGGGCTTAACGCGACGTGGGTACTATGCTCACGTGTTCAAATCCCTTTCTTCGTTCCCTAAGGAGGAACATTCTATGAATCGCAAGCTGTACCTTGGCCTCTCCGCTCTGGTGATTGCCGGCGTGCTGCTGGCCGCCTGCGGTGGCGCTGCCCCCGCTGCCACTGGGGCCCCGGCCGTGGTCGAGACCCAAGCTCCGGCTGAGGCCACCCAGGCTCTTGAGCTGGATCGCTTCAGCCCCTTAGCTGTTTCCGGTGACATCATCACCGCCGGCAGTTCCACCGTGTTCCCGCTGTCTGAGCGCATGGCGGAGCGCTTCAGCGATGAAGGCTTCAGCGGCAGCATCACCGTGGATAGCATCGGCTCGGGCGCCGGTATCGAGCGCTTCTGCGTGGCGGGTGACACCGATGTCGCCAATGCCAGCCGCGGCATCAAGGAGAGCGAAGTTGCCTCCTGCCAGGGCATCGGCCGTGAGCCAATCGAGTTCCGCGTCGGCACCGATGCGCTCTCCATCGTGGTGAGCCAAGCCAATGACTTCATCACCGATGTCACCACGGAAGAATTGGCCCTGATTTTCGGCGAAGCCACCAACTGGTCTGACGTGCGCCCCGAGTGGCCCAACGAGCCCATCCAGCGCTTTGTGCCTGGCACCGACTCGGGCACCTTCGACTACTTCGTCGAGCACGTGTATGACAGTGACGCCACCGTCACCCTGGCTGCTGGCAACACCCAGCGCAGCGAAGATGACAACGTTCTGGTACAAGGCATCCAGGGCAGCCCCTACGCCATCGGGTACTTTGGCTACGCCTACTACGCTGAGAATGCTAGCACCCTGCGCATCCTCAGCCTGGACGGAGTGGAAGCCAATGACGTAACGGTGGAAGACGGCAGCTACGGTTTGGCTCGCCCGCTCTTCCTGTATACCACCGCTGACATCCTGAACGAAAAGCCGCAGGTGGCTGCGTTCATCAACTTCTACCTCTCTTTCGTCAATGAAGAGATCGTGGATGTGGGCTACTTCCCGGCCAGTGATGCGGCGCTGCAGGCAGCCTGGGATGCATTCAACGCAGCAGTTGGCGAGTAGCTTCTAAGACTCGGCTTCTCCTTCCAGATGAGGGCGGTCACAGTTCCTGGCGGCCGCCCTCATCGCCTGAGTTGGGACAGTTATAATGAAATTTACATTCCCCTCAGAAGCAGGTTCCATGGCTCCGAATTCAAACCCTGCAAGTTTCAGTACGCCTTCGTTGAAACGCAAGCCCCGTCTGGTGGAGCTGGTGATCCAGACCGTTTTGTTTTTATGTGGCTTGCTTTCCATTTTTGTTACCGTTGGCATTATTTATGAGCTGGGCAAAGAATCCATGCTCTTTTTTGGGCGCACTCAGTGGGAGTTGACCAACAAACCCATCGTGGCCGCCATTTCGGCCAGTGATGTGCAATTTGAAGTGGGCACCAGTGGTGCCAGCGCCCAAGCGGGCGATGTGCTGCGCCTGGGTGACGAGCTGATGCACCTCGATGCGGTTGAAGGCGCCACGTACTTTGTTGAGCGCGGCTACCGCGGCAGCCTGCCCGCCGCTCATGCGGCCGGCAGCATCTTGCAGCGTGGTATTGACCCCAGCATCGCTGAATTCCTCACCGGCACCTCATGGGCGCCGCACGCCGGGCAGTTTGGCGTACTGCCGCTGCTCAACGCCACGCTAATGGTCTCCGGCATCGCCATCCTGGTGGCGCTGCCGCTGGGCTTGGCCTCGGCGATCTATCTGAGTGAATACGCCTCGCAGAAGGCGCGCAATGCACTCAAGCCAATTCTTGAAGTGCTGGCAGGGGTGCCCACGGTGGTGTATGGCTACTTTGCGCTCACGTTTATGACGCCGTTCCTGCGTTCCATCTTTGGGCAAGATACAGTGCAGATCTACAACACGGCCTCTGCGGGCATTGTGATTGGCATTCTGATCCTGCCACTGGTGAGCACGATCAGTGAAGATGCGCTCAACGCCGTGCCGCGCTCGCTGCGCGAGGCGGCCTACGGCCTGGGCGCCACCAAGCTGGAGACGGCGGTACGCGTGGTGCTGCCGGCCGCCTTTTCGGGCATTGCTGCGGCGGTGATCATCGCCATCTCGCGTGCCATCGGTGAGACGATGGTGGTGGCGCTGGCTGCTGGCGCCGGGCCAGCCTTCACCTTCAACCCCTTCCAGGCCGCCGAAACCATGACCGGGCACATTGTACGCATCAGCGGCGGTGACCTGAGCTATGACTCGTTGGACTACAACAGCATCTTTGCCATCGGCCTGATGCTATTTGTGATGACGCTGGCGCTCAACATCTTCAGCCAGTACATCGTGCGCCGCTTCCGTGAGGTATACGAATGAGCGCTGAGACGCTGCAGTCCAGCAACCTGCCGCGGCGCCACCGCCTAGGGCGCACCTGGTTGGTGGTCTTTCAGGTGGCGCTGGTGGTGGGCATCATTGCTCTGTGTGCGCTGCTGTTCAACATCTTTGATGGTTCCTTCGGCTATGTAGCTGTGCAAGACAAAGTGAACCCTGCCAGCCTAGCCGTGAACGGCGTCGCACTGGAAGAGTTAGACAAGGACACCCTGGTCGAGATCTTGCGTGCGCATGTCTCTGCCGGGCTGATGGCGCGCTATGAGTTTGAGCGGCCCTTTGCCGAACGCGATGCTGGCGAAGTCTACGATCTCATCCTTGAACGTGTAGTTGCGCCCGAATTTGTTGCGCAATGGTCGCTGTATCAAAGCCTTACCAACGCGGCGCAGATTCGCCAGACGGTAGCCGAGCAGTACCCGGAAGCACGCCTCGAGTTCCGTAGCTGGCTTAACTGGCACTTTTTGCGTGCGCCGCAATCCAGCTATCCCGAGATCGCGGGCGTGCGTACCGCCGTGCTTGGCTCGCTGTGGACGATCTCGATTGCGGTGCTGTTTGCCTTTCCGGTGGGGGTGGCGGCGGCAGTCTATCTGCAGGAGTACGCGCCGGATAACCTCATCAACCGCATCATCCAAACCAATATCACCAACCTGGCTGGCGTGCCCTCGATCATTTATGGCATCCTCGGTCTGGCGATCTTTGTGCGTGCCCTGGGGCAGATCACCAGCGGGATTGCCTTTGGCCTGAGTGACCCGGCCACCGCCAACGGGCGCACGATCCTCTCGGCCGGCCTGACCCTGGGCATGCTGGTACTGCCGCTGATCATCATCAACGCCCAGGAGGCGATCAAGGCGGTGCCCACCTCACTGCGCCAAGCCAGCTACGGCCTGGGCGCGACGCGCTGGGAGACGGTGTGGCACCATGTGCTGCCCAATGCCTTGCCCGGCATTATGACTGGCACGATCCTGGCCATCTCGCGCGCCATCGGCGAAACCGCACCGCTGATCGTCATCGGGGCCTCAACCTTTATCCAGGTGGATCCTGAAGGCCCGTTCTCTAAGTTCACTACGCTGCCGATCCAGATCTATCAGTGGACGGCGCGCCCGCAATCGGTGTTTCGCAACCTGGCCGGTGGCGCCAGCCTGGTGCTGCTGGGCTTGCTGCTCAGCATGAACGCCACGGCCATCATTTTGCGCAATCGTTTCCGCAGGAGCCAATAAGCATGCCCGAAACTGCTCACAACTCCGCCTTGAATGGGGCGGCAATCGAATCCAAAGACCTCAGCATCTACTACGGCGATTTTCAAGCCGTGCGGGATGTCAATCTGGATATCCAGACCAATCGCATCACCGCCATCATCGGGCCTTCGGGTTGCGGCAAGAGCACGGTGTTGCGGGCCTTCAACCGCATGAACGAGCTCATCCCCAACGTAGGCACCAAGGGCGAGGTGCTGTTCCGCGGCCAGAACATCTATGCCAACGATGTGGACCCGGTAGAAGTGCGCCGCCGCATCGGCATGGTGTTCCAAAAGCCCAACCCGTTCCCCAAGTCTGTGTACGAGAATGTGGCCTGGGGGGCTCGCATCAATGGCTTCAAAGGCAATATGGATGAGCTGGTGCACAACAGCCTCAAGGCGGCCGCGCTGTGGGATGAAGTCAAAGATAAGCTTGATCAGAGCGGCCTGTCACTCTCCGGCGGCCAGCAACAGCGCCTGTGCATTGCGCGCACCATTGCCGTGCGCCCCGACATCATCCTGATGGATGAGCCGTGCTCGGCGCTGGACCCTATCGCCACCTTGCGCATCGAGGAGCTGATGCGCGACCTGGCCACCGAGTACACCATCATCATCGTGACCCACAACATGCAGCAGGCCGCCCGCGTATCCGACCGCACGGCGTTCTTCTCGCTGTCTGAGGATGGCAAGCGTGCCGGCATGCTGATGGAGTACGGTGACACCAAGACCATGTTTACGCGGCCAGAGAAGAAGATCACGGAAGATTACATCACTGGCCGTTTCGGATAAACGTACGAGGCTGCATGCAACGCAAACGAGTTCTGTTTCTGTGCACTGGAAATACCTGCCGCTCACAGATGGCAGAAGCGATTGTGAATGCCCGGCTGGGTGACCGCTGGCAGGCGTTTAGTGCCGGCGTGAGCCCGGCCGCTGCGATTAACCCCTATACCACCAAAGCCTTAGCTGAGCTCGGCATTGTGCATCTGGGCGAGCCCAAAGCCCCGGATGTCTTTCAAGGCCAACACTTTGACCTGGTGGTGACGCTGTGCGCCGATGCTGACGAGAATTGCCCAACCTGGCTGGGCTCGGCAGGGGAGCGCCAGCATCTCGGCTTCCCGGATCCTGCTACGGCACGCGGCAGCGAGGAGCAGATCATGCCGATCTACCGCCAGGTGCTTAAGGACATTGCGGCTAAAGTGCCGGCGCTGTTGGAGAGTAGATAGAAACTATGCAACGGTCGCTCAGTCGATTAGTCAATTAGTCCGCTGGTCAACGGCAATCGACTAATCGACTAGACAACGTTATTAAGCCAACCTCAGCCACTCGTAGCCATGTGCCGGCAAATGCAAATGCAGGCGGCCGTCTACCAGGTCGCCGGTGGCGCGGCCAGTGAACAAATTGGGCGGGGGGAAGAAAATATCACGCGGTGGCAACTCCACCCACAGGTCAATCGGCTCAGCACTGAGGTTATTCAGGATAAGTAGCTCCTCGCCCTCAAAGCGCCGGAAGTACGCGGCCACCTGGGTGGGGTGCGAGCTAGTGGCCCATTCAAAGTCACCCCAACCAAAGGCACGGTGCGTCTTGCGCACCGCGATCATGTTCTTCGTCATGTAATACAGCGAGGCCAGGTCTTTCATCTGGTCTGCTACGTTCACATGGGCAGGGTCGTAGGGCGCGGTGCTGATGACGGGCGAATAGGTGCTGGCGGCGGAGCTGAAGCCGGCCTGCGGGCTGGCGTCCCACTGCATCGGAGTGCGCACACCGTCGCGATCCTTGAGCCAGATGTCATCGCCCATGCCGATCTCGTCGCCGTAATACACGATCGGTGAGCCGGGCAGGGTGAACAGCAGCGAATTGGCCAGCACAATCTTGTGGAAGTCGTTATCCAGCAGCGGCGCCAGGCGGCGACGGATGCCTAGGTTGAGGCGCATGCGTGGCTCAGGGGCGTACTGCTGCCACATCCACTGGCGCTCCTCCTCGGTCACCATTTCCAAGGTGAGCTCATCGTGATTTCGTAGGAAGATACACCATTGCGCTTTCTCCGGGATCTGTGGTGTGCGCGCCAGAATCTCGCGTATCGGCGTGGTGTCTTGCTTGCGCAGCGCCATAAACAAGCGCGGCATCACCGGAAAATGAAAGGCCATGTGCATTTCATCGCCATCTTCACCGAAGTATTCGCGCACGTCCTCGGGCCACTGGTTGGCCTCAGAGAGCAAAATAGCTTCGGGCGAGTGCTGCTCTACGCCACGGCGTAATTGCTTGAGGTAGGCGTGCGTCTCAGGCAGGTTTTCGCAGTTGGTGCCCTCGCGCTCAAATAGGTAGGGGATCGCATCGCAGCGGAAGCCGTCAATGCCCATATCCAGCCAGAATTTGGCCACTGCCAGCATCGCCTGCTGCACTTCGGGATTGTCGTAGTTTAGATCCGGCTGCGAACTGTAAAAGCGGTGCCAGAAGAAGCGCTTGGCTTGCTCGTCCCAACTCCAATTGGATTTTTCGGTATCCAGGAAGATGATGCGCGTATCGCGGTACTTATCCTGTGCATCGCTCCACACATAATAGTCGTGTTTCGGGTGGTCTTTGCCCTGGCGGGCTTCCTGAAACCAGGGATGCTGATCGGAGGTGTGGTTCAGCACCAGATCGGCAATCACGCGGATGCCGCGGGCGTGCGCCTGGTCTACCAGCTCTTTGAAGTCCTGCAGAGTGCCATAATCCGTATGGATGTTATAAAAATCGGCGACATCGTAGCCATCGTCTTTGAGTGGGGAGGGGAACATGGGCAGCAGCCAGATGCAGTTGATACCCAGGTCTTGCAAATAATCGAGCTTCTCGATGACGCCGCGCAGATCACCGTGGCCATCGCCGTTGCTATCCTTGAAGGCGCGGATATAGAGTTCGTAGAAAATGGCGTCTTTGTACCACAGAGGAGTTTGCATGCCCTAGATTATTCCATGAGTTGGGTGGTTACGGCGAGTGTGGTTTGTGATTGACTGTTAGTTTTTGTAAGTCTGTTAGTCGATTTGTCGCAATCTTATTGCTTCGGTCGAGTTACTCCCCCGTCTTTGCGAGGGGCGCAGGCAAACGCACGCACGAAGCAAACTCCAACTGGGGATTGCTACGGGGCTGGTAGTTGCATCTTCATGCAACTACCAGCACTCCTCGCAAAGACGGCAGGCTAGACTTGCTTCGGTCGTTCGCTGCAGGCTGACAGCTGACCGCTAACAGCTAATCGCTGCATTAACCCTTCACCGCACCGGAGAGCAGGCCGCGGACGAAGAAGCGTTGGAAGCCAAAGAAAACCAGCATCGGCAGCAGCATCGAAAGGAACGCGGACGCCGTGAGCAGATGCCAGCCGCCGCCCAGCGATTGCACCAGGCCGTTGATCTGATAGGTCAGCACCGGCTGGCGGCCGGAGAGGAACACCAGCGCTACGAGCAGATCATTCCACACCCACAGGAACTGGAAGATGGCCAGCGACGCCAGCGCCGGCATAGAGAGTGGTAGCGCCAAGCGCGTGAAGGCGGTCCAATGGCTGGCGCCGTCCAGATAGGCGGACTCGAACAGATCGCGCGGCAGCGAGCCGATGAAGTTGCGCATCAGGAAGATGGCGTAGGGCAGGCCGAAGCCAGTGTGGAACAGCCAAACGCCCAGGAAACTGCTGCTGAGCCCCAACTGCTGGTACAGCTTGGATATCGGCACCAGGGTCATTTGCAACGGCACGATCTGCAAACCCACCAGCAGCGCAAACAGCCACATGCGCCCGGGGAAGTGCAGCCACGAGAAGGCATAGGCGGCCAGCGCAGCGAAGATCAGCGGCAGGATCGTAGCCGGAATGGTGACGATCAGCGTGTTCACAAACGCGCGCGCCATGCCGCGGCTGTTGCCAAGATCGCTGGCAAAGTCACAGGTCAAATCGGCCGATTGGGTGCCGGCGGCGCAGTCTTGCTCGTAGCTGGTGCGGCCGCGGTAGCCCACCAGCGCATCCACATAGTTGCTCAAAGTGAAGCGCGGGCGCGCTTCCACACCCGCAAAGCCGCGCAGCTGCGTCAGGATGTCAGCCAGTTGCTGGGCATCCGGGCGCTGGTCTTCGGGCACATGGATGCTGCCATCCGGCAGGGTGTTATCAAAGGTCGCAGCGAGCTGCACCGAGCGGCGAAACAGGGCCACATATTCGGGATTGCTGAAATCCGCCGCGGCAATTGCATCGCCAGCCGGGCCGTGGCAGCCGGCACAAAATTGGGTGTACTCTGCGCCCGCCTTGGGGGTCGAGAAGGCCGTCCACCATCCGCTGGTATTGGCATCTTGCACGGGGCGGAAGGAGGTGACCAGCAGGCCGAGGGTAGGCAGCAGCCAGGCGACGGCCATGGCAATCACCAGGACGTGCAATGGCAGGCTGGAGAGGAAACGTTTCATGCGTTCGCTCATACGCTATCGATGCGGCTAGCGCATCGCCTCCTGTTCACGGAAGCGCTTGATGTTGAGGATCATGAAGGGAATGATTGCCAGCACCAGCACCATCGCCACGGCGGTGCCGCGGCCAGTTTGCTGGTTGACGTACATCTCCGCATACATGCGGTTGGCGATCACATCGGTGCTGTAGTTGCCGCCCGTCATCACAAACACAATGTCGAAGATCTTGAGCGTATTGATCACCATGGTGGTGATCACGACGACGAGCGTTGGCAAGATCACCGGCACGGTGATCTTCCAAAAGGCGGTCCATTCCGTGGCGCCATCCATCCGCGCAGCCTCTAGCAGCTCCGAGGGCACACTTTTGATCCCCGCTGAGAGGATCACCATGCAGAAGCCGGCCCACATCCAGATGCCCACGACGATGAGCATAAAGGTATTGAGGGGGATGCGCGTCATGAACGAAATCGGCTCACCGCCCAGCCCGCGCACGATGGCGTTGAGTAGGCCGATCTGCGTTGCATCTGTGCCGAAGTGATAAACAAATTTCCAGATCACGCCAGCGCCCACGAACGAAATCGCCATGGGCAGAAAGATGATGGATTTAGCGAGTGACTCATACTTGACCTTATCAGCCAGCACAGCCATTAGCAAGCCCAGGCTCACCGCGCCGGTCACCAGGCCCAGGATCCACTTGAGATTATTGCCAAAGGAAGAGATCCAGAACGTGCGCCAGATAGTGGTGAGGCTGCTGGTATCCAACTCACTGGTGAGGGCATAGCGGTAATTCTCGAAAATGCCCCAGCAGGGGCGGCCCTCTACGCACAGGCTTGAGGCCCAACGCAGCGAATCTTTGTCCAGCAGGCTGAGGTAGAAGGTGTTAAAGGCAGGATAGACAATATAGATCAGGATAATGATGAGGGCTGGCGCCAGGTAAAGCCAGGGCGCCACGCGGCCTTGCCGCATGATGTTAGGGATGCGCTCGCTCACAAGGATCTCCTCCTCTCGCGTTGCCAAAAGAGCCCCAGGAGTTTGCTCGTGCGAGCGTGCTCCTGGGGCTCTTGGGTTACCTCGGGCTAGTTGCCTTGGTCAGCTGCCTGCGCATCCGCAGCGCCTGCCAGGGCGGCATCGATGCTGGAGGCACCGCTCACCACGTCCACGATGGCGCGCCATTCAGCGGAGCCAAAGCTGGGCTGAATGCTGTCGCCAATGTCCGGCGTGGCTGCGCTGGCGCCGGCCAGCACTTCCGCCAACGCCGCGTTGATCGGGTCAGCATAGTTGCCGGCCGAACCGCTGTTGGGGGAGAGGCCGAAGCCGGTAGCAGCCCAGTGGGCGCCACCCTCGGCGCTGGTCAGGTAGGCCACGATGGCGCGTACCGCCGGCGTGTCGGCAAAGGCCATCATCCAGTCCGCACCACCCTGAACGCCATCGGCGCCGGGGAAGTGGAAGAAGCTGAAGTCAGTGCCGAACTCAAGCTCGGGGTACTGCGCCGCAATGGCGCCGCCCGCAAAGCCAGACTGCTTGACCATCATCGCCTGCGGCGGGTCGCTGAACGGTTGCAGGATCGCATCGCTGAAGCTGGTGCTCAACGAGCCTTCCGCGCCACCCACGGCATAGGCCGGGTCAGTTGCCCAGCCGGCGTACACACCATACGCATCGGCCACGCCCGCATCGTTGTAGGCTACGCTGCCATCCAGGATGCCATTGACGTAAGCGCTGCCTTGCGTGGAGAGCAAGATGTCCTGAATGAAGTCGGAAGCCGTCCAGCCAGTGGCGTCACCGCTTTCGAAGCCCATGGCAAACGGTACGTTGCCATCGGCCACCATTTGATCGGCCAGGGCAACAAAGTCGGCCCAGGTGGTGGGCACGCTGTAGCCATTGGCGTCAAAGTTCACCGGGCTGTACCAAACGATCGACTTGGGGTCGGCCTTGACGGCCACGCCCAGCCAATTGCCATTGCCACTGGCCATCCAGGCCGGGGCATAGTTAGCGGCATCCGCGCCCAGAGTGTCCAGCGCGATCAGCTTGTCGCCATACGAACCGATCGGGCCGACCGTGGGCCAGAACACCAGGTCCCAGGCGTCACCCGATTCGATGCGGGTTTCCAGCAGCGCCTGATCACGTGAGGATTCGGGCACGATCGTCAGACCGCAGGCTTCCACGATCGGGGCGATGGCGGCGTTGAAGCTTTCTTCCTCAGCACCAGACCATTGATAGAGCAAAGTGACTTCGTCGCCGGGTTGGGCGCCGTAGCACATGTCCATCTCCGTGCCTTCATCGGTTGTGGGAGCTTCCGTGGCGCTGCTGGGCTCGCTAGGAGCCTCAGTGACCACCGGGTTGGGGCTGCCGCAGGCCGCCAAAACCAGGGCGAGCGCGGTAAGCAGGCCAAAGAGCTGCATCAAAGATTGGGAACGTTTCATAAAAGACTCTCCTTTGCAAAGAGTAAGTGATGAAAGGGATGTTGCGTGGTAAAGGCGATTCTTTTTGACCTCCAGCAAAGATTTTTGAAGCCCGGTAGGGGCGTCAAAGCAAGCGTGGGTCTCGCCGAAAAGGATACGTCTGAGTTAGTAAGTCGCGGCGAGAGTGAGCCGTGCAGGGGATCGGCCATACCAGCGACCCCACACTGTTGGCTGCAACTATGGTACTACGCTAAGGGGCAATGTCAAGCGCAGCGCCAGCGGGGGTGCGCTGCACGAGTAATTGGTCAATGCGCAAATTATCCATCTGGCGCACGGTGAAGATAAGACTCTTGTAGTGCACCACTTCGCCCACATGCGGGATGCGCCCGAGCTCCGCCATCACCAAGCCGGCGGCGGTGGAGTACACCTCATCCGGCTCGATCAGCACGCCAACCACATCGCTCAACTCATCCACCGGGGTGGCGCCGGCCACCAGCCAGGCACCTTTGCCCAGGGGGCTGATGTCGCCGCGGCTGATGTGGTACTCATCGTTGATCTCGCCCACGATCACTTCGAGCACGTCTTCCAGGGTGAGCAGGCCTGCCGTGCCGCCATGCTCATCCAGCACGATGGCCATATGGGAGCGTTCGGTGGTCAGGCGCTTGTAGACGTTTGGCAGGGTGGCGCTTTCGGGCACCAGGATCACTTGCCGGGCGATATCGCGCAGCTTGATCGTCGCATCCGCCCAGATCAGGTCTTTGATATGCGCATAGCCAATTACGTTATCGAGATTAGTTTCATATACCGGGAAGCGCGAAAAACCCCATTGCGCGGCCTGGTTCAACGCTTCGGGTGGGCTTACTTCTGCGTCCAGGGCGGCAATTTCGGTGCGGGCGGTCATCACATCGTGTGCCTGGCGATCGCCATACTCAAAGACTCCGCTAACGAACATCTCTTCGCTGCGCTGAAAAATGCCCTCGGCCGCACCTTGTTGCAACAACTGCTCGATCTCTTCGGAGCTGGTGCTGGGCACGCGCGCCGCGCCCGGCAGCAAGCGCAGGATGCCATCGGTGGAGATCGAGAGCAACTTCACCAGTGGGGAGGCGATGCGCCCCAGCCACTTCAAGGGCCGGTAAAGCCGCGTGGCCATGCGTTCCGGATTGCGCAGCGCCAGTTGCTTGGGCACCAGCTCACCCAGGATCAGCGTGAGGTAGGTGATGGTGAGCACCAGCAGCAGCAAGGCAAGCTGCTGCGCATACGGCTTGAGGATCGCGACCTGGGCCAGCCATTCGGCCAGTATCGGCGCGATCGAAGCGCCACCATAAGCGGAGGCAAGCGAGCCGATCAGACTGATGCCAACCTGCACCGTGGCCAGAATATGCCCGGGCTTCTCCTTGACCTTGATGACTTCGCCGGCGGCCTTGTCACCCTGATCAGAAAGGATCTTAAGGCGGTGCTTGCGAGCCGTGACCAAGGCCAGCTCCGCCGCGGCGAAGTAGCCGTTGATTAACACCAGGACAAAGATAACAATGATCTCAGTAGTAATCAAAAGGTATTGACTCCGTAAATGCGTATAGCCATTTGAGCATATTGTGAAAAATCACAAAACAATATACGATGATAGGATACCTTGATTCGCAGCCATTTATGAAATTATTGACGCAAGTCGCAGAATTCATTGATATTTTGCTGAACAGCCGCGAGCGCCGGGGGTGGCGCACACGTAAGTGGCTGGTTGCATTGTTGCCTTTGTATTTTTATTTCCCGATCCTACTTTTAGCCTATCGCTCAGTTGGCACAATTGCCTTGGTGCTGGCGCTGATGCCTAGCATCTTCTGGGGCATCTCGCTTGGGCCCAATCCCGGTAGTTTGGCATCCTTTTTGCTGATTGTTCCGCATTACTTCATGTTCCGCTTTGTGGGCGCCACACTGGATGAGCACGCCGTGCTGGAGATGTTGATCGCTCATACGGTCTTTGGCACGGTTACGTATTTCATTGCGAACGGGTTTCATTTACGCAAGAGTTTGGCGGAACAACTGGAGATGTCAGAGCGCGCCCAGGTGCGCTTTCGTGGCCTGTTCGACTGCACCAGCGATATGGTCTTTATCCTCGATCTGGATCTCAAGATTATCGATGCCAACGATCAGGCGCTGATCTTGCTGGGCTATCGCCGCCAGGAACTGCTGGGCAAGTCTTACCGAGATATCGTTGCCCCAGACGAGTATGGCGATCTGGAACGCCGTATCGATGCCACCACCAATACTGATCAGCGCCTGCCGGTGTATGAACGCACCTTTATCACCAAGGACGGCCAGCGCCTGATCGCCGAGATAGATGCCGGCCTGATCGCGGATACCCACGGCAGCCCGATGCATTACCAAGCCATCAGCCGGGATATCCGCTCGCGCAAAGCCGAAGAAACTGAGCTATATCACCGCGCCACGCATGACGAGTTGACCGGGCTATACAATCGCGCCTTGTTCTATACCGTGGCCTGGCGCGCCGTGGAACGCGTGAAGCGCAGCCTGCGCAAACTCGCGGTACTGTTCATTGACCTGGATGGCTTCAAAAAGATCAATGACAACTATGGCCATCACGCTGGCGATTTGATGCTAATCAAGGTGGCCCAACGGCTAGGGGAGGGCATCCGCACTACGGACACCCTGGCGCGCCTTGGCGGCGATGAGTTTGGCATCATCCTCGAAGATCTGAGTGCGCGTGAAGAAGCGCAGCATGTAGCCGACCTGCTAGTAGCCTCGCTCAGTGAGCCCTATGAGATCGAGGGTCAGATCATGAGGATTGGTGCCAGTTGTGGCATCAGCCTCTTCCCCGATGATGAGACCGATATCGATAAACTGGTGAGCTCAGCAGATATGCGTATGTACACCCTCAAGCGCGATAAGTATGCCAGCCGAGTAGCCGAGGCAGGCGTGGCGGCTGGCGCTCATCCGCATCACTCCGTTTCGAAAACTTCATAGAATCCCCGGTCCAGCTCGTCATCGCTCAGGTGGGCGTAGCGTTGCGTCACCTGGATGTTTTTGTGCCGGGCTAGCTCTTGCGCCATCTTCAGGTTTCCCGTACCGCGCAGCACCGTAGTGACAAAGTAGTGACGGAAACTGTGCGGCGTGATCGTGCCGGCCGCCTCTGGGCCAAGGGCAGCGGCCACATGCTGGGCGATGATGTTGCGCCCGGTGCTGGGCGTGATCGCCTTGACCTGCTTGTTACCGGCGCCTTTGTCGTGCCGGGCGAACACGGGCAGGCTGCCCAGTTGGCGCCCGCTGGCGCCGTCCAGGCTGCCACGCGCCTGCAGGTAGCTGCGGATCGCGCGCATGGCCCGCGTGGAGAAGCGTACGATAGCCTCACGGTTGCCTTTGCCGATCACGATGGCTTTGTTCTCCTGTAGTTGCATATCGCCACGGCGTAGGTTGCAGGCTTCGTGGATGCGCAGGCCGGTTTCGCCCAGGGTGAGGATGAGCGCCTTGTCACGCTGGTTGCGTAGCCGTTCCAGCTCATCGGCCGCGGGGTGTTGATCGAGCCCATCGGCATACTCGAGCATGCGTTCTATATCTTGGCGTGGAAACTGCGGCAGGCGCGGGCCGGGCCGCCGGCCGCGTTGGCGGATGAGCATGCGCACGCGTGGCAGGTTAGGCTCCGCCAGACGCTCAGCCACGAGGAACTCGTAGAAGCCCGCGGCGGCCTGTAGGCGCAGGCGCTCCGTGGCGGCAGACTTGTCTTTGGAGAAGGCGGCAAAATGCGCTACGGCTTCTTCGCCAAGTTGTTCTAAAGGCGCCTCGGCAGCAATGCCTTCCGCATTCAGGCAGGCCACGAAGGCTAGCATGGCCTTTTTATAGGTCATGGCAGTGTTGTGGGCGCGGGCCATCCGCACGCTATCCAGATAGCGATCAATGGCATCTTGAATAGTAATTTTGCTCATACGAAACCTCTGCAAAGTGTTTTGTAAAATGCTAGCCTTCAAAAAACGTGTTGCGTGCACCACAATCTAGCCAGGAAAGCACGGAAATATCTGTGTCAGGGCCACTTTTCTGGCGCATCCTTAGGGGATTATATTATTTGCGATAATAATACTTATCGAAATCATAAGCGGGAAGGGAGCAATTGTCAAGTCCCCTACTGCTGACTACTTCTGCACGGATGAGCCATAAATCGTTAGCTTAGGCCGACTATATAAAAAAATGGCACGAGTTTTTTATAATTGTCATGCGCTGCCCCACTGAACCAACTTGGAGAGAGAGAATGAAAGAGCTAAAGCAAATTTTGGTGATCGCCGCTGGCACCTGCTTAGGGCAAACTCTATTTGTCCTGCTGGCTTGGCTGGCAATATCGCTGCTCGGCCTGAGCCTGTCTTCACTTTTCCGCTAGCTGTTTCGCACACGCGTGGGCATATAATCTTCGCTCATGATCCTTTTAGCAAAGTACTTACTGCTACTGCTCACCGGCATCGCCGCCGGAGTTATCAATACGCTGGCGGGGAGCGGCTCATTGCTCACCCTGCCGGCACTGATATTTCTCGGCCTGCCCGCCAATGTAGCCAATGGCACCAACCGGGTGGGGGTGGTGCTGCAGAACCTGGTGGCTGGCATCAGCTTCCAGCGCAGCGGCTCGCTTGACCTACGCGGCGCGTTGTGGCTAAGCATCCCTGGGGTGCTGGGCGCACTACTGGGCGCCCAGATTGCCGTGAACCTGGATGAGGCGCTGATGCAGCGCGTGATCGGCATAGTCATGGTGCTGATGCTGCTGGTGATGCTGCTGCGCCCCGAGCGTTGGCTGCAAGGTACTCTGCAAAGCCTGCCGGCGCACGGCTTCTCGTTATGGCAAGCCCTCAGCCTGTTTGTCATCGGCATCTACGGCGGCTTCATCCAAGCCGGGGTTGGCATATTTCTGCTGGCGGCCCTGGTGCTCTCGGTGGGCTACGACCTGGTGCGCGCCAACGCGGTGAAGATCGTGGTGATCTTAGCCTTCACCCTGGTATCGCTAGTGGTGTTTGCCCACAACGCCCAGGTGGAGTGGACCGCGGGCTTGGTGCTGGGCGCGGGCAGCATGCTAGGGGCGCGCTGGGGCGCCCGCATGGCAGCAGCCAAAGGCGCCGCCTGGGTGCGCTGGGTGGTGCTGGCCACGGTGGCCCTTTCGGCCGCGTACCTGCTCTTGCCGCTGGGCAGTATCGCCGCCTGGATTGCCGGCCTGTTCGCCAGCGCAGCCAGTTAGCTTTGGCCTTATAATTTTTCGACTATGGAATGGCTAACAACTCCCGAAGCCTGGGTAGCCTTGCTGACGCTCACCGTCCTTGAAATTGTGCTCGGCATTGACAACCTGGTCTTCATCACGATTCTGGCAACAAAACTCCCCAAAGAGCAGCAGCTCAACGCAGAGCGCCTGGGCCTTGGCCTGGCGATGTTCATGCGCATCGGCCTGTTGCTCTCCATCTCTTGGATCATCGGGCTCACCGCGCCGCTGTTCACGATTGCCGGCTTCACCATCTCGGGCCGCGATCTGATCCTGCTGGTTGGCGGTCTATTCCTCATCGCCAAGAGCACCTTTGAGATCCATGACAAACTCGAAGGCGAAGAGGAGCATCACACCGCGGGCGGCCGCAGCAAGGTCAGCTTCTCCAGCGTGGTCTTGCAGATCGTCTTGCTGGACGCGGTATTTTCCATCGATTCAGTCATCACGGCAGTAGGCCTGGCCGAATCAGTCTATGTAATGATCACCGCGGTGGTGATTGCGGTGATCGTGATGGCGCTGACCGTGGGCTTCATCAGTGACTTTGTGCAAGAGCACCCCACGATCAAGATCCTGGCGCTGTCCTTCCTGATCCTGATCGGCTTCTCCCTGTTGGTTGAAGGGTTGCACCAACACATTCCGAAGGGCTACATCTACTTCGCCATGGGCTTCTCGATCTTCGTGGAGTTCCTCAACCTGCGCCTGCGTTCACGCAAGGAGGCACCGGTTAAGTTGCGTGCTACCCCTAAGGCTGCGCGCAAGAAGAAATCTGCTGCCTGATGTGGAAATCGATCAAGTTTCATTTTGTTCGCAGCATCATCGTGTCGGCGCTGCGTTTGCTGACCAAAACTCAGCTTCAGAATCTCGATCGCATTAACCAGAGCGAAGGCGGCAAGGCGATTGTGGCTGCCAATCACCTGGGCATGCTGGACGCGGCCTACGCCTTCCGCATGGTCAAGCGTACCGACCTGATCATGGTGGTGGCCGAGAAGTATCGCAAGTACGGCTTCTTCCGCTGGCTGGTCAAGACGCTCAATCTGCTGTGGCTCGAGCGTTTCGAAGCTGATTTTGGCACGCTGAAAGAGACGCTGCGCCGGCTCGAACGCGGCGGCATTCTCTTCATCGCGCCTGAGGGTACACGCAGCAAGACGGAGGCATTGCAGCAAGCCAAGCCTGGCGTGGCTTACCTGGCCGCTAAGAGCGGCGCCCCGGTGATCCCCGTAGCGCTTTGGGGCACGGAGGACCGCGTGGTGGGCGAAAATATCAAGGCCTTCAAACGCTCACAGATTGTGTTAAGCGTGGGCAAGCCCTTCATCCTGCCGCCCCTCCCCAAAGAGAACCGCGCTCAGTTCCTTGAAGCACAAACCAATGAGATCATGGCGCAAATTGCTGCCCTGCTACCCGAGAAATACCGTGGTGTTTACGCAAACTCGCCGCGGGTAGCTGAGCTACTTAAAGAAATTGCTTAGCTTTTTCGCCTATTGGCGGATTTGGCTATGCGCATTAAGGTTATGTCAAGGAGTTGTTTGAATGAATGTCACTGGTTCCACAACCATTGCTGCTCCGCAAAAAAAAGTATTCCAATACCTCACCAACCCTGAGTTTGTATCTAAGTGTGCCCCTGGCCTTGAAAAGCTCGAAGTCATTGAGGAAGGCAAGAAGTTCAAGGGCACGGTTTCTGTGGGCTTGGGCAACCTAAAAGTGCGCTTTAGCGGCGATCTCGAATTCACCGAGATCGTTGCCCCCAACAAGGCCACGCTAAAAGCACATGGCGCCGCCCCCGGCAGCGCGGTGGATGCCACGGCCACCATGCTACTGAGCGATGCGGGCGATGGCGTGACCAAGCTAGATTGGAGCGCAGACATCAGCGTTTTGGGTACCATTGCTGCCCTGGCTTCACGCATGATGGGCAGTGTGACCCAAAAGCTGAGCGGCGAGTTCTTCGACTGCGCCAAGAAGCAAATCGAAGCCAGCTAAACGGAGACACCTGTGCGCGAACTTCTGCCGGACCTTGAGCACTGGCTTGCCAAGGGCGAGCGGGTGGCGCTGTGCACCGTGATCTCTACGTGGGGCTCGGCGCCGCGCCAAGCGGGCGCAGTGATGGCCGTAAGCGAAAGCGGCGGCCTGGTCGGCTCAGTAAGCGGCGGCTGTGTTGAAGGCGCGGTACTCACCGCATCCAAACAAATCATCCAATCTGGAAAACCTGAGCTGCTGCACTTTGGCGTGCAGGATGACACCGCCTGGGAAGTGGGCCTGGCCTGCGGCGGCGAGATTGACGTCTTTGTGCAGCCGCTGGATTCTGCGTTGTTTGCTGAACTATTGCCACGGCTGAAGGCTGACCAGGCCATGACGCTCAGCACGGTCATCTCCGGGCCGAATGCGGGTGGCCAGACGCTTGTGGACGATAGCGGCGCGGTATTGGCAGAGCACGGGATGGCACCCCACCCACAGACTGCGCGGGTGGCCGCACTAAGCTCCAGTGCAGACGGAGATGTGTTCCACAACCCGCTAGCTGCCTCCCCCACTTTGCTCATCATCGGCGCCTCGCATGTCACCGCGGCGTTGGTCAATATTGCTCATTTGATGGAATTCCGCGCCATTGTGATCGACCCGCGCAAAGCCTTCATGACTGAAGAGCGTTTTGCGCATGCCCACAAGCTGGTAGCGGTGTGGCCGCAGGCCGCCTTTGAGGAGCTGGGCATTACCAGCACAACGGCCATCGCCTGCTTGAGCCACGACCCCAAGATCGATGAGCCCGCCTTGATACAAGCGTTGCGCAGCCCGGCATTCTATGTGGGCGCGTTGGGCAGCCGCCGCGTGCAGGTACAACGCCGCGAGCGCCTGCTGGCAGCGGGCTTGACTGAACAAGAACTGGAACGCCTGCACGCTCCGATCGGGCTTGCCATTGGCGCCAAGACGCCAGAAGAGATTGCGCTCTCGATAATGGGAGAGATTATTAGGGAGTATAGGACTGACAGTACAAAGTAATCAGTAATCAGGATAGCAGATTGAATGCAGCTTGCGCTCCTGCTCACCAATCACTAATCCCTGCTCACTAGTCTCCACTTCCCAAAATATGCGTAGCCACCGTGGAGGCTACGCCACCAATCGATTGCATCATGCCCACCTTGGCTTTGCGCACTTGGTTCTTGCCGGCCTGCCCGGTAAGCTGCAGGAATAGTTCACAGGTTTGATACAGCGCAGAGGCGCCCACCGGATGGCCGCGGGCTTTCAGGCCGCCAAAAGTGGTGATGGGCAAGGTGCCCTTCAGGCCAATCTTATTCTCGTGAGCAAACTTCCAGCCGCGGCCGGGGGCAGCAAAGCCCGTCGCTTCTAGCTGCAAGGCTGACATGATGGTGAAGGCATCATGCACTTCGAAGACGTTGATGTCTTCCTGGGTCAGCCCTGCCATGCCGTAAGCCTTCTTGGCGGATATCTCGGCGGCGCGCAGTTGCAGCGGGCTGGGACGATCCTCCAGGCGAAAATAATCTGTAGCGATGGCTGACCCCAGGATGCGCACAGAGCGCTTGGCATATTCAGCCGCCTGCTCGGTTGGCACCAGCACCACCGCTGCCGCCCCATCGCAGATAGGCGCGCTATCGTATAAGCGCAGCGGCGGGTAGATCACACGCGAGCCACGCACCTGCGCGGCGGAGACCGTCTTGCGGAACATGGCGTAGGGATTGGTCTTTGAATTCTTATGGGCATTGACAGAAAAATTAGTGAAGCCGCCACGCGGCACCTTGTTGCGCTCCATATACATACGCATCAACTCAGCGTTGCGGTTGATCATATTTGCGCCCAGCGGCACTTCTAGCTTGGCATCCAGCGCTTTGGCCAGGGCCGGTACAGCGCTGCTATCGCTCATTTTCTCAGCGCCAACGGCCACGGCCGCATCCACCTCGCCGCTGGCTACGGCTAGATAAGCTACGCGCAGCGCGGCGGCCCCGCCTGCGGTGGCAGCGCCCACACGCATGGCTTCGATGCCGTGCAAGCCAGCCTCATCAGCAAAGAGTGCGCCCAGGTGCTTCTGGTTCTGCAACTCATCGGCCAGCATGTTGCCAACATACAAGGCCTGGATGCGCGCCACTCCGGCGTTGTTCATCGCCTCACGGATGACCGTGGCGGCCATATGGCTGAGCGAATCGGGGTTGGCCTTCACCACCGGCAGTTGAGCAATAGCGACGATACTTACGGGTCTCATGGTGAGCCCATGATGACAAAGATTAGGCAATACAGCAAGGGACAAACGTACCTTGGCAGGCTGTGACGATAGAGAAGTTTTGCAGTTTGTAGTACGATTAAAGTTCCACTCGTATCCAAACTTTTTTGAGAATGGTGAAAGAAACGCATGAAACCGGCTCCGTTTGAGTACCATGCACCCACCTCTCTGGACGCGGCGCTTGCACTCAAAGCCGAGCACGGAGACGAGGGGAAGCCGCTGGCGGGCGGGCAGAGCCTGATTCCCGCCATGAACTTCCGTGTGGCCCAGCCCACCCTGTTGATCGACCTTAATCACATTCCCGAGTTGCGCCATATCAGCAAGCCCAACGGCGCGGTGCATGTAGGCAGCATGACGCTGCAATCCACGGCCGAGCGCGATGGGCTGATTGCTGAACATGTGCCTCTGCTGCATGAAGCCATTCCCAACATTGCCCATCCGCAGATCCGCAACCGTGGGACCATTGGCGGCAGCCTAGCCCACGCCGACCCTGCTTCCGAGCTGCCCGTGGTGGCCTTGGCGCTCGGCGCCAAGTTCCGGGCGCAGAGCAGCCAGGGTGAGCGCTGGATCGAAGCCAAGGACTTCTTTGCCGGCCTCTTCGCCACGGCACTGCAACCCGACGAGCTGCTTGTGGAGATCGCCTTCCCTACCAAGACGACGCGCACTGGCTACTGCTTCACGGAGGTAGCGCGCCGCCATGGTGATTACGCCATGGCCGGCCTGGCCGCCATCGTAGAGCTGGATGGGGACGACACGATTGCTGCCGCCAAGTTGGTGTACCTAAACGTTGGCGATGGCCCAGTAGACGCGTCCGGCGCGGCGGCCAGCCTGATTGGCAAACGTGCAGAGGCAGCCGCATTCAAAGAGGCTGGCCGCATTGCTAGCCAAGACGATATGCACCCCTTTGGCAATGTGCACGCCACGCCGGAATACCAGCGCCATCTTTCGGCGGTACTAACCGAGCGTGCGCTGGCCAGCGCCACCCAGCGAGCAAAGGCAGCTTAAGCGCATGACCAATACCTACCCAATTTCTGTCACCATCAATGGCAAGAGGCTCGAGAAGAACGTAGAGCCGCGCATGCTGCTGGCTGACTTCATTCGTCACGAGGCCGGGCTAACCGGTACCCACGTGGGCTGCGAACACGGGGTGTGCGGCGCGTGCACGGTGCTGTTTGACGGCAAGCCGGTGCGCAGTTGCATTATGTTGGCTGTGCAAGCCAATGGCCACGAGCTCACCACGGTAGAGGGACTGGCTGAAAGTGAAGACAAGCTGCACCCTATTCAAAATGCTTTCTGGGAAGCGCATGGTTTGCAATGTGGCTTCTGCACACCAGGCATCTTGATGACCCTGGTGCCTTTTCTGGAAGAAAACAAGAACCCCAACGAGGCTGAAGTGCGCGAAGCCATCTCTGGCAATTTGTGCCGCTGCACGGGCTATCAGCACATTGTGGATGCCACCCTGCTGGCCGCCAAGAAGCTCAACGAGGTGGCGGAGTAATGGCCAAGCAAAAAGTTTCGTCGCAGGCGGTAAGCACACAGCTGAACGCGCGGCTGGATGACTTTGAAGCGCTATTTGCCAGCCGTGAGCCGCGCGTTCACGCTTTCGTACGTGAAGAGAACCGGTTTAAACGCCTGCGCAGTGAAGCACGCCACTTGGCCAACAAGTTTGCATCTCCAGAGAAACGCCCGGCCTTGTTCGGCCTGCTGCTCGGCGTCAAGGATATTTTTCATGTAGATGGTTTTGCTACGCGAGCGGGCAGCCATCTGCCGCCGCGTGCATTGCAGGGCAAAGAGTCTGCTGCGGTGAGCGCGCTAAAAAAAGCTGGCGCGTTGGTAGCCGGCAAGACGGTGACTACTGAGTTTGCATACTTCACCCCTGGGCCAACACGCAACCCGCACAATCCGGACCACACGCCGGGTGGCAGCAGCAGCGGCTCGGCCGCCGCGGTAGCCGCCGGCCTGGTGGACGTAGCCCTAGGTACGCAGACAATTGGCTCCGTCATTCGCCCGGCTTCGTTCTGCGGCGTGGTGGGCTATAAGCCCAGCCACGGCCGCATCTCAGCCGAGGGTGTGATCCCCCTGGCGCGCTCGCTGGACCATGTAGGCGTGTTCGCTCAGACGGTTGAACTGGTGCACGACACCGCCACGGTTCTGCTCAACGAGTACCTGCCAGTTACGCTGGCAGACAAACCCAGCATTGCCATCCCGGCTGGTGAGTATCTAGCCCACGCATCCAAAGACATGCTCGAGCATCTGGATAGCGTGGCCGAGCGTTTACGCCAGGCAGGTTATCACGTCAAGCGCGTGCGTGCCTTGAATGATTTTGCCAGCATTGTACAACGCCACCGTCTGATCTTGGCGGCGGAAGCGGTGCAAACCCATGCGCACTGGTTTGCCCGCTACGCGCATCTCTACAGCCCCAAGCTGGCTGAGCTGGTACGCGAAGGCCTGAGCATCCGTGCTGCTGAGCTTGACGATGCGCTCGAGGCGGCCCGCGGGCTGCGCCACGATCTGGGCGCGCTGATGAACATTCACGGCTTCCAACTGTGGCTGGCTCCTTCCGCAGTGGATGCAGCGCCCGCTGGGCTGGCCAGCACAGGCGACCCGGTGATGAACCTGCCGTGGACGCAAGCCGGCATGCCAGCCCTGGGGCTGCCGACCGGCTGGAACGCAGACGGCTTGCCGCTGGGTACGCAGCTGATTGGTGCCTATGGCGAAGACGAGCAACTGCTGGCCTGGGGCGAGGACATCGAAGCCGCCCTGGCAGAGAGCAAGTGAGATGAGCGTAACCAAAAGTGAAGTGCGCCCCGGCGTCTATTACGACTCGGTGGTGCTGATGCAGTTGCAGCGCAAGCTGGCCGCCCTGCCCGGCGTAGAAGACGCCGGTGTGGTGATGGCTACGCCAGCTAATCTTGAGCTATTAGCGGACAGCAACCTGCTGGAAGCAGCTGGCAAAGCTGCCCGCCCAGAAGATTTGCTGATCGTGGTGCGCGCCGGCAGCGAGGCTGACGCCAGCGGCGCGCTGGCACAGGTGGATGAATTGCTCAAGCAGCGCAGCAGCGGCGGCGCTAACCAAGCCTTCCGCCCGCGCAGTCTGGCTGCGGGGGTCAAGAACCTGCCCGCCGCCGAATGGGTGCTGATCTCAGTGCCCGGCCGCTACGCCGCCAAGGTGGCGCACGAAGCGCTGGACAGCGGCAAGCATGTATTCCTGTATAGCGACAACGTTGAGCTGGAAGACGAAATTGCGCTCAAACAGCGCGGCGCCGAGTTGGGCCTGCTGGTAATGGGCCCAGACTGCGGCACCGCCATCATTAACGGCGTGGGCCTGGGCTTCGCCAACCGCGTGCGCCGCGGGCCGATTGGCCTGGTGGGCGCATCCGGCACTGGCTTGCAAGCTGTGACGGTGGGCATCCACAACTATGGCGGCGGCGTATCGCAAGCCATCGGCACGGGCGGGCGTGACCTCAAAGCGGAGGTCCGCGCGGCCAGCATGCTGCAGGGCTTGCGCTACCTGGCCGCCGACGAGGCTACGCAGGTGATTGTGCTCATCTCTAAGCCGCCCGACGAGGCCACGGCGGCCCGCCTGCTGAGCGAAGCGCAGACGGCAGGCAAGCCGGTTGTAGTGTGCTTCATTGGCTTTGCCGCCCCGGCTGAGCAGATTGGCAATGTGCATTTTGCCCAAGGGCTTGATTCGGCGGCACGTATCGCTGTGGGGTTGAGCACCGGAGCCATCACCCCCCCAGTCATCGAGCGGCGCACAGGTTATCTGCGCGGCCTGTTCTCCGGCGGTACCTTGGCCTACGAAGCGCTCAATGGTCTGCAGAATTTCCTGCACCCTATCTATTCGAATGTAGCCATCCGTAGCTCACAGAAGATGGCCGACCCGCTGCACAGCCAGGCGCACACCATCATAGACCTGGGCGAAGATGTTTTCACCGTGGGCCGTCTGCACCCGATGATGGACAACGACCTGCGCCTGCGCCGCCTGAAGCAAGAAGTGGAAGACGCCGAAACTGGCCTGGTGCTTCTGGACGTTGTGCTGGGTGAAGGCTCGCATGCCGACCCCGCTGGGGAGCTGGCCGCGGCCATCGCAAGCCACCGCAAAACGCGCTCAGACATTGAGTTTGTGGCTTTAGTCGTCGGCACGGACGAAGACCCCCAAAACACGGACGAGCAAATCCAAAAACTGGAGGCGGCTGGCGCTCGCATCTTCCGCGAAACGACGATGGCGGTGGACTACATTGCGGCGCGCTTGGCCGCCACGCCCAGCGCCACTGGCAAGGCTTTGCAGCCCTTTAGCGAGCCGCTGGCCGCCATCAACGTGGGCGTGGAGAGCTTCTTTGACAGCCTCAAAGCGCAGGGTGCAGACGCGGTGCAAGTGGATTGGCGACCGCCCGCGGGCGGCAACGAAGCACTGGCCAGTATTTTGGAGAAAATGAAAGGCAGGTAGCTAGTGAACAGTAACGAGTGACTAGTGAGCAGTACATAGCCCGCTAGCCTGATCACTGTTCACACATCACTGCTCACTACACTGGAGTGCAAATGATAGATATTGCAAAAGCGAATCAAACCGCCGTCTCCCGCATGATGGAGGCGCGCCCGATACTGAAAGGCGTTACGCCGGCCAAAGACGTCATCCCGGGCATGAAGCCGAATCTGCTGCTGCACGCCGGCCCCCCCATCGAATGGGCACGCATGTCTGGCCCGTTGCGCGGAGCGGTCATCGGCGCGCTGATCTTTGAAGGACTGGCCAAGACGGAGCAAGAGGCTGTGGCGCTGGTGGAAAAGGGCGAGATTGACTTTGCGCCCTGCCATCATCACGACACCGTTGGCCCCATGGCTGGCGTGACCTCCTCCTCCATGATGGTTTACATCATCGAGAACGAGACCCACGGCAACAAGGCCTACTCCAACCTCAACGAAGGCTATGGCAAGGTGCTGCGCTATGGCGCCTTCAGCGAGGAAGTGATTGCCAAGCTGCGCTGGATGAACGAAAGCATGGGGCCGTTGCTGGCCAAAGCCATTGAGGCCAGCGGCGGCATTGATATCCGCGCCCTGCTGTCCGAGAGCTTGCACATGGGCGACGAGGGCCACAACCGCAACAAGGCTGGCTCCATCATCTATACCGCCAAGCTGGCACCGTGGATTGCCAAGGTGGTCGCTGACAACGAGGTGGAGTCTGAGGTGCTCAAGGCGCTGGGTGACAATGCACTCAGCGTACTGAATCCCGTCATGGCGGCCTGCAAAGCCATGTCAGCCAGCGCACACGGCATCGAGGGCAGCACGATGGTGACCACGATGGCGCGCAACGGCACCGACTTCGGTATGCGTGTCAGCGGCCTGGGCGAGCAATGGTTCACCGCCCCCGCCGAGGTGCCGGATGGCCTGTACTTCCCCAGCTTCACCAGCAAGGATGCCAATCCAGACATCGGCGACAGCACCATCACGGAGACAGCGGGCATCGGCGCCTTCGCCATGGCGGCAGCGCCAGCCATCGTCACCTTCGTGAGCGGTACGCCGCAGGATGCGCTCAACGCCACGCTGGAGATGTACGAGATCACCATCGCCGAGCACAGCCACTTCACCATTCCGCAACTGGAGTTCCGCGGCACGCCGACCGGTATCGACATCCGCAAGGTGGTTGAGCTGGGTATCACGCCGCGCGTCAACACCGGCATCGCCCACCGCGAAGCGGGCGTGGGCCAGGTGGGCGCTGGTTTGGTACGCCCGCCGATGAAGATTTTTGAAGATGCGTTGGTGGCGTACGCGGAGCGCTACAAACTTTAAAGAGCCAGCAAGTCATCTAGTCTGTTGGTCGACCAATTGACCAGATGACTAAGCAACTATCAGACTGCTAAAAAACTAAGGAGAACTTATGAAAATCCACGACTTGTCCCAGCCCCTCAACCAAGACGCCTCGTTCTGGCCGTTCTACCCCCCGTTTGAAGTCAAGTACATCAAGCGCAAGGCCGAGCACGGCGTGAACGCGCAGTACATCATGACCAGCAATCATATGGGCACCCACTTGGATGCGCCGCGCCACTTTGTCACCAACGGCAAGACGATTGACCAGTTGCCGCTGGATTGGCTGTATGGCGAAGGCGTGATTGTGGATCTGAGCAGCCAGCTGGACGACCTGGATGTGTTCACGCCCGAGATGATCGAGAAGACCGCCGAGGTCAAGAACGGAGATATTCTCTTCATCCACACGGGCTGGCACAAGTATTCCTTCTTCAGCCCAGAGGGTGACGAAGAGCGTTACATCCAGCGCCACCCCGGCCCGCACCACAGCATCTGTGAGTGGCTGCTGGACAAGAAAATTCACCTGTGGGGCGTGGACATGATTTCCACTGACCACCCCATGAACCTGCCCATTGGCCGCTTCCTCGGCAAAGGTGGTTTGGAGCACTGGGCCAAGGTGCGCAAACTCGTGGAGAAGAAACTAGGCGGCTCTGAGAAGGTGGACGAAATGTTCCCTGCTGAGGCTTACCAGCTCACCCACAATGCGCTGTTCCCGCATGACTGCTTCCATGTGGAGAACCTGGGTGGCGAGATTGGCAACCCGGCGTTGCACAACAAGCGCCTGATCCTGGGCGCCTTCCCGTGGAAGTTCCAGGGTGGCGAGGCTGCCTTCTGCCGCGCCGTGGCTTTCACCCAAGAGTAGTATGACCACGCGGTACTTCGGCCAACGCATAAAACGCAACGAAGACCCCCGCCTGCTCACCGGGCGGGCGCTCTTCGTTGATGATGTAGATTTGCCGGGCATGGCGCACATCGCTTTTGTGCGCAGCCCGTACGCGCATGCGCGCATCAAATCCATTGATGCAACCGCGGCACGCGCCCTGCCCGGCGTCATCGCCGTGTACACGGCCGAAGACTTGGGTAGCTTCTGGCGCACCGGCGTGCTCAACGTTGGCCTGCCACCCATCAAGAACGCCTACCTCAACGAACGCATGCACCCCATCCTGGCCAAGGACAAGGTGCGCCATGTGGGCGAAGTCATCGTATGCATCGTGGCTGAGACGCGCTACATTGCTGAAGACGCCGCCGGGCTGGTGCTGGTGGATTACGAAGCGCTGCCCGTGCACATTGACCCGCGCAAAGCGTTGGAAGCTGGCGCGGCGCTGATTCATGATGACCTTGAGAACAACATCGCCGCTCACGTAGTGCAGGAAAAAGGCAACTACGAGAAGGCCAAAGCCAAGGCTGACCATATCATCAAGCGTGAGTTCTTCTATGACCGCGGTACGGCGGCGGCGATGGAAAACCGCGGCATCGTAGCGGCGTGGGATGCCAAGGCCGGCAAGCTCACCATGTGGGATACCACCCAGGCGCCCGTCATCATCCGCAACGGCATCGCCGGCATGCTCGGCCTCTCAGAGCATCAGGTGCGCCTGATTGCGCCGTTCATCGGTGGCGGCTTTGGGCCCAAGATTTTGATGTTCTACCCGGAGGAGATGCTGCTGCCGTGGATCAGCATGCAGTTGAATATTCCGGTGAAGTGGATTGAAGACCGCGCCGAGAATTTCTACTCCACCACGCAGGAGCGTGGGCAACACCACGAAGCGGAGCTGGCCATCATGAACGATGGCACCATCGTGGGTGTCAAAGACGTCTTCTGGCATGACAACGGCGCCTACGACCCGTATGGGTTGACTGTACCTATCAACACGCAGTGCACCCTGCTCAATATGTACAAGGTGCCGGATTATTACAGCGAGTTCACCGCGGTATTCACCAACAAGCCCATCGTCAGCCCTTACCGTGGCGCAGGCCGCCAACATGGCGTGTTTGTGATGGAACGTCTGCTGGACGCGGCGGCCAAAGAGCTGGGGCTGGACAAAGTAGCCATCCGGCGCAAGAACCTCATCCCGCCCGAAGATTTTCCTGTCAAGCACCAAATCATCTATCAGGATTTCAGCGAGCTGACCTACGACAGCGGCAACTACGAGCCGGTGTTGGATAAGGCGCTCAAGATGATTGAATACGATAAGTTTTATAGCGAGCTGAAGCCCGCCGCCGAGAAGGCTGGCAAGAAGCTCGGGCTGGGCATCGTGTGCTATGTGGAAGGCACCGGCATTGGCCCGTATGAGGGGGCGCGCATCCAGGTGCAGGCCAACGGCCGCGTCAGTGTGGCCACCGGCATCGGCACGCAGGGCCAGGGGCACTACACCAGCTACGCCCAGATTGTGGCCGAGCAGCTCGGCGTACCGGTCAACCAGATTGACCTGGTAACGGGCGATACCGACCAGTTCCACTGGGGCGTGGGCACCTTCGCCAGCCGTGGTGCGGTGGTGGCAGGCAATGCCATCCACGCCGCCGCCCTGCGCGTGCGCGAGAAGATTCTTGCCAAAGCAGTAGAAGAGTTCGAAGGTGAAGTCACGCCTGACAAGCTAGAGTTGGTAGACGGCAAGGTACAGATCCTAGGCGCACCGGAAACCGCCATCCCGCTGGGCGTGCTGGCGCAGAAGGCGAACCCGATGAGAGGCGCGGTCAAACCCGGCACCGAGCCCGGGCTCGAGGCTACCGACTACTTTGGCCCGGAGATGGGCACCACCGCCTACGGTGTGCACGCCATGATTGTGGAAGTTGACCCGGACACAATGGTGATTGATATCCAGAAATACGCCGTAGTACATGACTGTGGCGAGGTTATCAACCCGCTCATCCTCGACGGTCAAATTCATGGCGGTGTGGCACAAGGCCTGGGCAATGCCTTCTACGAGCAGCTTGTGTTCGATGACATGGGCCAGATACTCAACGCCTCGTTCATGGATTACTTGCTGCCTGCTGCGCAGGATGTGCCACGCATGGACACTGACCACACCACCACCCCATCGCCGCTCAATCCCATGGGCGTGAAGGGCGCGGGCGAAGCTGGCGCCATTCCGGTAGGCCCGCTGGTCGCACAGGCGCTGGAAGATGCGCTGAACATGCCCGGCTTTGAGATCCGCGAGATCCCGCTCAGCCCGCTGCGCCTGTGGCAACTGGCGGATGAGCACAAGAACGCCACAACCCAGTAACCCGCTTGGGTTACTGGGTTGTGGTTGCTGGTTTTTCGCACCAGGAGGCGCATGGCCACTTCGATCCTGATCTCCAACGCGCAGCTGCGCAACAAGCCCGCCGGTGAAACCGTATCCATCTTGATCCAAGACGGGCGCATAGCGGCCATTGATAAGGTCATCACGGGCAGCGCCGATACTCAGCTGGATGCTGGCGGCAACCTGGTTACCGAATCGTTTGTGAATGCCCATCTGCATCTCGACAAGGTATACACGCTGGACCGCATGGATGAACTGGCACTGCAGAGCTACCAGGGCGCCGGCATGGGCAAGGCGATGAACGCCATCGAGCTGGCCAGCCGCGTCAAAGCCGAGTACGACGAGAGTTGGATTCTTCCCAATGTCCGCAAAGCGCTGAGATTGGCCACCAAGAACGGCAACACGCACATCCGTGCCTTTGCGGATGTGGACAGCAAAGCCAAGCTGATTGGCGTGCAGGCGCTGCTCAAAGCGCGCGACGAATTCAAGGGCATCGTAGACGTGCAAGTCGTTGCCTTCCCGCAGGATGGTGTGGCGCGCGAGCCAGGCACCGAGGAGCTCATTCGCGAAGCCATGAAACTGGGCGCAGACGTCGTGGGCGGTATCCCGTGGATTGAATTCACGGATGCAGATGCGCAACAGCACGTGGATGCCATGTTCGCCATCGCCAAGGAGTTTGACAAACCTGTCTCCATGCTGGTGGATGATGCCGGCGATGCTGGCTTGCGCACGCTGGAGATGATGGCGCTGGCCGCCATCAAGCAGGGCTGGCAGGGCCGCGCCCTGGCCCACCACGCACGTGCCATGGCGTTGTACCCTGTGCCCTATTTGCAAAAAGTGATTGCCTTGCTCAAGCAGGCGCGCATGTATGTAGTCAGCGACCCGCAAACCGGCCCGCTGCACGCCCGGGTGCGTGAGCTGCTGGAAGAGAATGCCTACGTGTGCATCGGGCAGGATGATATTTCCGATGCGTACTATCCCTACGGACACAACAACATGCTCGAGGTGGCCTTCCTGGCTTCGCACCTGCTGTGGATGACCTCACGCGCTGAGATGGAAACGCTGTACAGCCTGGTGACCACTGAGGCTGCCAAAGCCATCGGCCTGCAGGATTTTGAACTCAAGGTCGGCGCGCCTGCACATCTGGTAGTGCTGGACACTCCCACTGTGCGCGAGGCGCTGCGCTACCACCGCGCCCCAGTACATGTGATTAGCCACGGGGTGCTGCTTCACGAATGAACGCTGACCGTAGACTGCGGGCGCGTTCGATTGCGCCCGCAGCCCAGCACTGGCTGCACAGCACGCAGGAGGCACGCGTGCTGTATGCCTTTGAGGCCGTGGTGAACTTGGTCAATCAAGACGCGCAGGTGCTCTCCCTGGTGGATGCGCGCATTGGCGATGGCCCATTTTCCATCGTGCTCGAAGACTTTCCACAAGGGACTCAGGCCGAATCGCGCCTGCTGGTGTTTGAAAACGGCTTGTGGCTGGACGATTGGCTGATTGATGCTGACTCGGCCCCACAATGGCACCCTGTGCCTGCGTGGGCGGCGCTACACACGATGCCAGACACCGTGGCGCATGCAGCGGGCGAGCTCAGCCTGTTGTTGCAGCAGTATGCGCCTGAAGATAGCCTGGCTCGCATCGTATTATTGGATGCAGGCACCTCTACTTTGCCTGTGCGCATTCAACAGCTTGCCGAGCAGAACATTCCCCAGTTGCTTGAAGGTATCCGCAGCCAAGATGCCAACAGGATACAGGCTGCGGCACGCAAGCTGGCCGGCGTTGGCCCCGGGCTGACCCCCGCCGGTGATGACCTGCTGCTGGGCTCCATGTACGGGCTGTGGGCCACTCAGCCGGCCTCGGCGGCCAGCGAACTGGCCGAGGGCATGGCAGACGTGGCGATTGAACGCACGCATGCCCTGTCAGCGGCCTGGCTGGCTGCGGGAGCACGTGGCGAAGCGGCCCAGCCTTGGCACCAGCTGATAGCCGCCATCGCCAGCAGCGATGGCGCAGCCCTGCAAGCTGCTGCGCTGCGCATCCTGCCCACCGGGCACACCTCCGGCGCTGATGCGCTGGCAGGCTTCATGGCTGTGCTGCAGCAGGGTGGCACAGCATGATCTTGGTGACCGGAGCCAACAGCAAGACCGGCCGTGCCGTCCTGGCCGCCTTGCAGACCAAAGGCGCAGCCACGCGGGCGCTCGTACGCCGCGAGGTGGACATGCCTGCAGACGAAGTAGTGCAGGCGGACATGGCCGACCCTGCCGCTATGCAAGCTGCCCTGGCTGGTGTAGACGCGCTGTACTTCATTGCACCCAACATGTACCCGGATGAAGTCGCGCTCACTGCCGCATGGATTGCGGCGGCCAAAGCCGCAGGCCTGCGCCGCTTTGTATATCACTCCGTGCTGTATCCGCAGATAGCCGCCATGCCGCATCACTGGCAAAAGTTGCGCGTGGAAGAAGCGCTGATTCAATCAGGCTTGGATTTCACCATCCTGCAGCCCGCCAGTTACATGCAGAACGTACTGCCCTATTTGCCCGCCATGCGCACGCAGGGCGAGTACCGCGTGCCTTACTCTGTGGATGCACAGTTCACTCCCGTTGATTTGAACGACGTAGCCAGCGTGGCTGCCCGCGTGCTGCTAGAAGCCGGCCACCACGGCGCCATCTACCCGCTTGCCGGGCCACAGGTACTGAGCTCAGCCGATATGGCCGCACAGACCGCGCTCCACATCGGCCGCCCGGTAGCCGCGGCGCAGCAAGCGCTGGCTAACTGGCAGGCCAGCAACGCGCAGCTGCCCAGCTATGCGCGTGACACGCTGAGTGCAATGTTCGCCTATTACGATGCACACGGCTTCGCCGCCAGCAGCTTCACGCTGCAAAGCTTGCTAGGGCGTGCACCGAGTAGCTTTACGGAATTTCTTCAGCGCGAGCTGGTTAAGAATCCACAGATGAACACAGATTATTGAGCCGCTGATACAAGCGATGAACGCGGATAGCCCTGGCACCCCCCGTCATTCCGACCGAATGCAACCAGGGAGGAATCATTTAGGGCAAAACAAAGGTTTTTTAGAATGGCCTAAAGGATTCCTCCTCGGGCTTTGCCCTCGTCGGAATGAAGGTTTGTAGTTATCAGCGTTCATCTGCGTTTATCCGCGGTTAAAACAGCAGTTAGTTTTCATCTATGGAAAATACCTGCAAAAAAAAAGAGCAGCGCGATGCGCTGCTCTTTTTTTCTTGCTAGTCACTCAGCTTAGCGGCGAGCCGTTTTCTTCGCCGCCGTCTTCTTGGCAGCCGTCTTCTTACCAGCCGCTTTCTTGACTGCGGTAGCCTTGCTAGCCGCGACCTTGCTCTCCCCCTCAGGAGCGAAGATGAGGAACACTGCATTCAACAGGATGCCGAGCACCGCCGCAGTGGCGATGGCGGGCAGGCCGCTGGGGAAGATTCCCTGCAGGAACGGAATGGGCAGGAAACCACCCGCATAGCCGATGTTGCCGCCGATACCCACCACCATGATGGTGGCGCCTACGGCCAGGTTGCGCGGGTCAAACATGCTGACCTTGTGCTCCTGCATCAGGGCGATGCCTTGCATACCAATCACACCGAACAGGTAGATGGCCAGGCCACCACTCACCGCCAGGGGCACCGCGCTCACCAGCGCAGCCAGCTTGCCGACGAAGGCCAGCAGGATCGACAGCACACCCGCGGCGATCAAGGCCGGGCCGGAGTAGTTGCGCGTAATCGCCATCAGCGAGTTGTTCTCGCCATAGTTGGTACCCGCGGTAGCGCCAAACAAACCGTTGATGGCATCGCCCACACCGTCCAACACCAGGTTGAAGCCAATGTTCTTGTCCAACTCGTAGGGCTTGGCCTTGCGCTCCGCCGCGAAGCGGTCCACATATAGGCTGATCTGATACAGGTGAGCCGTGGATTCAGGAATGGTAGCGATCGCCATGATAGCAATGCTAAACACCGCTGTAGCCACGAACGCGCCACTGAAAATGGGAGCGGTCAGGTGCGGCATATCAAACAGCGGAGCTGCCGCCACGCCACCGAAGTTCACTGAGCCGGGCGCAATCAAGCCAGAGATCAGCATACCGGCAACTGCACCGAGCAACACGGGCAGCATGCCCAGGAAGCCCCGGTTCTGCAGATAGACCGAGAACAGGATGGTAAGCACCAGTGTCGCGATGGAGACGCCCCAGTTAGCAGAAGCCATATCCAGCGCAGCGAAGGCGAGACCGAAACCGATGATGGCGGCCACAGAGCCCGTCACCACCGGAGGCAACACCTTATCCAGCGCACTCTTGCCGAGGGCGCGGATGATGAAACCGATGACGATGTTGAGCAAACCGGTAACAATGATGCCGGCCTGCATCGTGCCGATCACTGCATCGGGCGCAGCAACGCCGAACTCCGGCGCCGCGCCGGTCATCGCGCTCACCACAGCCACGTAGGCGGCGATGTAGCTGAAGCTGGAGCCATAGAACAGCGGAATGAACTTGCCGATGCCCATCTTCGACAGGATCAGCGCCACGATGGTGGAAACGCCGGAAGCGAACAAGACGGTGTTGACGTGGAAGCCACACAAAGCAGCCACCAAAACGGTGGCCGGAAACATGGTGAGGACGTGCTGGAAACCTAAAAGAATAAGTTGCCCCACAGGTGGGGTTTCATTGGGCAGGTAGCCCATACGTTGATTAGCAGCCATATACTCTCCTCATCGACTAAAAAATAAAAGCGGGATTGCGGGTAGGAAAGACAGTATGCAAAACGCCCCCAGGCACCTCCTTTTCGATAAAGAAGTCCGACATACTGCAGATTTACAACCCACAGATTCGCCAAAAGCTACGCGCCAAAATCATAGAATATTTGACCTATAATGGGGCCATGACCTCACCTACACCCGGCCTGCTACAAGGCATCCGCATCCTCGATCTCACCCGTGTGCTGGCTGGCCCCTACTGCACCATGCTGCTCGGTGACATGGGGGCGGATGTCATCAAAGTAGAGGCGCCCGATAAAGGCGACGATACCCGCCAATGGGGCCCGCCCTTCACCGCCAGCGGCATGTCGGCCTATTTCATCTCCGCCAATCGCAACAAGCGCAGCCTGACCCTGAACCTGAAGCATGCCGAAGGCCTGGCCATCCTGCGCCAGCTCATCGCCACCTGCGACGTGCTCGTGGAGAATTTCAAGCCCGGCACCCTGGAACGCCTGGGGCTCAGCTACGCCGCCCTGCAGGCCCTACGCCCCGACATCATCTACTGCACGATCAGCGGCTACGGCTACACCGGGCCGGATAGCACCCAGCCCGGCTACGACTTCATGGCCCAGGCCCGCGGCGGCCTGATGAGCATCACCGGCCCGGCCGATGGCGAGCCGGTGCGCGTGGGCTTGGCCATCGCCGATCTGCTCTCTGGCATTTATGCGTGCAATGCGATTACCGCCGCGCTTTTCGCACGCGAACGCCAAAAAACCGGGCAGCGCATCGATATTGCGCTGTTCGATGCCCAAGTGGGCACGCTTTCCTACGTAGCCAGCAACTATCTCATCTCCGGCCAGCCGCCCAAACGCTACGGCAACGGCCATCCCAACATCGTGCCCTACCAATCGTTCAAAGCCAGCGATGGCTACTTTGCCTTTGCCAGCGGCAATGACGGCCAGTGGCAAAAATTCTGCGCTGCCGCCCGCCGCCCAGAATTGGCCACAGACCCGCGCTTTGCCAGCAACCCCCAGCGCGTTGAGCACCGCCAGGCGCTGATTGCCCTCTTGGAAGAGCTGTTCGCTACCCGCCCCGTGGCCGCGTGGCTGGCGCTGTGCGCCGAAGCGGGCATCCCCGCTGGGCCAATCAACACGATCGACCAGGTCTTTCAGGATCCACAGGTGCTCGCCCGCGAGATGGTCTGGCACACTGCGCTTACCAGCGGCGAGCCTATCGATCTGCTGGCCTCACCGCTGAAAGTGCCCACCAGCCCGATGCAGCTGCGCTATCCTCCGCCCGCGCTCGGCGAACACACCACCACCATCCTGCACGATGAGCTTGGCCTGGCGGAAGAAGCCATCACTGCGCTTAAAGACAGCGGTGCCATCTAAGCTCTCCCTAAGTGGCTATACGCAATCCAGCCGTATGCACGCTGAGACGCTCCCCCCGCAACGCACCATCATCCACCTTGACCTGGATGCGTTCTTCTGCGCCGTGGAAGAGCTGCGCGACCCCACGCTGCGTGGCAAGCCCTTCGCCGTGGGCGGCAGCCCCGAGGGGCGCGGCGTTGTAGCCTCATGCTCCTATGCGGCACGCAAGTTCGGCATTCACTCCGCCATGCCGATGGCCCGCGCCCTGCGCCTGTGCCCCCAACTGATCGTGGTGCGCCACCACTTCCGTGATTACAGCGATCTCTCCGGCAAAGTGATGGATGTCCTCGGCAGCTATTCGGATAGCGTACAGCCTATCTCCATCGATGAAGCCTTCATTGATATCAGCCACCTGCCGCAGCCTGGCATCGTCTACGCCCGCCAATTGCAGGCCCAAATTCGCGATCATTTGCACCTACCCTCCTCGCTGGGTGTGGCCAGCAACAAACTGGTGGCCAAGGTAGCCACTAACGTTGGCAAGGCCAGCATGAAAACTGGCAACTATCCCTTTGCCATCCAGGTGGTGCCGCCCGGCGAGGAAGCCGCCTTCCTGGCGCCGCTGCCCAGCGACGCGCTGTGGGGCATCGGCCCCAAAACCGCCGAGCGCCTGGCACGTCTCGGCATGCACACGGTTGGCGATATCGCCCGCTATCCGCTGCATGAGATGCTGCGCCTGTTCGGCCAAACCGGCTCCTCTTTGCATTTCCGCGCCCAAGGCATTGACGATAGCCCGGTGCACGTCAGCCACGAAACCAAATCGATCAGCCACGAAGAAACTTTCGCCCGTGATACCAATCTTGAAAGCGAACTGCTGGCGGTGCTGCACGAACACAGTCTCTCGATCAGCAAGCAGTTGCGCAAACAAAATCTACAATGCAACACCGTGGCGATCAAGATCCGTTGGCCAGATTTCACAAAGATCAGCCGCCAACTGACCCTGCCCGAGCCTACCGACGATGCCAGCCTGATCGAGCAGGCTGCCCGTAAACTGTGGCTGGCCCACTGGAAGCCCGGCCGCAAAGTGCGCCTGCTGGGTGTGCGCGCCAGCAACCTGGCGCCGCCCAGCTTCCAGCCCAAGCTCTGGGATTGGGACCCGAAGGAGCATGAGAAGCAGGAACGCCTGGATGCCGCACTCAAAAGCGTGCAGGCGCGCTTTGGCGCCACCAGCCTCACCCGCGCCAGCGGCTTGGCGCCGCGCAAAGGTAAGCCGCAGCCATGATGCAGCCGGGTACCCACATCGGCACGCTCACCGAGCAAAGCCTGCACGCTGGACTGAAGCGCTGGCTGGCCCAGCCCGGCGATGCCTTCGAGCAACGCATGGATGGCTACCAGATCGATATTGTGCGCGGCCGCTTGCTGATCGAGATCCAGACCGCTAACTTCAGTGCGCTCAAAACCAAGCTCGCGCGCCTGCTCGAGAAGCACAAAGTGGTGCTGGTGCACCCAATTGCCGAGGCCAAATGGATCGTGCGCGAAAACAAACGCGGCAAGCTGCTCAGCCGGCGCAAATCGCCCAAGCACGGGCGCATTGAAAACTTATTCGACGAGCTGCTCTATATCCCCCAGTTTGTCAGCCACCCCAATTTCAGTTGCATGGCCGTCTTCACCCAGCAAGAGGAGATCTGGCGCGATGACGGGCGCGGCAGTTGGACGCGCAAGCATTGGAGCATCGCCGATCGCCGCCTGCTAGAAGTCACCGGCAGCCACCGCTTTCGTGATCTGAAGGATTTTCAGCGCCTGATCCCCAAGGAGCTGGCTACGCCTTTTACCCACAAGCAATTGGCCGCGGCGCGCAACATTCCCCTATGGCAAAGCACGCGCATGAGTTACTGTCTGCGCAAAATGGGCGCCCTGGAGAGCGTAGGCAAGGATGGCCGCACCCTGCTGCTTGCCCCCGTCGATATCAAGCAGCGGCCGCGGCGCTAATTCAACTCCCCGTACAAAACCCACGGCCCCACAAGAACACCGACAAAGGCATCATTTGCCAAGCGTTGCGCCTCTTCGAGCGGCATGCCTTCGGGTTGCGCTACGATCGCATAGCCGCCTGAATTTTCCATCTGGTAGCACTCGATCTCGATCCCCGTGCCTTGTAGCTTGCTGCGCGCCGCAGGGCAATCGATATTCTCGCTACGCGAAGTTTCCAGGCGCGGCACGGTCACGCGCACTTCCCCAGGCGCGGCAGAAACGGCATACGGAAAGCTCACCGCGTCACAGCGCTGCGCAGCTTTACCGCTCTCATCGTAGCGGTACTCGAGCAACGCCCAATAGCTGGCCTGGATCGTGCTACCACCAATACTAAGTTAGCTACGGCTCAGGTTCCAATCGTCCTCAGAGATTCGCGCAAAGCAAATATCCACCAGCACCGCACCGTTCTCCCTACGCCAGTTGGAGGCCTCAATGGCGACGCCATTCACTTCGGCAGTGTAGCCAGCCGCGCTGTGCGTTGCATCCAGTTCGCGGCCAGCGGGTGGCTGCGGCAAAGACGTAGGGCTAGCAGGCCTCAGCACATAACCTCTGCCAAGCAAAGCAATGACAACTACAACCGTGAAGGTTGTTAAAAGAATGCCTATCCTACCCAGAACGGATTTATCGTTAATCCCAGACTCCATTCACAGTCAGGTACTATATCGGGCCAGTGCGATGGCCGCGTGTGTTGCAAATACGTTATCCAGTTCCCCACTCAGCGTCAATCAACAAATGTACTGAAGCGGCCGCGCACAAACGCGGCCGTCAGCACCCGCTTAGGCAAACAAAAATCGGCCCCTAGGGCCGATTTCATTCTTACTGGGGTGGATGACGGGACTTGAACCCGCAACCACCGCATCCACAGTGCGGTGCTCTGCCGATTGAGCTACATCCACCAAGAAGGCGCTATTTTATCACGAAGGCTACCTGAACGCGCTACTTCAGCGCACCGCGCAACATCTCCACCAGCCCCACACGCGGCACGCTGTGTTGCTCGCCGTTACGCAGATCCTTAACGCTCACCACGCCTTGCGCCTGTTCATCCGGCCCTTGCACCAGCACCAGCTTGGCGCCGCTGCGGTCGGCTTGCTTGAATTGCTTCTGCAACTTATCGGCTTGCAAATGGCTGGTGACGCGCAGCCCGGCCTGGCGCAGCTCGGCGCCCAGCGCCAGGGCCTCCGCCAGCCCCGCTTCGTCAAACACGGTCACGTAGATCGGCGCCCGCCCGCTCAGATCTGGCGCGTGGCCCAGCGCCTGCAACAGCAGGCTGATCACCACGTTGCCCACGGCGAAGCCCACTGCCGGCAGCGGCTCGCCGCCCACCGCGTTGACCAAGTCGTTGTAGCGCCCGCCGCCAAAGATGGCGCGGAACTCCCCGGCGGTGTCCCAGGCTTCCAGCACCGTGCCAGTGTAATAATCCAGCCCGCGGATGATGTGCGGGGCATAGCGCACGTACTCCGCTACGCCCTGCGCCTCAACCGCACGGAAGAAGCGCTGCAACGATTCAGATTTTTGCCACAGCGCAGCATTGGCCAACAGCTTCTCAACCCCCAGCAATTGCGCCGCATCCAGGCCCAGCTCTTTGCCGCGTGTTTGCCAGGCTTCCGCACTCAGCTTGTCGCGGCGGTCGATCAGTCCAAACACTTCGCTGCGCAACGCACCGGCGATCCCCAGCGTTTCCAACTCCGCTTGCATCAACTGGCGATTGTTGACCAGAATCTGCGCTTCTCCGCTGCCCAGGCCGATCGTCTTGAGGAAGCTGGCAGCGATGGTAGCCAGCTCAGCGTCAGCTTCAGGCGAATCCTCGCCCACCATGTCAATGTTCCACTGGAAGAATTCGCGCGTGCGCCCCTTCTGCGGTTTCTCGTAACGCCAAAACGGGCCAAACGACCACCAGCGCAGCGGATAGGTCAGTTGGCGTTGGCGGCTGGCCACCATGCGCGCCAGCGTAGGGGTCAGCTCCGGGCGCAAGGTGATGCGCTCGCCGCCGCGGTCCTCAAACACGTAGGACTGCTTCTCCACCAACTCGGCGCCGGATTTAGCCGCATACAGCTCAAAGCGCTCCAAAAACGGGCCATCGTATTCTTGATAGCCGAACGATTCCGACACCTGGCGCATCTTGGCATACAGCCAGGAGCGCACCGCCATCTCTTCGGGATAATAGTCTTGCGTACCGCGTACGGCTTGAATAATGTTAGGCATGTGCGCATTATATAAGACTGGGAGAACGCAGGAACGAGATTTGAGAATAGAGATTTCGGAATCTCCGCTCTCTATCCTCTGCTTGCCAAACCCATTACAATCTACCTATGAAACTGATCAGCTGGAACGTCAATGGCCTGCGCGCCCACCTCAAAAAAGATAGCTGGGCCTGGATCCATAAGCAAAAGCCAGATGTGATCTGCCTGCAAGAGATCAAGAGCAAGCCCGAGCAGCTCAGCGACGCGCAGATGGAAACGTTCAAAGGCTACACCGTCGCCTGGAACCCCGCGGAGCGCCCCGGCTACAGTGGCGTAGCCACCATGGTATCGAAGCACAGCAAAGAAGACATCATCGGCTTCGGCGTACCGAAGTTCGATGTTGAAGGCCGCGTGATCCAGACCCGCTTCGATGATTTCACCCTGCTCAACGTCTACTTCCCCAGTGGCACCACCGGCATGCAGCGCGTCACGTTCAAGCTGGAGTTTTACGAAGCGCTGCTCAAGCACATCAAGAAGCTGCACAAAGCGGGTGAGAACCTGATCCTGACCGGCGATTTCAACACCGCCTACGCCGAAATTGACCTGGCCCGCCCCAAGGACAACCAAAAAACCTCCGGCTTCATGCCCGAGGAGCGCGCCATGCTGGGTAGCTACTTTGAGGCCGGGCTGGTGGATAGCTTTCGCCACCTGTATCCCGATAAGCAGCAGTTCAGTTGGTGGACGGCGCGCTTCCCCAGCGCACGCCTCAACAACATCGGCTGGCGCCTGGATTACTTCCTCGTCTCGCAGCCCCTGCTCAAAAGGGTTAAGGACGTTACGATCTTTAGCGAGGTTACCGGCTCTGACCACTGCCCGGTGATGCTGGAGCTCAAATAACCGCTCGGCACTCTTAACCCAATGTTAAAGTGATAAGCTTCACAAGTGGCGTATACTGGCCGCATGATCAATACGGAAACCGTATCCTCCACCCCTTCGCCATTGCCCACTCCGCCGATGCTCAAAGGCGGCCTGCCCTACCTCGGCCACGCGTTGGAGTTTTACCGTGACCCCGAGAATTTCTTCCGTCGTGGCTACCAGCAGCACGGCAGCGTCTTCGGCATAAAGCTGCTCGGCCAGCCGATGGCCATCCTGGTCGGCCCGCAGGAACAATCCTTCTTCTTCAAGAGCACGGATAAAGAGCTGGATATGGAGAAGCCCTACCAGTTCCTGGCGGCCATCTTCGGGCGCATTGCCTTCCTGGCGCCGCACGAAACCTACATGCGCCAGCGCCCGATCCTGCACAGCCTGTTCACGCGCGATCAGATGACCAGCTACCTGCCGATCATGAGCCGCACCATCACACACTGGCTCGCTGGCCTGGGTGAACGCGGCGAGATCGAGCTCACCGAAGCCATGACCCACCTGGTGAAAGAGGTGGCCGGGCGCTGCTTCCTGGGCGATGAGGTACATGAGCACCTCGAAGCCAGCGGCTTTTGGGATCAGTACGATGCACTGAGCGCCTCGCTCGACCCGCTACTCTACAAGCTGCCGTTGCCTAAGTTCTACCGTCGCGATCAGGCCAAGAAAAAGATGCGCGCCATCCTGCAACCGCTGATCGATGCGCGCCGCGCCAACCCCAAGCCCGATGGCTTCCAATACTTCCTCGATCAGCCGGATGGCTCCGGCGCCCCGCTGCCAGATGACATTGTGGCCAGTTTCTTCTCGGCGCTGCTGTTTGCCGGCCACGAAACCACCGCCGGGCAGAGCGCCTGGTCGGTCATTCACCTGATCGAGAACAAGGCCTACCAGGCCCAGGTGCGCGAAGAGATCGATCGCGTGCTGGGTGACAGCGACGAAGTCAACCATGTGCACATGCGCGAGATCAAGCGCATCAACGCCGCCGTGCAGGAGACCGGGCGCCTGCGCCCCTCGGCCGAGACGCTGATCCGCGAGGTCAAGCAAGATATCGAGCTGGACGGCTACCGTATCCCGGCGGGCTGGTTCGCCATGACCTCAACCGCCGCGGCGCATTTCCTACCCGAATTCTTCAGTGATCCGTATCGCTACGACCCCACGCGCTTCTCCGAAAAAGGCGAAGGCCGCGGCTTCGAACTGCTGACTTTCGGCGGCGGGCTGCACAAGTGCACCGGCATGAACTTTGCCCGCACTGAGATGGCCATCATCGTCGCCCTGCTGTTCCGCGCCTATGATCTGGAGTTGGTAACCCCCTTCGAGCAGATCGGCGTCAACCGCGGCGGCTCCAGCAAGCCCTCGCCGGTGATGGTGCGTTACCAAAAGCGCCAGCGCTAACCGGCAGCTACTACACAAAAAAAGAGCGCTGTTCATCACTGAACAGCGCTCTTTTTGAACCTCAGGGTCAGTTTAGTTAACGTAATCCTTCAAGCGCGAACGCACCCGCGGATCACGCAGCTTGCGTAGCGCCTGGGCTTCAATCTGGCGCACGCGCTCACGCGTAACGCCCAGCTTGCGGCCCACATCGCTCAGGCTGTGCACCTTACCATCATCCAGGCCAAAGCGCAGGCGCAGGATGCGCGCTTCGCGCAGCGGCAGGGTCTCATCGATGGTGCGCGCCAAGTCCTGCTCCAGCAGGCTCTGGGCGGTGCTCTCCTCCGGTGAAGGCGCGGTCTCGTCTTCGATCAACTCGCCCAACACCGAATCCTCATCGCTGCCGATCGGCGTTTCCAGCGAATGCGGCTGGTAGCCGGCAGTGGTGATCAGCTCGATCTCCTCGGCGCTGACTTCCAGCGCCTCGGCCAGCTCGGCCAGCGTGGCTTCACGCTTCAGCTCCTGCTTCAACGTGTTCTTCATGCGCATCATCTTGGCAATCTTGTCGCCCATGTGGGCGGGAATGCGAATGGTGCGCGATTTGTTCGAGATCGCCCGCGTGATCGCCTGGCGGATCCACCAGGTGGCGTAGGTACTGAACTTGAAGCCGCGGCGGTAGTCAAACTTCTTGGCCGCCCGCATCAAGCCGATATTGCCCTCCTGGATCAGGTCGATCAGCGGCAGACCGCGGTTCATGTTCTTCTTGGCAATGCTGATCACCAGGCGGCTGTTAGCCACAATGATGTGCTGGCGGGCGTTCCAGCCCACCTCCACCGCCTCTTGCAGCTCGGCCCGTTTGGCCGCGCTCAGGCCGGGCTTGGCCAGTTGGGTGCGCGCTTTGTTGCCGCGCTCCATCTTCTTGGCCAGGTCCACCTCTTCGGCGGCGGTCAGCAGCGGTACGCTGGCGGCTTCGTTGAAGTACAGGCGCACCAGGTCGCCCGTCTCGGCCTCGGCCAGCGGATCATCCGGCGCGTAGATCTTGCTGCGCGTCTTGGCTGGCTCGTCGTCCTCGATCTCCTCGTCGTGATCCAGCAGCTCGGCGCCCTCGGATTCCTCATCCTCCACCAGCGGGATGCCCTCGTTGAGCAGCGCTTCAAAGATCTCTTCCAGGTGCTCCGATTGGCGCTGTTCGCCCGGCACTACCTGCAAGACGTTATCAATACTTACAAAGCCCTGTTTGCGGCCTAGGCGAATCAGGCGCTCCAGAGCCTCATCTTCGTTTAGAGTGAGTTCTTCGTTTTCAAATGCTTCGATCGTATTTGTACTCATTCGATACTCTGCCTCCGTGTATTCAGAGTTGGCTTACCGTCAAATCCTTACACCCGTGTGCCCCAGATAACGCAGCATCACGAGAAATAACACACCACAAACCACCCAAGGCAAGGTACAGCCCAGGCAAACTGATATGCAGTTTTAGGCTTAGTTGGCGTATGGGAGTGAAACAACTACTTAGGAGTCATTCTAGCATGGGGCGTATTAATGAAATGTTTGACCCAGATTAGGGCAAGCTTAGGAACTATTCCCCCGTTTTGCCGGGCCGCGCGGCCTCAGGCGGCTTGTTGCTGTTGCGCGTAAGCCGCCGCACCCAGCAAGGCCACTGCCGGGTCAAGGATCAATTGCACCGGGAAGCGCGCCAAGTAGTCCTCGTAGCCCGTCTTGCCCAGAAAGAAATCCATGAAGCGATAGCGGCCCAACGCGGCCTGGATGCGCGGCGGGATGCCGCCGCCCAGATACACGCCCGCGGTGGCGCCCAGGCCCAGCGCCAGGTTGCCGGCGGTGGCCCCAAGAATTTCTACGAACAGTTGCAAGGTCAGCGCGCAAATTTCGGCGCCGGCGGTCTGCGCCAGCGCATGCTGCACAATGATCACATTGTTGTCATCACCCTGGCGGTCCAGCTCCGCCCGCAGCCACTCGGGCTCGGGGGCATGGCCGCTGGCCTTCAGGAAGGCATAGATGTTGGGCAACCCCACCCCGGCGCAGACATGCTCCACCGCCACCTGGCCCAGCCGCGGCCGCAGCCAGGCCAGCAGCTCCTGCTGCAGCACAGTCTCCGGTGCAAAGCTGGCGTGGCCACCCTCGGTGGCATAGGCGCGGTACTGCCCGCCCGCCGAGGTGAGATAGCCAATCCCCAGGCCGGTGCCCGGGGCGATCACAGCGATCGTGCCCCCGGGTTCGGGCACGCCGGCTTGCAAGGTCTGCACTTCATGCGGCTGCAGCAGCGGTACGGCGTTGGCCAACGCCTTCAGATCATTGATCAGCCAGGCCGCCTGCCAACTAAACTCAGCGCACAGCGCCGCAGCATCCACTTCCCAATCCAGGTTGACCATGCGCACATGATTGTTGATCACCGGGCCAGCCACGCCAAGGCAGGCTGTGTGGATGGCCTGCGCGTCCTTGTCAGCCAGGTATTTGCGCAAGATCGCCGGCAGATCCGCATGGTCTGCGTTCAGGTAGCTGGCCTCAGCCTGCGCCCCGGCCTGCAGGTCACTGGCATCGAAGAGCGCCAGATTGGTTTTGGTGGCGCCAAGATCGCCGGCAAGGATGTAGGAGTTGGTCACAAGGCGGCATTATAATGCGCGCCTCAGTTTTTTTAACCACAGATGAACGCAGATAAACACGGATAAAACTAGAACTACCTAACCATAAAGGCACAGAAAAGTACACAAAGGAATCTCCAATCTTAGTTGCACTTAGATAGAGAGCTTTATCTGTGTTTATCTGTGGTTAAACTGACTGCAAGATGAACCCCGTCACCCAAAGCCTGCTCAGACAGCTCAACGATCCACAGTTGCATGCATTCGCGGCAGACTGGGACCTGTTGACCGCGCTGGTGATCGAGATCTACCAGCAGAAGTCGCTCACCGTGGCGCAGCAGGCGCGCTTCTTTGAAGCCCAAGCACGGCTGCAAAGCAGCTATGCCGCCCTGGCGGCTGAGCTGGAGCCGCACTGGCGTGCCGCCCGCGTCAAAGGCGATCTGGTGGTGGGCGATCCCTTCCGCGCCATCATCGACAAGCCCTCCGCCAAGGAATTCGTTGAAAATTGGGATGCGCTGCGCGCCCTGCCCGCGGCACGCGAAGCCTTGAACAATTTGCTAATGAGCAAGCTAGAAACACAAGGATGAGGGGCGCCCGCCGCGCTCAGCGTTACACAAATCGCAATAACACAAAAAGCCAGGCGCATGCGGTGCGCCTGGCTTTTTTATCTATTTGCGGATCGTTACGAACGATCAGTCACCAAACTTGATGCCCTGCGCCAGCGGCAGTTCCTTGCCCCAATTTATTGTATTCGTCTGGCGGCGCATGTAGGCGCGCCAGGCATCCGAGCCGCTTTCGCGCCCGCCGCCGGTTTCCTTCTCTCCGCCGAAGGCACCGCCGATCTCGGCACCGGAGGTGCCGATGTTGACGTTGGCAATGCCGCAGTCGCTGCCGCCCGCCGAGAGGAAGCGCTCCATCGTCTGCATACTATCGGTGAAGATAGCGCTGCTCAGCCCCTGCGGCACATCGTTGTGCATGCGCAGCGCCTCATCCACGGTTTCATAGTCGAGGATATACAGGATCGGTGCGAAGGTTTCCTCCAGCACTACGCCGGTTTGCGCCGGCATGCGCACGATCGTGGGCTGCACGAAGTTACCCGGCCCATCAATGCGCTTGCCGCCGGTGAGCACCTGGCCGCCTTCGTTCTGCGCACGCGCCAGTGCATCTTCCATCTTCTCCACGGCCACCTCGGTGACCAGTGGGCCCATCAACGTGTCTTCTTCCAACGGGTTGCCGATGTTCACCTGGCCATACGCCTTCACCAGGCGTTCGGTCAGCGCGTCCACCACGCTCTTGTGGGCAATGATGCGGCGCGTGCTCGTGCAACGCTGCCCCGCCGTACCCACTGCGCCGAACAAAATCCCGCGCACGGCCAGATCCAAATTGGCATCCTCCGCCACAATGATGGCATTGTTGCCGCCCAACTCCAGCAGGGTCTTGCCAAAGCGCCCGGCCACCGTCTGATTGACGTGGCGGCCCACCTTGGTGGAGCCCGTGAACGAGATCAGCGGCAGGCGCGGATCATTGATCATGCGCTCACCCACTTCCTGGCCGGTGCCGACCACCAGGCTGAAAATCGCCTGCAGGCCATGGTCGGCCATGACGCGGTTGCAAATGTGCTGCATGGCAATCGCGCTGAGCGGCGCCAGTTCCGAGGGCTTCCAGATCACCGTATCGCCGCACACGCTGGCCAGCGTAGAGTTCCACGACCAGACCGCGATGGGGAAGTTGAACGCCGAGATCACGCCCACCGGGCCGAGCGGGTGCCACTGCTCATACATGCGGTGGCTGGGGCGCTCACTGTGCATGGTGAGGCCATAGAGCTGGCGGCTGAGGCCCAGGGCAAATTCGCAGATGTCGATCATCTCCTGCACTTCACCCAAACCCTCGGCGCGGATCTTGCCCATCTCCAGTGAGACCAGCTCGCCCAGCGGCTCCTTGAGCTCGCGCACGGCTTCGCCCAGATCGCGCACCAGTTGGCCACGCTTGGGCGCCGGCACGTTGCGCCAGCTCTCGAAGGCTGCCTGCGAGGCACCGACCACCTGGTCATACGAGGCCTGCGTAGCCTGGATGATCTTGGCGATCGGTTCGCCGGTGGCCGGATTGTAGGAGATCAGTTCGGCGCCGTTCTTGTCTTCGATCCAATGATCGCTGCCGTAGGACGCGCCGGGGTTAATGTCTTGGATGTTGAGTTTTTGGAGGAGTGATTTCATAAGGCAAATTTAACCACAGATGAACACAGATAAACACAGAGGTTTAAAAGCCATCTTCGCGAGCAGTGTGCTGCGCTGACGAATGCGATTAGGGATTAGGGATTAGGAATTAGCGATTAAAGGATTGGGTTTCCTTGTGCTCTTTGCGCCTTTGTGGCCAAGCTTTTATCTGCGCCTATCCGCGTTTATCTGCGGCCAAACAAGCCTAAGCACCTTTGCAGCGAAGTTGCACTGACGAATGAGATTAGGGATTAGCGATTAAAGGATTAGGTTTCTTTATGTCTTTGTGGTTAAGCTTTCCGCGTTATCTGCGGCTAAACAAGCCGAAACTCCACCGTAGGCGTAGTCTTCGCGTCCCCGCACGAAGCGTGCACCGGCGCGCCAAGCTCCCGCACTACGCTGACACGATGCCGGCTGCCATCCGCCAAAGCGAACTCGCCCTGCCAGCGCGCCTCATCCAGCGCGGCGCCTGCCAGCAAGCGCGGCCCCACCGCCGTGCTCAGCTGCAAACGCTGGCGCAGCAACAGCTCCGCCGCTTGCGCCGCCGGCTCCCAGGCGGTGTAGCCGCGGCAATAAGCCAGCGGCAGCGCCCCGGCCATCACCGCCGCCCCCACTGCGAGCGCATTGTCTGCACGCAGGCGGCCATAGGCGCGGCCGCTGGGCAGCGCCAGCAGATTCGCCGCGTAACGGTGACCGCCCAGGTGGCTGCTCTCCCACACCGCATCGCCAAACTCGCGCTGCAAGCGATTGTAGACGCCGATGCCGTGCAGCACGCAGCAGGCGTCCCGCTGGCCATTGGTGCACACCAGCAGCAGCGGCTGCTGGCTGCGCTGGGCCGCATACTGCGGCGCCCCGGCGACGATCGCCGTCAGATCCAGCTCGGCCAACTCCGCATAACTGGAGAGTTCAAACGTATACAGTGCCGGCTGTTCTCCCAGCACGGCGGCAAAAAAACGCAGGTGAGCTGCGCGGTCCTTCTGCTTGATCAACAGCAGACGCGCTCCCGCAATACCGGCCAACTGCGCGTCCACCGCCTGGCGTATAGCGGCGTCGATCGAGCTTTGCTCCCAGGCCTTGTGCTCCCACCGCTCGCGATACTCCAGCGCGAACCACACCTGGGCGCGCGGCGCAGTGCCGGCCAGGCTTTCTCCCGCCTGTTCAGACTCTAGTGAACAAGGAATAGCAAGGGTTTCATCAAGTGCCGTCATGGCACGATTCTAATCAAGATGTCAGGCTTTGAGCACTTGCTCGATCAAGGCAAAATCGGGCAGCGGCTGGCGTGCCGCGAAGAAGCCTGCCCAGCGGTCGCCGCCGTCGGCCAGGCGCGCCATGATATTGGCCAAGGTGAAATGATCGGCGCGCAGCGCGGCATCGTCCAACTCTTCCCACAGTAGTGGCATCGCCAGCGGCGCCTCGGGGCGGGCGCGTAGCGAATATGGCGCAATCCCGGTTTGGGCGTAGCGGTTGCGCAGATAATCCAAAAAGATCCGCCCTTTACGCTTGTCCTTACGAATCTGCGTGGTGAACTTCGCATCGCGCCGCTCCAGCGTGGTGCACACCGTCTTGGCGAACAGCAGCACCGTATCAAAGGGATGCTCTGGCTGGATCGGCACCACCACATGCAGGCCGCGCGAACCAGTGGTCATCACGAAGGAGGGTAACTGCATATCCGCCAGCAGGCCGCGCAGATCCTTGGCCCCGCTCACCACCGCGTCCCAACTGTCATCCGTGGAAGGATCCAGGTCGAAGACGATCTTATCGGGCTGCTCCAGCTGCGGCGCCTGGCTGGTCCAGATATGGATCACGAACGAGGCCAGTTGCGCCAGATACACCAGCGTGGCAGCGTTGTTGATCATCACTTGTAGCTGCGTTTCGGCGGCGCTGGCACTGGTGCGCACTTCCACCAAACTTATGAACTTGGGAAAGTACTCCGGCGCTTCCTTATGAAAAAAGCCTTGCACTCGAATGCCATCGGGAAAGCGCTGCATGCTGATCGGGCGGTTCTGCACATGCGGCAGCATCACCGGGGCGATCTGCTCGTAATAATCGATCACCTGCGTCTTACGAATTTGCGGGAAGAGCAACTTGCCCGGGTTGGTGACCTTGATCTTGTGCCCATCCACCTGGCGCATCTCTTCGCCATCCGCCCGCCCGCCAGAGGCTGGCACCGTCAGCGGCGGCGGTGCCGGGCTGGCCGCGCTAGCCTCGCGCACCACATGGCGGGCCGCCTTATCCGGTCGCAAGCCCAAAAAGCGCGGGTGGCGAATCTTATCCAGCCGCGTCCATTCCCCAAAACCCACCTGGGCCACCAGCTCAGGCGCCACCCAGCGCACAGCTTGGCGCGGCAACAAATCATCCGGCAGGAAGGGGCACTCTTCACTGGTCAGCGCATCCAATTGCTGGCGGATGGCGCGGATCGCCTCATCCGAGAAGCCGGTGCCTACCCCACCCACAAATTGCAGTTTGTCTTGCCCCTCCGGGTAGTAGCCCACCAGCAGCGCGCCAAAGCCGCGCATGCCGGCCTGCGGTTCGGTAAAACCGCCGATCACAAATTCTTGCTGGCGCACGCACTTCCACTTCAGCCAGCTCTTGGAGCGGCCGCGCTGGTAGCTGGCATTGCCATCCTTGGCAATCACGCCTTCTTGCCCGCTGGCGCAGGCCTGCTGGAACAGCTCAAGCCCGCCCTGCTCCTGATGCTCCAGATAGCGCAGCGGGTCAGCATACTGCACCAGGCCGCGCAGCACGTCCTTGCGCTCTAGTTGGCTGAGGCGCGTGGTGTCGTAGCCGGCGCAATAAGTCACATCAAACAAATACATGAACACCGGCGCCTCTTGCAGCAGCTCGGCGCTAGGCTTTTGGATGTGCATCCGCTTTTGCATCTGCTCAAAGCTGGGGCGGCCATTTTCAAAGGAGACGATCTCCGCATCGGCCACAAAGTCACCTTGGCCGTGTTGGCGCAGCGCGCCGGCCAATTCAGGATACTGCTCGGTGATGATCAGCTTGTTGCGCGAGAGCAGCTGCACCTGTTGGCCTTTACGGTAAACGATTACCCGTTGCCCATCCAGCTTGGGTTCGTAGATCCAGCCAGCGCGCTCCACCGGGCGCTCTTCCGGCGTGGCCAGCATCGGCTCCTGCCAGCCGGGGAACTCGGCCAGGCTCAGCTTGCTAAGCGCCTCCGGCGGCAGCCTGCGCAGCGCCGCGGGCAACTGCGCCCGGCTGCCTTCTTCTTTCAACTCCTCGATGCTCTTGCCACTCTTGACCGAAAGCGGGCGCTCGTTGACGATGTCATAGGCCGGGTTGGCAAAGGCATCTTTCATCTTCACCATCAGCCAGTTTTCCTGTTTGCCTTCGTAACGCGTGCGCACCAGCGCAAATTCGCCCTTGAGCTTCTCCCCATCGAAGCGCACCTCAACCAGGCCAGCCTCCAGCGACTCTTTCATCGTGAAGGGCTTGCGCTTGGTGCCGCGGATATTGGTATAGGTTCCCTGATCCCACAGGATGATCGGACCGGCGCCATACTCCCCCTTGGGAATCACGCCTTCAAAATCCAGATACTCCATCGGGTGGTCTTCGGTGCGCACCGCCAGGCGTTTTACCACCGGGTCGTGCGCCGGGCCTTGCGGCACGGCCCACGAGACCAATACGCCGTCGATCTCAAGGCGCACGTCATAGTGCAGGCGCGTGGCATCATGCTTTTGGATGCAGAAGCGCGCCTGGTGCGGGCCGAGTTCCGCGGCCTGCGCAGCGGCGGCGGCAGCGGGCGCAGGTTCGCTGGTCTTGCTAAAATCGCGCTTGTCGCGGTATTCCTGTAAGCGCTGCTGCGGGTCAGCCACGCCTCGCCTCGCTATGCGTCAACGCGAGCTTTGCTGGCTTCGATGCTGGCACGCAACGAGGCCAGCAGGTCATCATCCTTGGTCTGCTCGGGCGCGGCGCCCACCACCTCAGGCGTCAGACCCTCAGCCTTCTGGTCAATGATGCGCCGGATCTCGGCCGTAAACGTGTCTTCGTATTGCTCCGGCTTGAACGGCTGGGTGAGCTGGTTCACCAGACTGAGCGCCAGGTCCAGTTCGCTCGCCTTGACTTCATCGGCTCCCGGCAGGTTGAGGCCCTCCGCCTCGCGCACCTCGGATTGGTAACGGATCTGGTTCAAGATCAGTACATCACCCTCCGGCTTGAGGATCGCCAGGTTCTCCTTGGTGCGCAGGATGAATTTGGCCACAGCGACTTTTTTGGATTGCTTCAGTGCCTCGCGTAGCAAGCTGTAAGCCCGCGCCGCGTTCTTATCCGGCCCCAGGTAATAGGGCTTATCAAAATACACACTGTCGATCTCGTCTTCGTTGGCAAAGGCGAGGATTTCAATACTTTGAGTCTTCTTGGGGCTGGCGTTCTTGATGTCTTCGTCTTCAATCACCACGTAGCGCCCGTCTTCAACCTCAAAGCCTTTGACAATCTGGTCGTAGGGTACTTCCTGGCCGTCGGCGGCTGCCACGCGCAGATACTTAATGCGCGAATGGTCGCTCTTGCGCAATTGGTTGAATGACAGCTCGTTCTCGCGCGTGGCTGAGAACAATTTGACCGGGATGTTGATCAAGCCGAAGGCAATCGCCCCGGACCAAATGGCGCGGGCGCCTGCGGCAGCTTTCTTGCTCTTCGCTTCAGGTGCATTATCTTCTGGCATGGCGATGCTCCTTACTTATGGGAGTGCTATCAATTCTAGCGCAAGCCATCCCACTTGACCGCCTGTGGGGCGACGCTTGAGCCGGCGATCACAAACGCCCACTGGCCGCAATCAGCGGCGATAGCCCTCTATAATCCAGCGCAATGACCGCGCCCATCGCCTACTACTATCCCGAAGGCCATAGCGCCCACGCCCAGGCCGCTCACCCCGAACGCCCCGAGCGCGTGGACACAATTCGCCAGGCCCTGCAGCAGCACGGCCTGTGGCAAGCGCCACTCCCCGCTGCGCCGCTGCCCGCTGGCCTGCTGGAGCGCGTGCACAGCCCGGCGATGTTGCAAGCCATCCAGATGCACGCCCAGGCCGGCCGCGCGCTGGATGCCGACACCTACACCACGCCGCACAGTTGGCCGCTGGCACAAGCCGCCGCCGGCGGCGCGCTGGCAGTAGCGGGCGCGGTGTGGCGCGGCGAGGCGCACACGGGCTTTGCCCTCAGCCGCCCGCCCGGCCACCATGCCACCCGCCAGCAGCCGATGGGCTTCTGCTTGCTGAACAATATCGCCCTGGCCGCCGAATATCTCCTGCAGCACGGCGGTGCCCGGCGCCTGGCAATTCTGGATATGGATGTACACCACGGCAACGGCACGCAGGATATTTTCTACGCCCGCGCGGATGTGCTCTTCTGCAGCAGCCATCAAGCACCGCTATGGCCGGGCAGCGGCCACCTGGACGAGCGCGGCGAAGGCCCCGGCGCCGGGCTTACCGCCAACCTACCCCTGCCGCCCGGCAGCGGTGACGCGGCCTTCGCCGCGGTGTATGGTGAGCTGTTCCCCGCCCTGCTGGATGCATATCAACCGGAGATGTTGCTGGTGAGTTTTGGCTTCGATGCCCATTGGCGCGACCCGCTGGCCAACCTGCAAGTCAGCGCCGCCGGCTATGGCCGCGCCGTGGCCGCACTGCGCCAATGGGCCACAGCGCATTGCGGCGGCAAGCTGGCCGTGATCCTCGAAGGAGGCTACGACTTGCCCGCCGCGGCCGCCTGCAGCCTGGCGGTGGCGCAAGCCCTGCTAGGCGAGGAGATCAGCGATGCGCTCGGCCCCGCACCCACCCCCGAAAGGGAAGACTGGCGCGCCGTGGTGGCCGCCGCGCGAGAATAGGCGACTAGTTGAGTAGTTGACTAGTCATATAGTCATCTGGATATTTAGCCGCAGATGAACGCGGATGAACGCAGATAAAACCGACTAAACAACTAATCGACTAATCGACTAATCGACTAACTGACTAATTGACTAATTGACTAATCGACTAATCGACTAATCGACTAACTGACTAATCGACTAATCGATTAATCGATTAATTAATTGACTAACTAACTATTTCGACTAACTTTCATACATCTACGGTTAAATAATCATAAGGAGCCACTATGCAACTCTCCATCATGATCGAAGGCCAAGACGGGCTTACCTGGCCGCGCTGGCAACGCCTGGCGGCCGCCGCCGAAGACTTTGGCTTCGCCGGCCTCTACCGTAGTGACCATTACACGAACATGGACCCGCCCGAAAAAGATTCGCTCGAGCTGTGGACTTCGCTGACCTGCCTGGCCAGCCACACGCAGCGCATCCACTTCGGCCCGCTGGTCTCGCCGCTCTCCTTCCGCCACCCCAGCATGACCGCTCGCATCGCCGCCGCCGTGGATGATCTCAGCGGCGGGCGCCTGGTGCTCGGCCTCGGCGCCGGTTGGCAAGTACGCGAGCACGAAATGTTCGGCCTCGAGCTGCTCGAGCTGCCGGCCCGCATGCAACGCTTCGAAGAAGGCTTGCACGTCATCCACAGCCTGCTGCACAACGCAGCGCCGCTGGATTTTGCCGGCACCTTCTACCAACTTCAGCAGGCTGTGCTGCTACCGCGCCCGCAGCGCCCAGGTGGCCCGCCGCTCCTGGTGGGCGGCAACGGCAAGCAGCGCACGCTGCAATTGGCCGCCCGCTATGCCAGCGAATGGAACGGCGTTGGCCTTAGCGCCGCGGCTTACGCCGAACGCATGCCGCTGCTGGATGGCTACCTGGCGGCCCTCGGCCGCCCGCCGCAGGCCGTCAAGCGCAGCCTGATGACCCGCGGCCTGTTTGGCCGCTCCTCGGCCGAATTGGCCAGCAGGCTGGCCGCCAGCGGCCGCAGCCTGGAGGAGTGGCGCGCCCGCGGCGCACTGGTCGGCGAGGCCAACGCCCTGGTCGAGCAACTGGGCACACTGGCTGCCGCTGGCTGCCAACAGGTCATGCTGCAATGGCTCGATCAGGACGATATTGCCGGGCTGGAAGCGCTAGCCGCCCAGGTCTTACCGCAGCTTGCCACTCACTAAGGAGAGCCGATGAACGTATCCACCGCCATCCGGCGCAAACGCGCCATCCGTGACTTCACCGCCGAGCCCCTCCCCGAAGAGGTGGTGCTGGCGATCCTGCGCGCCGGGCGCCGGGCGCAGTCTTCGAAGAATCGTCAGGCCTGGCGCTTCCTCGCCATTCGCCAGCGCCAGACGCTGCAACAACTCAGCAAGCTCGGCCAGTTTGCCGGGCACCTGGCCGGGGCCGCGCTGGGCGTGCTGATCCTGACCCCGCCGCCGGATGTCTTCTACGGGGCACTATTCGATGCCGGGCAAGCCGCGGCCTATATGCAACTCACCGCCACCGAACTCGGCGTAGGCTCCTGCCTGGCCACGATCTACGCAGGAGAGGAAGCCGCCGCTCTGCTGGGCGTGCCCCCCGAATGGCAAGTGCTCATGGCGATTTCGTTTGGCTATCCGGCGCAGAAAGAAAAGCTGCGCCTCAGCAAGTTGCTGCGTGGGCGCAAAGATTTTGAGGAGCTGGTGCACTGGGAGCGCTGGTAGCGGCGCGCTCAGGCCATCTTTTGCAGAATACGCGCCAGCGTTTGCGCGGTGCGCGTAGTGACCGCTTTGCCATAGCGCCGTTCCAGCCAATAGCTGAAGGCGCCATTGGGCTTGGATGCATCCACAATGCTGCACAGCATGCCATCGGCGTAATACACCAGCTCAAATGGCTGCCCTGCAGGCTGGTGAGGTAGCTGCAGATCCAAGGCCGCGGGCGCAGGCTTGATACAGGTCACCACTAGGTAGCTGCGCGTACTATGCACCGCCTTGCCAAACGGCTGTGCGGCCAGCAAGGCTTCTACCTGCGTCTGGCTCTTGATGATCGTGCTGGCTTCAAAGCCCAATTGGCGCGGCCAGGCAGCTTCCATGCGCTGTTCCCACTGCGCCAGCGCCGGGCGCCCCGTCGCTTCGAACACCAGGTTGCCGCTGCTGAGGACGCTGCGCACGTTTTCGAAACCCAATTGCTCCAGCACGCCGCGCAAGTTGACGTTGTGCATGTTCGGGTTGGCCGGGGCAATGCCGCGTAGCAACGCAACATAAGCGGGCATGCAAACACTCCTTGCAATCGTGGTATAGTGCAGCCTCTTGCGATTATGCCACGGCGTAACTTAGCTCAGCTGTATCGTTCCGAATTCTCCGGTTACACCCTAACTAAGTTCCGTCAAGACCTCTTGGCCGGGATCACCGTCGCCGCAGTGGCCTTGCCGCTGGCGTTGGCCTTCGGCGTGGCCTCTGGCGCCACCGCAGCCGCTGGCCTGGTGACCGCCATCCTGGCTGGCCTGGTGATCGGCGCGCTCTCCGGCGCGCCCTACCAGATCAGTGGCCCCACCGGGGCAATGAGCGCCGTGCTGATCGTGCTCGTGGGCCGCTATGGCTTGGACGGCATCTGGGCCGCCGGGCTGCTCTCCGGCCTGCTCTTGTTGCTCATCGGCGTGCTCAAGCTGGGCCGCTTTATCGCCTTCATCCCTTCGTCCGTCATCACCGGCTTCACCTCCGGCATCGCCCTGATCATCTTCATCGGCCAAATTGATAATTTTCTCGGCGTGCACACGCCTGAAAAAGAAACCGCCCTGCAGAAGTTGCTCGGTTACTTCAACGGCGGCTTCAGCCCCAACTGGCAAGTCATCGCCCTGGCGCTGGTCGTGATCGGCTTGATGCTGCTGTGGCCCAAGAAATGGGATCGGGTGGTGCCGGCTTCGTTGCTGGGCATCATCGCTGCCACGCTGGTGGCCGTGCTGACGGGCTGGCAGGCCGAGCAGATCGGCGCCATCCCGCAGACCCTGCTGCTGGCTGAGCGTTTTAACCCGCTCAGCTTCGATTGGAGCGAGCTGCCGGCATTGCTGCCGCCCACGCTTACCATCACCGCCCTCGGCGCGGTGGAGTCCCTACTGTGCGGCGCGGTTGCCGCCAACATGACCGGGATCCGTTTGCAGGCCAATCAAGAGCTGATCGGCCAAGGCATCGGTAATATGCTCATCCCCTTCTTTGGCGGCGTGCCGGCCACCGCCGCCATCGCCCGCTCCAGCGTGGGCATCAAATCTGGCGGGCAAACACGCCTCACCAGCATCATCCACGCCCTGGGCTTGCTGCTCTCCATGTTCCTGCTGGCGCCGCTGATGGCGCGCATCCCGCTGGCTGCACTGGCTGGCGTGCTGATGGTGACCGCCTGGCGCATGAACGAATGGCACGCCATTCGCTTCATGTTCAGCCATCGCTTCAAAACGGATATCGGCGCATTTCTGATCACGATGCTGGCGACGATCAGCCTCGATCTGACCCAGGCGATCCTGATCGGCTCGCTGGTGGCGGGCGGCATCTTCCTGAACCGCATTGCCAGCCTTGAAGTCGAGATCAGCCCGGTAGACCCGGAACGCTTGCGCCAGCGCGGCCTGCAAAGCCAGCGCGCCTGCGAGCACATGCAGGTAGCTTTCGTCACCGGGCCGCTATTCTTCGCCGCCACCGGCACCTTCAATGAAGCCTTTAGCAAGCTCGGCCCCACCCATGCGCTGATCCTTTCGATGCGCGGCGTACCGCTGATGGATACGGCCGGCATCGAGGCCATCCGCAGCCTTAACGCGCGCATCCGCCAGCATGGCGGCACGCTGATGTTCGCCGGCGTGCACAAGAATGTGCACGCCATGCTGGTGCGCGGCGGCCTGCTGGCGGAGATCGGTGAGCAGAACCTGTTTTGGAGCAGCGACCAGGCCATCCTGGCCGCAGAGGCGCGGCCTTGCGCGTTTTGCCAGCACAAGGCCAACGCCCGCTAAACGGCGGCCACCGCCACTTTGTCCTCTTCGAACAGGCGCATGAAGGCCCGGAAGATGTCGGATTCCGTGATCAGGCCCACCAACTCTCCGTGATCCACCACCGGCAGTGCGCCGATCTTGTGTTGCAGCATCAGGCGTGCTGCCTCGGTCAGTGCGGTATCCGGCGCAACGGTGTAGGGCTTGGGCGTCATCAGCTTATCCACGCCCAGTTTGTTGAGCAGATACGAAATCTCATGCACGCTCAGGCCGGTGGCATCAGAGGGGCTGGCCTCACGCAGATCCCCGTAGGTAACAATCCCCACGAGACGGCCATCGTCCACCACTGGCAAGCGGCGGATGTGATTGGTGCGCATCAGGGCCACAGCCTCAGGCAAGGGCGTCCCCGGCGCGACGGTGATCAGTTCGGTGGTCATCCATTCGGCAACTTTAGGTAGGTTCATGGCGATTCTCCTTTACGCCCCTACTGTATGCGCCCCCGCGCCGTCCCACTAGATACATATGTCCCGAGAAAGTCACAAATCCTGGCCCTTTTGTCATGCCCCAACAAAAAAGACCGGCCAAGGGGCCGGTCTTTTTATATTCTTGCCGTGTGGGCTAATGCAAGCGCTCGACGACGTATTCAGCCAGATCGGCCAGGCCGTCGCGCTCGGCACAGGCCGGCATGCTTTGCAGCGCGTCCTGCGCCAGGCGCACATAGCGATGCGCCTCCTCATTGGCTTGTTGCAGCGCGCCGCTGCTGCGAATATCGGCGATCAGTGTATCGATCTCCGTCTCCTGCAGGCTATCGCCTTGCAGCAGTTGCGCCACGCGTGCGTCGCCGGGCTGCATGTCCAGATAATACAGCGTAGGCAGTGTTACCAAGCCATGCCGCAGATCGCTGGCGGCCGGCTTGCCCAGCGTGTCCTCGTCTGACGAGAAGTCGAGCACATCATCCACCACCTGGAAGGCCATGCCGATGCTATTGCCATAGGTATTGAGCAGCTCACCATACTGCGGGAAAACGCCCGCCAGGTGCGCCGGCGCTTTAGCGGCCAGCTCGAACATCGAGGCCGTCTTGGCATAGATGCGCTGGTCGTACTCGGCGCGGGTCGGGAAGGTGTTGCGCGTAAAGATCTGATTGACCTCACCGTTGACGATGATGGAAAGCGTCTTGGCGAACATCTGCATCACGTCTACCGATTCGGCCTGCGCGCCCAACCAGGCCGCCTGTGAGAACAGAAAATCGCCCGCCAAAATAGTGGCGGCCGAGTTCCATAGCGCGTTGAGCGTCGGCTCACCGCGGCGCAGCGTCGCCCCGTCGATGAGGTCATCGTGCACCAGGGTGGCGGTGTGCAACATCTCCACCGCCGCGGCCACGGTCACGGCGTGCGCGTGCGGCGCATCCAGCATGCCGGCCACCAACAGCGTCACCGTGGGGCGCACCCGCTTGCCGCCCGAGCCGAGCAACTGCTCCAGGGCATGGCCCAGCTCGGGGTGGTAGCCATCCGCCACGCGGCGCATGCGCTCCTCCACCTCCGGCAATTGAGTTTGTACCTGTGCGTGAAAATCCAGCATGGTCATTGCGGTGCCTCAAAACGGAATAAACGCTGGGCGTTGGCGCTAGTGGCGGCGGCAACCTCAGCGAAGGGCAAGCCCTTCAACTCGGCCAGCTTCTCCGCCACCAGGCGCACACGCGCCGGCTCGTTGCGCTGGCCGCGCCGCGGGTGCGGCGAGAGGTACGGGCTGTCGGTCTCTATCAGGATCTGCTCCAGCGGGGTGTGTTGTGCGATGGCCTGCACCGCGGCGGCGTTCTTGAAGGTAAGCGGGCCAGTGAAACCGAGGAAGAAGCCCGCCGCCAGGGCGCGTTCGGCCATTGCCTGATCGCCGGAGAAAGAATGCAGCACGCCGGGCCGCGCCGCCAGCGGGCTGTGCGCCGCGGCCAACCCAGCCTGCCATTCAAGCAAAATAGCCAGCAACTCTTCGCTGGCTTCACGGTTGTGAACGATCACCGGCAATTCCATCTCCGCTGCCAATTCTAACTGAGCTTGCAAGACTTTTCGCTGCACATCGTGCGGCGCATCATCCCAGTAGTGATCCAACCCAATCTCGCCGATGGCGCGCACCTTGGCATGCTGCGCCAGTTGGCGCAACTGCGCCCCGCTGGCATCATCCCACTGCGTGCTGCTGTTAGGGTGCATGCCTACTGCGGCGTACACGCCGGTGTGCGCAGCCGCCAACGCCAGCACGCCGTCCGCGCTACTCAGCTCAATGCTGGGGATCAGCAACGTGGTGACACCCTCTTGCTCGGCGCGCGCCAACACCTCCGCACGGTCCGCGTCGAAGGCGTCCAGATCCAAGTGACAGTGCGTATCCACCAGCGTCATCGCGTCTCGCTACACCGCATGCAAGAAGAGTTGATTGATCACCACGCCCACCAAGCCAGCCAGCGCGATCAAAACCAACGAGAGAAAGGTTTTGCGCTTAAAGGCCGGCTCTTTGGTAATGGAACGAATCAACGGGATGTTGATGAGGATGCTCGTCAAGCTCGAGAGGATCACCCCGGTGACGCCCACGATCAGCGGCAGCTCGTGATGGTTCATCAGCGTAGTCGCAGACGCAATGCTCGACCCGCTGGAGAGCAAGCCACCCAAGACGCTGACAAAATAAAAGCTCTGCGAGCCGAAATAGCGCTGCATCAGCGCACCGGCAATGTTCAAGAACATAAAAGTCAGGCCGAAGGTCAGCGCCGCCGAGAGGCGAAACGGCGATTCGAGCGCCAGGGGGGCCGCTTCGTTAGTCTGTGCCTGTGGTTGCGCGGGAGCGCGCAGCCACAGGAGCAGGCTGCAGGCCAGCATCAGCGCAAAGGGCACGATGCTGTAGAGCAAGGCATCCGGCGCGAAGAGGCCCACGATGATGACGTTGCGCAACAACATCGAGCCCGTGGCCAAAATAATGCCGCGGTACACGGAGGGCAACAACGCATCACCCATCGATTGCAAGCGCGTGGTCAATTCCACGATCACTTTGCGGCTGTTCACCAGCCCGCCGAAGAAGGCGGTCAATTCCATCCCGCGCGGGCCAAAGATCTTCATCAGGATGTAGTTGATCAGCCCGATCAAGGCGATGATGATGACGGTGACGAACTCCGTCTTGGGCACCACCAAACCCCAACGGTCCACCGGGGTGGCGGGCAACAAGGGATAGATGACGAAAGCTAAAATGGCCAGCAAGATCCCCGAGCGCACTTCCTCAGCGGTGAGGTTGTGGCTGAAGACCGCCAGGCGCTCCTTCCAGGCCAGCAGGCCTGCCGCGATCACGCCCACCGCGGCCGGCGTGACCGTGTGGCCCACGCCACACAACACGCCGATCACGCCGGTAACCAGCAGCGCGATCGAAGTCGTCAGTACCGTGTTGTTATGCGTTTTGAGCGACTGCCAGTTAAGAATGAAGACCAAAATACCCAGCAAGCAGATGCTGACGATGGCATAGGCTTCGCCCAGCAGCCCGCCCAAGGCCCCCAGCAAGGCGGCGAAGCCGAAGGTGCGCAAGCCGGCTTCCTTGCCGCGCCATTCGCGCTCCAGGCCCACAAACATGCCGATCCCCAGCGCCAATAACACGCGATACAGGCTCACCAGTGGTGGCCAATTAGCAGTACCCAAAAATCCTTGCATGGCAAAACCTCGTTCCTGGATGCAATGCTCCGGAAACTATTGTATGCCCGCTACCTTTAAACCGTCCTGCAGGATGGCTTGTACTTTATCGGCGTGCGTGGTTTCACAGTACACGCGGATCTTTGGCTCTGTGCCGGAGAAGCGGATCAGCAGCCAGCCGCCATCTTCCAAATTGAACTTGAAGCCATCGGTCGTATCCAGGCTGGTCACGCCCAAGCCACCGATGGTCTGCGGCTTGGCGGCCAGGATCAGCGCTTCGCGCGCCGCCCGATCGCCCTCAAACAGGCTATCGATGCGGTCGTAATAGTGCGCACCCACCTTAGCAAACAGCCAATCGATCAACTCGGTGGGTTTCTTTTTCAGCTTGACCATCAAGTCGAGGATGTACAAACCGGCCAGAATGCCATCACGCTCCGGCACGTTGCCGCGGAATGCATACCCGCCCGACTCTTCCCCGCCGATCATGGCGTCTACTTCCATCATCTTGGGCGCCACATACTTGAAGCCCACGCCGGTGTCGTACACGGGCACATCGTAGAGCTTGCCCAGCTTGTTCAACATCGTAGTGGTGGAGAGCGTCTTGACGATCGGGCCGCGCTGGCCGCGTACTTCCAGCAGGTAGTACGCTAACAAGCCATAGGCGCGCAGTTGATCAATGAACTGGCCCTTCTCGTCGCCCAGGCCCATGCGGTCGGCGTCGCCATCCGTGATCAGCAACACATCCGCCTGGTTGGCCAGCGTGGCGGCCAGGCCAGCATCCACATTCGGCTGGATCGGCTCAGGGCGCAGCATCTCAGGGTAGATCGGGTTGCGCTGGTTGTGAATTTCGATCACGCGGGTTTTGCCGCCGGCCAGCAGACGCGGGAACCAGCCCGCGCCGTTGCCCCACATCGTATCCACCATCACGGTGAAGCCCGCATCCTTGATCGGTTGCAGATCGATCAGATCGTGCAGGTGCTCAATGTATTTCGGCGCCGCATCAAAGAGCTCGATCAAGCCCTGCGCTTTGGCATCGTCAAAGTCTATACGGGTTACGCCGGCCGCGGTATCCGGAATGGCCTCTTCGATCTCCGCCAGACCTTCAGGATCGATGGCGCCGCCGTTTTCGTCGCGTACTTTAAAGCCATTGTCCGTCGGCGGGTTGTGCGAGGCAGTGATGTTGATCGCCCCGCCCGCCTGCTGAGTCAGCACAGCATAGGCGATCACCGGGGTTGGCGTGGCTTCCTGCGTCAGCCAGGCTTTGATGCCATTGCCCGCCAGCACCTCGGCCACGGCCGCGGCAAAGTTCTCGGAGTGAAAGCGCTTGTCATACCCCACCACCACCCCTTTGGCGGTCAGGCCATGATTTTTGATGTAGCTGGCGTAGCCTTGTGCGGCCCGTTGCACCGCATCAAATGTATAGTCCTTGGCAATCACCCCGCGCCAACCGTCTGTTCCAAAGCGAATATCCTTGGCCATGCAGTATTCCCGTATAAATGTGATTTTTGGTACAAGCTGATTATAGCAGAAGGGCCACCCAACTCAAAGCGAGCCGGGCCGTTTCGATAGTTTTAGATAGTATCCCGCACGCCGCGCTGCAGCCGCTCGTAGGCGCATAAGCGGCGCGCATGGGCCAGGCGGGGATTAGCTGACAGCGTGTACGTGAGCAGGTATGAGCTACGAGGCGCTGCTCCGATCACTTCTGGGGGTTGATGTGCTCAATCGCAAACAGCTTGTCATCTGGCATGAGAAGAATGTGAAACAATAGTTTTATCTTTTCGCCATATAATCATTCAGAATAATTATCAGTAGCAGGCGGGAGGCCAAGATATGAAAAACTGCCCATTTTGTGCAGAAGAGATCCAAGACGCAGCGATCGTGTGCAAACACTGCGGGCGTGATTTGCCTGCTCCTCTGGCAGAAGAAACTCAAATCGTAGACACTAAAGACCGTACGGTGCCTAAGAAGGGTCTGCCGCGCTGGCGAAAAATTGCCATTGGGTTTGTTCTCTTAAGCGCAATGTGCATGTGCCTGTTTGTAATTTCGCAATCCGGAGAAAATGAACAGGATCAAGAAGCCAAGAATGCGCAGATAGTAGCGCCTTCCTTGACCCCTTCACTGGAACCCAGTAGCACCCCAGTGGATCGCAATCTATCCATCCTGATGGATGTGGTTGGGCTGAGCGAGGAGGAGGCTAGCGACGCGTTTGAAGCGATTAAAAGTGTTGGGTTTGATCGGATTTCAAGCCTAGAATTTGTTATGGATCGAGATGGCCTTCTAGCTTATTCTGCCGATTTTGGCTACACGAATAGCTTCTCCGTTACTTTCTGGCAAAACAAAGTGTTTGGCATCAGCAACGTGAACACGGTTTTCTACGATGCTGACGCTGGTGGGCCGCTGGACAATATCAAGAACTACACCCTCGATATCACTGAGCAAGCTACTTTTATGTACCTCACCGAGCAGTATGTCAAGCAGGCATTGCGTTCCCCATCCACTGCAGAGTTCCCTAGCGGCTTGTTCGCCATAGATCAGTGGGGATTTGGCCGCAAGCGAGACGTTGTCACAGTGCAATCCTACGTAGACGCGCAGAATGGTTTTGGGGCCATGATCCGCAGTAACTTTACGGCCCAATTTTCTTATTCGACCGAGGCCTTGCTTTACCTCGAAATTGATGGACAGGCAGTTTACGGGAGCCCACAGCATTAAGTCCTCGCTTTTAGATTGGCAAGGATGCGCCGCGCTGCAGCCGCTCGTAGGCGCACAGGCGGCGCACATCTCCCAGCTTGACGGGGCGCCCAAGCGCATCTGCGATCAGGCGCTGCATGCGCGCCCCGCCCTGCTCCAGCAGCAAGGCCCGGTTGGCTTTGCGGCCCAGCAAGACACAATCCGCCTCGTCCGCTAGGTTGTGCGCGGGCGCGGGCTGCTCGACCAGTTGGCTCCAGGCGCGCACTAGCCGCTCGCAGTGCGCCGCCCGCGTTGCCAGTGTCTGCGGCGTCACCGCCATCACGCGCAAGCCGTGCGCCAGGCGCAGCGCCCCCGGCGAGCAAGCGTGCACATAGATGATGCGCAGCTCGGTACCGCTCTCAGCCAGATCGATAATGTCGTGCAGGCTGCCCAGCAGCACATCGCTTTCGCCGCGCACAAACTGGGCTGCGGCGCGCCCCATCGAGCCGCGCGGCTTGATGCGCAGCGCCAGGCGCTGCCGCGTCGCCAAGCCCAGCGCCTGCAGACGGCGCAGCCCCTGCTCTTCGCTGGCCAGCACCGGGCTGACCCGCAAGCGCGCCGGTGTGGCTACGATCAGCCAGCCTGGGGCGCCCAACGCCACCAGCGAGAGCAGCAGCCAGGGCAGATAGCCCAACCAACCGCCGCTGCTGGCACTGGCCAGGCCCACGCGGGCTTGCTGAAAGCGGAAACTGATCGCGGTAGGCGCCGCCGCCTGGGCGCCCACCACGATCGCCGCTGAGGGGGTAGCCGCGCCCTCGCCGGGCAGCGCGGTTGTGCTGGGCGTAGCAGTGAACGCGTTTGGCGTCAGCGTGGGTTGGCGCGGCACGGGCGTGGCTGTGTTAAGCGGCGCCGCTGAGGCGGAAAGCAGGATCGAGCTGAGCGTAGCAGTGGGCGTGGCACTCGGCCCGGACAGGCTCGTGCTGCTGGGGCTAGCGCTGAGCAGCGGGGTGGCACTGGCGGCATGCGTAGCCGTGCTGGCCAGCGTGCTGCTGGGCGCGGCGCTGGCGGTGGGGCCAGCCGCCGCCAGCGCTTCCACCGCGTCCACACACAGCAGGCTGAGCAAGCCGGAGCGCAGACGTACATAGCGGTACGGGCTGGGCGCGGCGGGATAGGCTAGGTGGCCTGCGTATCACCCAGCACCAATTGCAGCAGCGGCGCTGGCGCAGTGGCCAAGACGTTTTGCGCCGCATCCAAAAACTCCACGCTGGGCAGCAGGGCTGCGCCAATCCCGAGCACATCGCCCTGGTAATAGACGCGCAGATCTGCCTGCCCTTCCTCGCCCACGCCCATATCCAAAGTCAGCGTCGCATCGAGCAACAGCGTGCCGAGCAAACTGGCGCATTGGCCGTCTGGCGCGCCGAGCGCACCTGCGGCGTTGCTCACCACCCCGGCCGTGCTAGATACAAAATCAGCATGTACGTCAATGGGATTGCTGGTAGCGCTGGGCGCCAGGGTGAGCGTGGCGCTGGCCGTAGCCGTCGGCGAGGGGCTGGCCGTTGGCGAGGGGCTGGCCGTCGGCGAAAGGCTGGCCGTTGGCGAAGCGGTTAGCGTGAGCGTGGGGCTGGGGGTCAGCGAAGCGGTCGGTGAGAGCGTAAGCGAAGCCGTTGCCGTGGGGGCGATGTAGGCCAGCGCTTCCACCGCGTCCACACACAGCAGGCTGAGCAAGCCGGAGCGCAGACGTACATAGCGGTACGGGCTGGGCGCGGCGGGATAGGTGTAGGTGGCCTGCGTATCACCCAGCACCAATTGCAGCAGCGGCGCCGGCGCAGTGGCCAAGACGTTTTGCGCCGCATCCAAAAACTCTACGCTGGGCAGCAAGGCCGCGCCTATGCCGAGCACATCGCCCTGGTAATAGACGCGTAGGTTGCCTTGCCCTTCTTCGCCAGCGCCCATATCCAGGGTCAGGGTGGCATCCAACAGCACCGTGCCGAGCAAACTAGCACATTGGCCCTCAGGCGCCCCCAGCGCACCTGCCGGATTGCTCACCGTGCCGGCGCTGCTCACCACCGCATTGGCGAATTCGGCCGCCGCGGGCAGCGTAGGTGTTTCGCTTGGCGTCAGCGTCGGCGTGTCGCTTGGCGTCAGCGTCGGTGTTTCGCTTGGCGTCAGCGTCGGCGTGTCGCTGGGCGTCAGCGTCGGCGTTTCGCTGGGCGTAAGCGTCGGTGTGTCGCTTGGAGTCAGTGTTGGCGTATCGCTCGGGGTCAGTGTGGGCGTGTCGCTTGGCGTCAACGTCGGTGTGTAGCTTGGAGTCAGTGTTGGAGTTTCACTCGGCGTCAGTGTCGGCGTGTCGCTTGGAGTCAATGTTGGTGTTTCGCTTGGCGTCAGCGTCGGAGTGTCGCTTGGCGTCAAAGTCGGTGTTTCGCTGGGCGTGGGCGTCGGCGTGTCACTTGGCGTCAGCGTTGGCGTCTGGCTCGGAGTCAGTGTTGGAGTTTCACTTGGCGTCAGTGTCGGTGTTTCGCTCGGCGTCAGCGTCGGTGTGTCGCTTGGAGTCAGCGTCGGCGTGTCGCTAGCCGTTGGCGATGGAGTCAGCGAAGGCGTCAGCGACGGAGTAAAAGTTAAGCTCGGCGTATAGGTGGGAGTGACATAGTTCAACGCTTCCACCCCATCCAGCCCCAACCCCAAGCCCAGCCCCACTGAAATACGCACATAACGGTACGGGGTAGCCCCGCTGTACGGCACCGTGACCGAAGAGGAGAGCAAGTCCAGCAAGATCACCTGGGTAGCCAATACATTCTGGCTGGCATCCAGAAAACTCACCGTGGTGCTCACGCCGACCAAAATGTTGTAGTGGATGCGCAAGGGGCCGCTACCCTCCTCCCCCGCGCCCATATCCAACACGACCTGTGAAGAAGCCAAAATGCTTATTGGCGCAGCGGAGCGCACCCCGTCCGGCGCGCCGAGGGCATTGCTGGCATTGTTGAAATTACTAGAAGAAAGCACCGCGTCGGCATACGGATCCGGCGGCGGGGCGGCCTGGGCCACCAGCACCGCCCACAGCAAAGCCGCCCCTGCCAACAGGGTCCCTAACAACGTCTGCTGCAAAACGTGCTGCGTAGACGGTCTTAACACCTTCCGCACTCCTATATGGCGGATCGAGCCTTGGTGCTTCTATTCACTTATTTACAATGGCGATGGCCCTCCAGGACAGCTTCGTCCCCACAATGTACTAGAAGCTTAAAAACTCTAGCATCTCTCAGCCCCAGTTGGGCTTTCAATTACGCAAGCTCGCCGCGCCGCAACGCTTTGCCGTATACTCCCCGCCATGCCCGCCGCTCCCGCCCCGCGCCGCCCGGCCGCCCCTCGCCGCCCCTCCGCCCCGCGCCCCAGCTTGGGCCAGCGCCTGCGCACTGCCTACGCCGGCCCCGCCGCCGCACGCCTGGCCTTCGGGCTGATGCTATTCGCAATCGTGGCGGTGCGCTTTTGGAACCTAGACGGCTTACAAAGTGAAGTTTTCGGCGATATCAGCACGGCTACCATCTACGTGCGCGATGTGCTCAGCGGAACATGGCCCTTTTACATCCCGCTCAGCACCGGGCCACTGTTCCACTATCTGGCTGCGCCCGCGGCCCTGCTGCTGGGCCTCAATTACCTTAGCCTCAAAATCAGCTCGGTGCTGATCAGCCTGGCCGCCCTGGGCTTCACCTATTTGCTGGCGCGCCGCCTGCTGGGGGCGCGTTTCGCCACGTTGGCCACCTTCATCGCCGGCATCTCCTTCTGGCTGCTGATCCACAGCCGCCTGGGCAACGTACCCATCGTGGTGCCACTGCTCGCCGCAGCCTTGGGCTGGCTGCTGGTCAGCTACCAGCAGCAGCCGCAGCCGCGCTGGCTGTATTGGGCAGCGTTCGTCTCCATCCTGGGCCTCTACACCTATCCGGGCGCCTACCTGCTACCGGCGGCGCTGCTGGCCTGCATGCTGCTCTGGCACTTCCGCACGCCGCGCCCCAGCGCCGCATTGTGGCTGCGCGTGCTGGCGCTCCTGTTCGTGCTGGCGCTGCCCTACGTCTGGATCGTGTCGCAAAATACCGTGGCGTTCAGTTCCGAGGGCTACCTGGGTGGCAAATTCGCCACCAGCGCGCAGGCCTTATGGCAATTGGCGCAGAATGCGATCAAGGCCTTCGCCGCCTATAACTTCAAAGGCGATAGCATCAGCCGCGTCAACATCGCCGGCCGCCCACACCTCGATGCGCTCAGTGGCGTGCTCTTCCTGCTCGGCATCCTGTTCTGGCTGCGCCAGCCGCGCCGCACCACGGGCGGCGTGCTGCTGATCCTGTTCGTGATGCTACACATCCCCTCAATGCTGGTGGTGGCCAACAGTCAAGAGGTGCCCAGTGCCACGCGCACGCTGGGCGCCGCGCCGCTGGCCTATCTCTTCGTAGCCAGCGGCCTGTGGCAACTGGCCGCCGGGTGGCCACGCCGTTGGCCCCTGGTCTGGCGCCACCTGGCGCTGGGCGCGCTGCTGGCCGCAATCAGCGTGCTCAACCTGGTGGGTTACTTCGGCGCCTACATTCACGGCCTGCCCTACCAAAATACACCGATCGCTCGCCACATTACCCAACTGGCAGACCTGTTGCCCGCTGATACGCAGGTTTATCTGGTGGGCTGCTGTTGGGAAGGCAGCATGCCTGAGCCGATCAGCATTGCTGATGAGATCGCCCGCCCGGAAAACTTCCACCCCTTGCAAGCCGAAGCCTTGGATTGCCGCGCCCTGGAGGCCAGCCTGCAAGGCCCAGCCGTGGTCTTCTGGAGCTTTCACACGCCCCTGCCCGCGCCGCAACTCGCCGCTTGCGCCGAACGCTTCCCCGCCCAGCTCTATACCAGCCCGGCCGGCCTGCCGATGTTTTATGCCGCCACGGTCCAGGGCCTGCCTATTATCGTGCCCGTGCCCAACTTGGAAAGCCAATGGTTGCACTGGGAGGATGCGCTAGTGTTGGTGCGCCACTCCGCCCTGGATAGTGGCCGCATCGAAGACCTCTTTGACGGCAATTTTGATTCGTTGCTGCGCGGACGCGAAGCCAATCCACTCATCCTGGATTTTGAGTTCGACTCCGCGCGCACGCTCAGCGCCGTGCAGCTCAGCCTGGCCGGCTTGCGCGAGTTTGAGGTGAACCTGGCGCTCACCTACGCCGACGGCAGCCAGCATACGCAACAAGCGCACTACGCCGATCTGCCATCCGACCCGCGCGTGACGCTGAGCCTGCCGCCCAGCCAAAGCCCGGTGAGCCGCGTGGAGCTTGCCATTCGCGATCTGGCGCCGCCGCCCACCAATGGGTACCACATCCACGTTCGTGAGCTGACGCTGCAGCCCTAAGCCACACCCCGCTATAATCAGCGCCATGGCCGCGCCTACGCGCATCTATTTCGATCACGCCGCCACCACACCGCTCGATCCGCAGGTGTGGGCCGCGATGCAGCCCTACTTCACTGAAGAGTTTGGCAACCCGGCCTCGGTGCACAGCTACGGCCAGCGCGCCGAAGCCGCACTGGAGGATGCCCGCGGCCAACTGGCCGCCCAGTTGGGCTGCGAGCCCGAAGAATTGCTGTTCACCTCCGGCGGCACCGAGAGCAACAATCTGGCGCTGCGCGGCGCGGCCCTGGCGGCGCGCCAACAGCGCGGCGCCCACCAGCTCCTGGTTAGCCCGGTGGAGCATCCCGCGGTGGCGCGCACGGCCGAGCAGCTGGCCGCGGAGTTCGGCTTCGAATGCGTCTGGCTGCCGGTGGATCGCTACGGGCGCGTGGCGCCCCAGGCCGTCGCCCGCCAGCTCGGCCCGCAGACCGCCCTGGTCTCGGTGATCCTGGCCAATAACGAGATCGGCACGCTCAACCCCATTCCCGAGATCGCCGCCATTTGCCGCGAGCATGGCGTGCCACTGCATAGCGATGCGGTGCAGGCCCCGGCGATGCTGGCGCTACACCTGGCCGAGCTGGGCGTCGATCTGCTCAGCCTGGGCGCGCATAAGCTCTACGGCCCCAAAGGGGTCGGCGCGCTCTACGTGCGCCGCGGCACGCCGCTGCTGCCCATCCAAACCGGCGGCAGCCACGAAGCCGGCCGCCGCGCCGGCACGCCCAACGTACCCTATATCGCCGGCATGGCCGCCGCCTATGCCCTGGCGGATGCTGAGCGCAGCCAGGTGCAGCCTCATCTACTGGCGCTGCGCGAGCGCATCATCAGCGCGGTGCTCGAGAGCATTCCTGAAAGCCAGCTGACCGGCCACCCCAGCGAACGCCTGGCTAACCATGCCAGCTTCGTTTTCCGTGGCGTGGATGGCAATGCCTTGCTGATGCTGCTGGACGATGCCGGCTTTGCCTGCTCGTCCGGCTCGGCGTGCAAAACCGGTGACCCGCAGCCCAGCGAAGTCTTGCTGGCGATTGGGCTGACCCCCGAGTGGGCCGGCGGCTCGCTGCGCATCACGCTGGGCAAGCACAGCCGCGCCGCCGAAGTAGACGCGCTGCTGGCGGCGCTGCCCAGCCTGGTCGAGCGCGCCCGCGCCCTGGAAGGAGCCCACCGTGAGCCGCGCTAGCGCCGGGCCGCAGCCCGCTGCGCCCGAAGCCTCGGTTGTCTGCGTTCAACTGTGGCGGATGGTGGTTGCATGAGCAAAGGTAAAGTCGTTGTCGCCATGAGCGGCGGCGTGGATAGCTCGGTGGCGGCGGCCCAGTTGCAACAACAGGGCTACGAGGTCACCGGTATGATGCTGCGCCTGTGGAGCGAACCCGGGCGCGAGGCGAGCAATCGTTGCTGCACCCCGGCAGCGATGAGCGTGGCGCGGCGTGTGGCCGGCCAGCTCAACATCCCCTTCTATGCGATCAATGCACAGGAAAGCTTCCGCGAGATCGTGGTGCAGAATTTTCTGGAAGGTTACGCCGCCGGCGGCACGCCCAACCCCTGCCTGGCCTGCAACCGCGAGATCCGCTGGGAGTATTTGCTGCAGCGCGCCCTGGCCCTGGGCGCCGATTACATGGCCACCGGGCACTATGTGCGCCTGCACCGCCAGCCCGGCGAACCGGTGCGCCTGTTCGAAGCCGCCGATGCGCACAAGGATCAATCCTACGTGCTGCATGTGCTCAACCAGGCCAAGTTGCAACACGCCCTGTTCCCGCTGGGTGAGCTGACCAAGCCCGAAGTGCGTGCCATTGCCGCAGAGTTGAAGCTGCCCGCGGCCACCTCCAAAGAAAGTATGGATCTGTGCTTCCTGGCCGGGCAAGACTATCGCCAATTCTTGCAGCGCCACCAGCCCGAACTGGCCCAACCCGGCCCGATCGTGAACCGCGCCGGCGAAGTGCTGGCGCAACACACGGGCCTGGCCAACTACACCATCGGCCAGCGCAAAGGTCTCGGCATCCCTGCCGCGCAGCCGCTGTATGTGCTGGCCAAAGACAGTGCCAACAACCGCCTGGTAGTGGGCACGGCCGTCGAGCTCGGCGGCAACGAGCTGCACACGCACACGATGCACTGGCTCAGCGGCCAGGCACCGCAATCCGAATTCGCCGCCGAAGTGAAGATCCGCTACAGCGCGCGCAAGGCCGCCGCCACCGTGCGCCCGCTGGCCGATGGCCGCGCTGAGATCCTCTTCGCCGAGCCGCAGCGCGACATCACTCCCGGCCAAGCCGCCGTGGTCTATCGCCATGGCGAAGTGTTGGGCGGCGGTATCATCCAGCACAGCGCCGGCATCGCGCAGCCCACTGATTTGCTGCAAGTGCAGTAAACTGCCTGCACGCCGCCCGGCGCGGCGCAACCATAGCTCAATGACCTTTCCTGCTTTTATCCTCGGCGCCACCCTCGCCACCCTGTTCGCCGCCGCCATGCACCTGTGGCGCGGCGGCGGCTTAGGCCGCTTGCTGCTCTATCAGGGCTTAGCCTGGGGCGGCTTCTGGGGCGGCCACCTGCTTGCCCAGCAACTGGGCTGGACGCTATTGCGGCTGGGCCCGCTGTACCTGGGCGTGGCACTGCTGGCCAGCCTGCTCAGCCTGGCCGCCGGCCACTGGATCTTTGTGGTGCAGCCCGGTGAGTAGCCCCGCCTCCTCATACGCTCAGGCGGGCGAGCTGGCCCATCTATTAGGGCCGCGCGGCCACGCGCTCACCGTGCGCCTGGCGCCAGGCGAGCGCGTGCAGAGCATGCACGGCGTGATCGCCCATGAAGCGCTCATCGGCCGCGAATGGGGCACGCAGGTACAGACGCACCGCGGCGTGGTGTTCACCCTGTTGCAACCAGCGTTGGACGATCTGCTGCGCGAGATGGAACGCGCCAGCCAGGTGATCTATCCCAAAGATATTGGCTACATTCTGCTCAACCTTGGCATCGGCCCGGGCACCGAAGTGCTCGAAGCCGGCACTGGCTCCGGCGCGCTGACCGTGGCGCTGGCCCATGCGGTAGGCCCCAGCGGGCATGTGTACAGCTATGAGCGCCGCCCCGAAGCGCAGGCCATGGCGCAACGGAACCTGGCGCGCCTCGGCCTGCTGGAACGCACCAGCCTGCACCTGGCGGATATCAGCGGCGGGTTTGCCGAGCGCCAGCTGCCTGCCGCCTTCCTCGATCTGCCCAACCCTGAGGATTATTTGCTACAGGTGCGCGCCGCCCTGCGGCCGGGCGGCTTCCTGGGCTGCATCCTGCCTACTACCAATCAAGTTAACCTGCTACTGGCGGCGCTGGAGCAACACGCCTTTGGCTTCGTCGAGGTATCCGAATTGCTGCACCGCTACTACAAAGCGATCCCCGGCCGCCTGCGCCCCGTCGACAACATGGTGGCGCACACCGGCTTCCTGATCTTTGCGCGCAAGCTGGCCGCCCCCCAGGAGCCGGGCTGATGGCAAATTCGCCGCGCCGCCGTTTTCGCTATGCGCGCCGCCCACTGGCCGAGCGCCTGCAAAAGTTCAAGCAGCAACGCCCGCGCGGCCCGCTGCTGCCCGGCCGCGCTCTGAACCCGCGCCTGCAAAAAGAGCTGCGCCGCGCCAACCACTTGCTGGCCGTGGGCGCACACGCCAACGCCGGGCGCATCTTTGCCGATATGGCCAGCCGCGCCCTCGATCACGACATCTGGTATCCGGCGCCGATGCTGTTCCTGCAAGCCGCGCATGCCTACCTGCTCGGCGAAGACAGCACTTCCTCGCTTGGCTATGCGCAACGCGGCCTGGAATTGCTGACCAGCCAGCAACGCGCCGCCGAGTTGCGCCACGCCGCTGCGCGCTACCTTAACGAGCTGGATGCCAGCGCCAGCGCATCCGAAAGCGCCGCCCTGCGCACCTGGCTGGATACGGCACTCCAGCAGACCGCCCAGGCGCCCAGCACCCCGGCTCCCGGCAGCCTGTGCCCGTACTGCGGCGCCCACGGCAGCCTGGAGGCGCTGGCGGCGCGCGGCGGCCAGGCACAGCTGTGCCGCTACTGTGACAGCATCTGGCACAACGAGGCGGCGTGAACCCGGCCGATCTAAGCATCACCCAGATCCAGGCGCGCCTGGCCGCCCGCCAGGCCGACCCGGCCATCGGGGTCGCCAACGAAGGCTACCCGGTGGCCGACCCGCGCCCGGCGGCGGTGCTGCTGCCGCTGCTGCGCCACGCGGATGAATGGCACCTGCTTTATATCTTGCGCGCCGTGCACGCTGGTGATATGCACAGCGGCCAGGTGGCCTTCCCCGGCGGCCGCTGGGAAGCGCACGAGAACAATGCTGTGCAGGCCGCCTTGCGCGAGGCGCACGAAGAGATCGGCCTGCGGCCTGAACAAGTGCAATTGTTAGGGAATTTAGAAGACTTTATTACGATCAGTAGCTACCGCGTGACGCCGGTGGTGGGCCTGATCCCCTGGCCGCTGGCGCTGCAGCCGCAGCCCGGCGAGGTGCAGCGCATCTTCACCATCCCGCTGGCCTGGCTGGCCGACCCGGCCCACCGCGAGGAGCGCGCCCGCAGCGCCCCCAACGGCGCGGCTGTGCAGGTGGTGTACTTCACTGAATATGACCGCGAAGTATTGTGGGGCATTACGGCCCGCATCACGCTGAACTTCTTGCAGGCGCTGGGCCTGGCGTAGCATCAGCCCGGCGGGGTGAGCATCTCGCGCCAGGCGTGGCCGTGCGCTTCGATGAATTTGTGGTGCTCCTTGGGCCCCCAACTGCCCGGTGCATACTGCGGCAGCTTGCGCGCCGGCTGGCTCTGCCAGGCCTGCAAAACCCCATCCACAAATTTCCATGCTTCCAGCACTTCATCGCTGCGCGTGAACAAGGTCGCATCGCCATGCAGGCAATCGAGCAGCAGGCGCTCGTAGGCCTCAGGGGTGCTGCTGCCAAACGCCTCCGCGTAGGAGAAATCCATCTTCACCGATTTCAACGTGTTCTCCGGCCCGGGTACTTTGGCGCCAAAGGTCAGCGTGATGCCTTCGTCTGGCTGGAGGTTGAGCACCAGCCGGTTGGGCGCATCGCCGGCCATGTTGTGGGCGCCGAACAAGGCCAGCGGCACCTGGCGATACTGGATGGCGATCTCGGTCACCCGTTGCGCCAAATGCTTGCCGGAGCGGATGAAGAACGGCACGCCAGCCCAACGCCAGTTATCGATGGCCACGCGCATCGCCAAAAAAGTTTCGGTCTGCGAGTGCTTGGCCACGCCTTCGTGCTCCAGATACGCATCCACTGCCTGGCCGTCCTGCTGGCCGGCGGCATACTGGGCACGCAAGGTGTTGTGCAGCGCCTCCTCCCCGGTGAGCGGGCGCAAGGCGCGCAGCACCTTTACCTTCTCATCGCGCACCGCATCGGCGTTGAAGGCCACCGGGGCCTCCATGGCGGTGAGGGTGAGCAATTGCAGCGCGTGGTTCTGCACGATGTCGCGGATCACGCCGGCACTATCGAAATAGGCGGCGCGCCCATCCACGCCGATGGTCTCGGCCACGGTGATCTGTACACAATTGACGTAGCGCCGATTCCACAACGGTTCAAAAATGCCATTGGCAAAGCGGAAGAACAAAATGTTCTGCACGGTTTCTTTGCCCAGGTAATGATCGATACGATAGATCTGCTCTTCGTCGAAGACGGTGTGGATCATCGCTTCGAGCTCTTGCGCCGAAGCCAAATCGTGCCCGTAAGGCTTCTCGACGATGATACGCGTCCAGCCCGCTTCGTGCTGAGCCAAGCCCGCCGCGCCCAGGTTGGAGATGATCGTCTCGTAGACATTGGGCGGGGTGGCCAGGTAATACAAGCGGTTTTGCGCGCCCAGCTCATCCAACTTGGCTTGCAAGCGGCCATAGCCGGGCTTCTCGGCAAAATCTGCGTAGACGTAGTGCATTCGCGCCTGCAGGTCGGCCAGCGCGCCCGCATCCAGCGGCTGGCTGCGGGCGAACTCGGCCACGGCCTTGCCCATCTCGCTGCGCAAGGTCTCGTCGCTCCATTCGCGGCGGCCCACCCCGAGGATGTAGGTATCCGCGGGCAGTTGCCCGGCCAGCACCAACTGGTACAGCGCCGGCACCAGCTTGCGGTGCGCCAGATCGCCAGTGATGCCGAAGATCACCAGCGCCGCCGGCTGGCGGCTGCGATCGCTGCGGCCGTTACTGCGTGTCGCGCTCATTCGGCCTTCTTGACGGCGTGCCCGCCGAACTGGTTGCGCAGTGCGGCGATGAGCTTGTTGGCAAAGCTCTCCGGCTGGCGGCTGGCAAAGCGCTGCATCAGCGCCAGCGTGATCGTCGGGGCGGGCACATCTTGATTGATCGCCTCGAACACCGTCCAGCGCCCCTCGCCAGAATCTTGTACGTAGCCAGCAATATCGGTGAGCTTGGCGTCAGATTCGAGGGCACGCGCTGCCAGATCCAGCAACCAGGAGCGGATCACGGTGCCATACCGCCACATCTCAGCCACCTGGTGCAGGTCCAGCGCGAATTCTTCTTTGGTGGCCAGCAGCTCAAAGCCTTCGGCATAGGCCTGCATCAGCGCGTATTCGATGCCGTTGTGCACCATCTTGACGTAATGGCCCGCACCGCTCGGCCCCACGCGCCCCCAGCCGCGCTGCGGCTCGGGCGCCAGCGCGGCAAACAGCGGCGCCAGGCGCTCGGCGGCGGCGGCCGCGCCGCCCACCATCAGGCCGTAGCCATTCTCCAGCCCCCACACGCCGCCGCTCACACCCACATCCAGCATGTCAATGCCGTGCTCGGCCAGGCGAGCGGCGCGGCGCATACTGTCACGAAAGTTGGCGTTGCCACCATCCACGACTACATCGCCGGGGCTGAGCAAGCCCAGCAGCGCTTCCAGCGTGCTTTCGGTGGCCTCACCGGCGGGCAACATCAGCCACACGGTGCGCGGCGCGTCGAGTTGCGCCACCGCCTCCGCCAGCGAGAAGGCCGCCAGCAACCCAGCCTCTTGCTGCAATTGGCGCGTGGCCGCATCGTCCAGGTTGTAGCCCACCACCTGGTGCCCCGCCTGTAGCAAGCGGCGGCTCATGTTGCCGCCCATGCGGCCAAGACCAATCATGGCAATTTTCATCAATCGACTCCTCATTACAAATCAGCGCGCCGTGAACCGCGCGCGCAATAGGCTGGCTAGTGGCCGCTTACTTCTTTGCGGTTTCTTTAATTCTCTTGCGGTGCGCCAGGGCAAGCTTGCGGATCAAGGCCAGCGGCAAGGGCTTATCCAGCGCGAAGCGCAGCGTGCCCTTGGAGGCTTGGTACGGTTCGATCTGCTTTTGGGTGCTGGCCGGCAACGGCGGGATGGGATACACGGCCACATGCTTGCTGTGGCCGGCAAAATACATCAGATACTTGCCCCCCACGGTGAAGGCAGCGATGCGATAGCTGATCGCCTCCTGTGCCTCCGGCACGGCGTCCTGAATGGTGCTGCGGATGGCTTGCAGTAATTGCTGGGTGGCAGGCGGAAAGGTGCGAATGTACTCACTGACAGTTTTGGGAGATTCGGCCATGGGTAACCTCCTGCGGTTACGGCACTCCCAACTACTATAGCGTTTAAAAGCCGCGTGCGCCGATCATCATGGATACGAAGATCACCAGCATAACGCTGAGCCCCACCCGCGGCAGGATGCGCAACACCTTAACGATGCGCTCCGCCTCGCGCGGGGTGACCTCGGCGGCCATGCCCTTTACCCCCGGCTCGATACGATGCTCAACAAAAAAGTGAAACAACGCCAGCAGCAATCCCAAGCCACCACCCAGGGCGATGAATACGCCGCGTGGCGAGCTGAAGTAGGCGCCCAAATTGCGCCAGCCGGTGAGCTGGTAGTTGAGCGTGGCGCCGGCCACTAAGGTGATGAAGGCCAGCACCGAAGCGAGTTGAAAAATGCGCGGAAAGACGCGGCCGATGAATTCCAGCCGGGCGGCCAGCTCCATCTTGAGCGCCGCGGGCACCAGCACAAAAACGATGACGATGACTTCACCCAGCCAGGCCGCGCCAGCCAGAACGTGCGCCCAACGCGCCGCAGTAAGCAAACTAATCTCAGGCATGGCCGCATGCTAGCTCAGGCTGGCGCAGAAATCTAGCCCCTCGGTTTAACATATTGGTCACCCGCGGCCGCCGCCCCTTCTTACACTCCTCTGATGGTCGCCGCCAGGCGCCGCATGCTATAATCCCGCCCGTTCGTTCTAAATTCGTTAAGGAAGCGTACTCTTGAAGATCAATAGTCAATCCACGTCAGAGGACCATCAACTGCTGCTCTCGGTCGAGATCGAGCCCGAGGTGATGGCCAACGCCAAGCAAAAAGCGGCGCGTAAGATCGCCAAGCAGATCAAGATCCCCGGGTTTCGCCCCGGCAAAGCGCCCTACAACGTGGTGGAAAAGCAAGTTGGCGAAGCCGCCATCAAAGATGAAGCCATCGACATCATGTTGGGTGATGTATATCCCCAACTCATCGAAGAGACCGGCGTAAAACCCTACGGCCCCGGCACGCTGGAAAAGATCGACGAGGAGCAGAACCCGCCGGTATATGAATTCCGCGTGCCGCTGACCCCCGAAGTCACCCTGGGCGACTATGACAAGATCCGCCTGCCGTTTGAAGAACGCCAGCCGAGCGAAGAAGACATCCAAAAAGTCTTTACCAATCTGCGCGAGCAGAACGCCACGCTGACCCCGGCGGAGCGCCCGGCGCAGGAAGGCGATATCGGCTACATCCTGCTCAGCGCCGTACGCCAGCAACCCAAGGATGGCGAGGCGGATTTGCTGCCCGAGCGCCGCTACCCGGTGGTGATCGAAAAAGAAGACGTGGATGGCAACAACGAATGGCCCTTCCCGGGCTTCTCGCGGGCCTTGATCGGCCTGAGCGCCGGAGAAGACAAGAGCTTCACGCACACCTTCGCGGCGGACTCTGAATTTGAGGACCTGCGCGGCGAGACGGCCGAATTCAAAGTGAAGCTGGAAGAGGTCAAGGCGCGCGAGCTACCGGCGCTGGATGATTCGCTGGCTCAGAGCATGGGCGATTACAAAACCATGGACGATCTGCGCGCCGAGATTGTGCGCCAGCTCACCGAGAACATGAACCAGGAAGCGCGTGAGGCATACGAAGACAAGATCGTCACGCAGATGATCGCCGAGAGCACGATCAAGTACCCGCCGCAGATGCTGCACCACGAAGTGCACCATTACATCGAAGACATGGTGCCGGATTTGAACGCGCGGGGCCTGGATATGGACACCTACCTCAAGAGTCGCCAGATGAGCATGGACGACCTGGAAAAAGAGGTAGAGCCGGTGGTGGAAGAGCGCCTGAAGAAATCACTGGTGATCATGGAAGCCTCGCGCAAAGAGACGATCGAGATCCCTGAAAATGAAATGCAGGAGATCGTGCAGCGCCGTCTGGGCCAGTTGCAACAAATGGTCTCGGCGCAGGATATGCGCAAGTTCCTGCAAGACCGTGACAACGTGCAGGGCTTGGTAAGCCGCACGATGAGCGAAGAGATCATTCGCCGCACCCTCGCCCGCCTGGGCGCGATTGCCCAGGGCAAGGGTGACGAGCACCGTAAAGAATCGGCGGCGGCCAGCGTCAGTATGGAAGACGCCGCCGAGGCGCCTGCAGGCGAAGCGCCTGCGGCCGAAGCGGCCCCCGAGGCCAGCCAAGCGGCGGCCAAAGACACAGGAAAGGAAAGTGACAATGAATAAGCTCAATACCGCCCCCGGCGCGGCCGGGTTTAGCCCGCAAGCTGTCATCCCGATGGTGATCGAATCCACGGGGCGCGGCGAGCGTGCCTTTGACATCTACTCGCTGCTGCTCAAGAACCGCATCATCCTGGTGAGCACGCCGATCGACGACCAGACCGCCAACCTGGCCGTGGCCCAGCTCATCTACCTCAGTAATGAGGATCCGGATGCGCCGATCCAGATGTATATCTCCTCCCCCGGTGGTTCGATCTACGCGGGCATGGGCATCTACGACACCATGCAAATGATCCCCAACCAGATCAGCACGGTGGCCGTGGGCTTCACCGCCTCGTTCGGCACGATCTTGCTGACCGCTGGCGCCAAGGGTCACCGCTATGCACTGCCCAACGCCACCATCCACATGCACCAGCCGTGGCAGCAAGGCGGCGGCGGCCAGGCCAGCGACATCGAGATCCAGGCCAAGGAAATTCTGCGCCAGCGTGCCCGCCTCAACGAGATCCTGGTGGAGCGCACCGGCCGCACTTTGGCGGAGATCGAGAAGGACACCGACCGCGACACCTACATGACCGCCAAGGAAGCCGTGGACTACGGCCTGGTGGATCAGGTACTGGAGCCGCGCGAGTTGAAGCAGCTCAACGAGAAGAAGAAGTAAGCGTTCGCAACCAGCGACACATAAGAGCCGAGGCATAGCCTCGGCTCTTGTTTTTTAAGCACAGTCATTAGTTTTAGCCAAGGAATGGCGGGGCTTACTGCAAGCACATCACCTCTGTCATTGAGAGGAGTATTCCAGTGCGCCAGCACTGGAAACGGACGAAGCAATCTTGTGCTCATTAGGCTTAGGACTAGTACAGATTGCTTCGTCCGTTTTGAGGAGCACTTCGTGCTCCTCAAATACTCCTCGCAATGACATGATGTCTTTATTCCATCAACGTTTGCACTTCATCTGCAAGGTACTGCAATACCTCATTGCCTGGCATGCTAAAAACTTACACATTACCTCACTGTCATTGCGAGGAGTATTCCAGTGCGCCAGCACTGGAAACGGACGAAGCAATCTGTAGTAAGCGATGAAGCGAGCATTGCTAGACAGCGTGACTTTGCGTGCCCTAAAGGATTCCTCTCTCGCTACGCTCGCTCGGAATGCCGAGGCTTGCAGAAAACACAGCACCCCTCTGTCATTGCTTCGTCATACCCCCTACGTGCCGCTCGCAATACAATCCTGCAGCTTATAATGCTGCACCATGACTGCACTCAAAGCTCTACTCTTGGATATGGATGGCGTGCTGTGGCGCGGCACGCAGCCGATCGGCAGCGTGCCCGACAACCTGGCGGCGATTGCCGCCAAGGGGCTGCAAGCCGCCTTCGTGACCAACAACTCCACCCTCACAGTGGAGCAATACCAGGAAAAGTTCCGTAAATTCGGTGCGGAAGTAGACGCCAGGCAGATCCACACCTCGGCCAATGCTTCGGCCCACTATCTGCAGCAACAGTTCCCCCAAGGTGGCAACGTCTTCGTCATCGGCGAAGAAGGACTGCAGCAAGCTATGCTGGCGCGCGGCTTCACCCTGGCGGATCACGATTGTGTAGCCGTGGTGGCTGGGCTTGATCGCCAGCTCAGCTATGACAAGCTGCGCAGCGCCACGCTGCAGATCGCCAAGGGTGCTGCATTCATCGGCACCAACCCCGACCGCACACTACCCTCGCCGGATGGCCCGGTACCAGGCGCGGGCAGCATCCTGGCGGCGATCCAAGCCGCCAGCGGCGTGCAGCCTACCATCATCGGCAAGCCCGGCACCGCGGGCTTCATGGCGGCCATGGATGCCCTGGGCGTCAGCCCGGCTGAAACGATGATGATCGGCGACCGCGTGGATACCGATATCGCCGGCGCGCAAGCGGCCGGCTGCCGCACCGGCCTGGTGCTGAGCGGCATCACCACCGCCGCCGAGGCGCAGGCCTGGCAGCCCGCGCCGGATCACATCGCCGCCGACCTGGCCACATTGCTGGCAGCTTTGCCGTAAACACAGTACCCTAGTAAAGCTATGCACCCACACCCCCTCATTTACGATTTCAGCCAGGCCGAGCTGGCCGAGCAGTTGCGCGGCTTCGGCCAACCGGCGTACCGCGCCGCGCAAATTTGGGATGGGCTCTACAAGCAGCTGTGGGCACGGCCTGAAGAGTTCACCAACCTGCCCAAAGAGCTGCGCGCCCAACTGGCCGAGCACTTTAGCTTCGCCAGCCTCAAGGCGATTCTCACGCAGCACTCCAGCGACAAGCAAACCCACAAGACGCTGTTCAAGTTGCCCGATAACAACGCCATCGAAACCGTGCTGATGCGCTACGACGATCGGGATGGTAGCCAGGGGCGCCGCACGCTGTGCATCAGCAGCCAGGCTGGCTGTGCGATGGGCTGCGTGTTCTGCGCCACCGGACAGATGGGCTTCCGCAGCAATCTGAGCAGCGGCCAAATCGTGGAGCAGGTGCTGTACTTTGCGCGCCAGCTCAAGCAGGATGGTGAGCACGTCACCAATGTGGTGCTGATGGGCATGGGCGAGCCCTTTCACAACTACAACGCGGTGATGGGAGCGATCGCGCGCCTCAACGATCCCAAGGGCTTCGGCCTCGGCAACCGCCACTTCACCATCTCCACCGTGGGGCTCATCCCGGCCATCCGGCGCTACACCCAAGAGCGCCACCAAATGGGCCTGGCGATCTCACTGCATGCCGCCGATGACGCGCTGCGCGCCAGCATGCTGCCGATCAACAATCGCTACCCGATCAAAGACTTGATCGAGGCGTGCCGCGACTATGTGGCCAGCAGCGGGCGGCGCATCACCTTCGAGTGGGCGTTGATCAGCGGGGTCAACGACACGCCGGAGCAAGCGCGCAAGCTGGCCAACCTGCTGCAGGGCTTGCTATGCCACGTGAACGTGATCCCGCTCAACCCCACCAAGGGCTACGGCGGCAAGCGCTCCACCCGCGAGAGCGTGGCCGAGTTCAAGCGCATCCTCGAAGAAGGCGGGATCTCGTGCACCGTGCGCGTGCGCCGCGGCATCGATATTCAGGCGGGCTGCGGCCAATTGGCCGAAAAAGCGCAGGGCCAACTTGTGCACATTGACAACTGAAGGGTGTAAAATGCGGGGTACCAATGACTGAACAAGTCGTGCGCCTTATCTATCCGCCTGCCGCGGTGAACACGCCGGTTGTGACTCACTTGATTCGCAACTTCAACGGGCTCACTGTGAACATCATGCATGCGGAGACAAATTCCAGCGATGGCTGGATCGAAGTGCAGCTCGCCGGAACGGCAGCCATCATTGAAGCTGCCATCGATTGGCTGCGCAAACAAGGGATCGAGGTGCAAGTCTTGGGGCATTAAATCTTAACGTGTAGTGAGGTTGCTATGAACGACCGAGTGCCGGATTTCGAACTCGAACTGGAGCGCATCCAGGAATTCTTACGAGAGGACCGAATAACCGAGGCACTCGATGTGTTTAAGGGCCTCAACCTCGGCGATCAGGTCGAGGTGTATAACCAGCTCCCCGAAGAACGCCAGGAAGAATTCGTACGCTTGCTGCCCCCTGAAGAGGTGGCGGAACTGTTTAACCGTCTGAGCGATGCGCAGGCGGTGGACGCGGCCGAGCATCTCACCGCCGAAACGCTCTCCGAAATTTTGGATGAGATGCAGCCGGACCAGGTGGCAGACATCCTGGGTGACCTGCCGCCCGAGCAAGCCAATGAAGCGCTGCAACAGATGGAGGATCCCGATGATGTGATCCCCCTGCTGGCCTACCCGGATGAAACCGCCGGTGGCCGCATGACCACCGAATACATCGCCATGCGCCGGCATACGCGTGCCGCCCAGGCGATCGAGTTCCTGCGTGAGATCCACCCGGATCATGAGGTACCGTATTACGTCTTCGTCATCGACCGCGAGCGGCGGCTGTGCGGCGTAATGGGCATGCGCGAGCTGGTGGTGGCGCTGCCCGACAAGCTGGTGGAAGACCTGATGGACCCGGATGTGATCTACGTCACGGCCGGCACCCATCAGGAGGAAGTGGCGCGCCTGATGAGCAACAACAACCTCTCAGCCATCCCGGTGGTGGATGACAATGGCCACATGCTGGGCGTGATCACCTTTGACGATGTGATCGACGTGCTGAAAGAGGAAGCGGGTGAAGACATTCTGCAATTGGGTGGTGTTGAGCCTGGCCCTTTGCTGGACGTGCCCTATTGGTCACAAAAGATTTCGCAGGTGGTGCGCTCACGCTTTACCTGGCTGCTGACGCTGTTTGTGGCCGAGACGCTGACCGGCACGGTGATGCGCCACTACGATGAGGAGATCAAAACGGTGGTCTCGCTGGCCTTCTTTGTGCCCCTACTGATCGGCACCGGCGGTAACGCCGGCTCACAAACCGTGGCCACGATCATTCGCGGCATGGCGCTCGGCGAAGTAAAGCGCAACGAAATGCTGTGGGTGCTGTGGAAGGAGTTCCGCACCGGCATCGCCCTGGGCGTGCTCCTGGGGCTGGTGGGCTTTGGGCGCGCCCTATTGTGGGGGGTGGATTGGCATCTGGCCATCACCGTCGCATTGACGATTGCGATTATCTGCATCTGGGCCAACTCCGTGGCGGCAATGATCCCCATGCTGGCCGATAAGATGGGCATCGACCCTACGATCATCTCCGGGCCGTTTATGTCGACCTTGATCGATGCCACCGGGCTGATCATCTACTTCAGCCTGGCCGCCTGGATCCTGCCACAGCTCTAAGCGAGCGATGCACGCGCTGCTGCGCTTATTCTTCTATCTGCTCTACCAGCCGTTGGCGTGGAGCTATGATGCGGTGGCCTGGCTGGTTTCGCTGGGCCGCTGGCGTAGCTGGGTGGCCAGCAGCCTGAGCGCCCTGCGCGGCCAACGCGTGCTGGAGCTGGGCCAGGGCCCCGGCCACCTCCAGGTGGTTATGCGCAAGGCGGGCTATACGCCAGTGGGGCTTGACCTTAGCGCCCAGATGGGCCACCTGGCAGCCCGGCGGCTGGCCGCCGCGGGCAATGCGCCCCTGTTGGTACGCGCCGATGGGCGCTGGCTGCCCTTCCGCGCTGGGGCTTTTGACAGCGTTGTGGCCACCTTTCCCACCGAGTATGTCTTCAGCGCGCAGAGCCTGAGCGAGGCGCGGCGCGTGCTGCCTGCGGGTGGGCGCCTGGTCTTGTTGCCCGTGGCCTGGATCACCGGGGGCAGTATGCTAGAGCGCGCCGCGGCCTGGCTGTTCCGCATCACCGGCGAAGCGCCGGCCTGGGACGAGCGCTGGGCTGCGGCGATTGCCGCAGCAGGCTTCGTGGTGCGCGAACAGCGTGTAGCGTTGCCCGGATCCGAGGTGCTGCTGCTGCTGTGTGAGCGGCGATGAGCGCTATCCAAAACTTGCTCGAAGACATATTCGGCGGCCAGCCCAGCAGCTTGCGCAACGAATTTGAGGGCTGGTTGCGCAGTTCGCGGCGCTTCTACACGTTTGCCTATGAGTACCGCAACAAAATTCGCGCCAAGGTGCATAACGCTCAGCACCCCGGCAGCCGCGAGGACCTGCGCGCCGAGCTGGAGCTAGCGGCCACGTTGAGCGCACAGCCGAGCTTTGCCGTGGAGTACGAGCGTTTTGCGGCGCGCAAAACACGCGGCCCCGACTTTAGCGTACGGTTCAAGGGCCACACCGAATTCCACATCGAGGTGCGCCGCGTGCAGGCGCAAGCGCCACGACTGGCGCAGATCGTGGCCGAAAAGGCACGCCAACTGCCCAGCGGCGCGATCAATCTGCTGTGGCTGGCCAGCGAATACCCCGTATCCGTGGAGGAGATCGCCGCCAGCCTGCAGACGCTGCGGCAACTCAGCGCACAGGCCGCGCCCGAGGACGCCGTACTGGGCTACCGCAATCCGGCCGCGCTGCGCAAGCAACTGCCGCGCCTCAGTGCGATTCTGGTGTGGCAGGCTGGGCAGGCGACGCTGTGGCCGCAGCCAGCAGCACGCCACAGCGTGCCGCCGGAGCTGGCGAACAGCCTACGCCGTTTGTAGCCTGATTTGTATTCACCCCCTTGCCTGCAAAAGATTGGCCAGCCGCGGCTGGCCAGGCAGCGCCCTGACGGACGCCCTGCCGCATGCCGCGCACGTTGGCGGCGGCCCGGTGGCAGGTACGGAAACTTGCTGCGTGCAGCTACTGGCCTGGCGCGAAGCCGGGGCCGCGGGCGGGGCCCCACATCCCGCTGGGGATCCCGGTCTTGGCCAAGGGTTCACTGCTCTGGCAGCAAATTCAGGATGCTTATCGCATAGTTTGGGCCGCAGGGCGCAAACTGGCTGGTGAAATCAAGCCACTGGACAAGACGCTAGGCGCGTGGTTCCACGCGGTGGTGGTTTCATTTACAATTCCCGCCGCAATGGAAATCCTCATCGGTGTAGCCAAGACCAATAAATACGCCATGTCTGAAAGTGGCGACACGCTGGAAGTGGTGGAACGGCCCAGTGGCGGGCTTTCCGTGGTGCTGGCGGATGGCCAGCGCTCAGGCAAGAGCGCCAAGTTCATCTCCACCATGGTGGTGCGCAAAGTGATCAGCCTGCTGGCCGAGGGTGTGCGTGATGGCGCGGCGGCGCGGGCGGCCTCGGACTATTTGCTGACCCATCGCAATGGGCAAGTGCAATCCACGTTGAACATCATTTCGATCGAAATGGAAACACGCAAGCTACTGGTAACGCGCAACAATCCGTTGCCCGTGCTGGTCTTTCAAGATGGGGAGATCACCAGCCTGGACGAGCGCAGCGACGCGGTAGGCTTGCGGCGCGAAACGCGCCCGGTGCTCACCGCGCTGGAGATCCGCGCCGGGCTGAGCGTTGCGGTCTTCACCGATGGCTTGCCCTTTGCCGGTGAGCGCAGCGGCACACCGATGGATATTCACTCGGCGTTCAATCGCATGGCCACGCTGGGCGAAAGCCCGCAGGCGATCGCTGATGGGCTGATGAGCGAAGCGCTGACGCTGGAGCACAACCGCCCCGGCGACGACATTAGCATTCTGGTGGTGGGTGTGCGCTCGACTCTGCAGGATGACGCTGTGCGGCGCATGCAGGTGCGCCTGCCGGTGTGGCCCGGGTAGAATAGCGCCATGTCGAGTACCAAGCCGCGCGTTGGAGTGGTTGGGCCCTGCAAATCGGGCAAATCCACCCTGGTGCGCGGCTTGTTGGCGGCAGGCTACCCTGCCAATCAGATCGCCCAAGAACATTCGTTTGCGCCACGCATGTGGCAACAATTAGCCCCCACCCCGGATATTTTGTTGTATCTACATACGGAGTACCCCAATACGGTGGCACGCGGCTTGAACTGGCTGGAGCGCGACTACGCTGAGCAACTCAGGCGCTTGGCGCACGCGCGCGAGCATGCCGATTTCGAGATCAGCACGGATGCGCTCGCCGCGGAAGAGGTGCTGCAACGCGTGCTGGCGTTTTTGGACGCGGCAGCTTAAGGGTAGAGGCCGAGCAGCACCAGCGCCACGGCGCCGAGACACAAGAAGGGCGCATAGGGGATCGAAGCAAACAGCGAATAGCGCCCACGCATCAAGCTGACGAAGACAAACCCCAGGCTGTAAGCACCGGCCAGCAGGATGCCAGCCATCAGGCCCGGCAGTATCGCCGGCCAGCCCAGCAGCAAGCCGATCACGCCTGCCAAATTCACATCGCCGAAACCGAGGGCGACCTCCTCCCAGGCTTGCTTGCGCAGGCGGGCCAACAGGCGGCCAATGAGCTCGCCGGAGAAGTATAGGCCGAGCATGAGCAGGAAGCCCGCCGCCCCACCCGCCAGCGTGGGCAGCAGGCCGTGGCGCCAGGCGCCCAAGGCACCGAGCGCCAGCGCGCCGAAGAGGCTGACCGGGTGCAGAACCAGGCGATGCTCAATATCGATGACAGTGACGAGCGCGAAGTACGCAAGTACCACGGTAAGTAGATATGGCGAAAAATCCGCGGGGGGATTTTGGAAGATGTATACACAGGCCAGCAACAAGACCACGTGCACCACAAACTTGCGCGGGGCATGGATGTATGCGCCGATGGACTCAGGGGTCAGTGGCCACCAGGCCGGCCGGGCCAGGCGGCGGTGGAGTGGCAGCACGTCGGCAAGATAGTTGACGAGCAGCGCCGAGAGCAGGCCAGCGGCGATGGCGGCAATGAGCATGCGGGGATTATAGAGGGGAATAATCGATTAATTAGTTAGTCAATTGTTGATTGGTTGATTGGTTGATTAGTCCCCTCACCCCATTGACGTCGATCCACGACTGGCTCCTAACCCCCCTCTCCCTTAAGGGAGAGGGGACGCAGCGAAGCTGCGGGGGTGAGGGTTCGCGTATTGCAGTAAGAGCGCAGCGCGGCGGGGGTGCATACAAACAAAAAGACCGAGCGAACGCTCGGTCTTTTTGCTTTACATGCAGAGCCTAGTTGGCTTCGGCGGCCGGGCGGGAAGCTACGTCGACGAACTGGTCGAAGAGCTCGCGCAGCATCGGCTCCGGCAGCGCGCCGACCTGGCGATGCACCAGCTTGCCGTTGGCGACGAAGAGCATGGTGGGGATGCCGCGCACATCAAACTGGCCAGCCCACTGCGGATTCTCGTCGGTGTTGACCTTGGCGATGACGACTTTGCCGGCATACTCCTGGGCAAACTTATCCAGGATCGGGGCTACGGCGCGGCACGGGCCACACCACGGCGCCCAAAAATCCACCACGACCGGGGTTTCGGATTGCAAAACGGCCTTCTCAAAGGCTTCGTCAGTTACATGTACAGGTTCGTTGATCATGTCTCGCTCCGTTGTTGAGTTCTACGGTATCTGATGGCTTGTCGCAAGCCAATCTTACCCGTTTCCCATTTCGTCATTCCGAACAGTACCGAGCAAAGAAGAATCCTTAGGGCATTCCAAGAACTAGCTTGGCTCGCTATGCTCTAAAGGATTCCTCCCTCGTTTCACTCGGTCGGAGTGACAGTAAACGCCAGGAGTATAATCGCCGCGTGGTTTCCTTACTTCACCGAGACGCCCCCCAACCCTATACGGTAGACACCCCGGTATATCAAGGCCCGCTGGACCTGTTGTTGCAGCTGATCGAGCGCGCCGAGCTGGATATTACCAAGCTGGCGTTGGCGCAGGTAACCGATCAGTTTCTTGGCTATATGCGCACGCTGCAGGAGCTGAAGGCCGAGCGCGTGTCTGAATTCCTGGTGGTGGCGGCGCGTTTGATGCAAATCAAGTCTGAGGCGCTGCTGCCGCGCCCGGTGGTGCGCCAACCCGACGAAGAGGACCCGGCCGAAGCGCTGGTGCAGCAGTTGCTGCTGTATAAGCGCTTCAAGGAGCTGGCCAGCCTGCTGACGCTGCGCCAGGACACCGCGCTGCGCAGTTACCTGCGCATGGCGCCGCCGCCGAAGGTGGAGGGCCGCCTGGACCTGAGCGGGCTGACCGCGGTGGACATTCACCGCGCGGCGATGAAGGTGCATGCGCGTGCGGATGCGCGCGCCCCGCTGCGCACGGTGGTGGCCGCGCCGCGCGTGACGATTCGCGAGAAGATCAAAACGATCGCCGATATGCTGCGCCAGAAGACGGTCACCAGCTTCCGCGAACTGGTCGCCGGCACGCCGGACCGTTTGCACGTCGTGGTTACCTTCCTGGCAATGCTGGAGCTGGTGCGCCGTTACCGCATCGCCGCCAAGCAGGAGGCGCTATTCGAAGATATTGAGCTGCGCCGCGATGACAACTGGAATGAGACGCTCGACTTTGAGTTGGAGTTTACGGAGTAAGTACCTCCGTCATTCCGACGAGGGCAAAGCCCGAGGAGGAATCCTTTAGGGCATTGCAAGGACCAGCTTGACTCCTAATGGCCCAAAGGATTCCTCGGCTTTGTACATAGCAACCCAAATAGACTTAAGAATGCCGCCTCGGAATGACATAGACTTCAAGCACCCCCTCATTCCGAGCCTGAGTGAAGCGAATGGCGAGGATCCTTTAGGCATTCCGAGTACAAGCTTGACTTTTCCTGCCCTAAAGGATTCCTCACTCACTTCGTTCGTTCGGAATGACGGGTCGGATTTTATGCCTTACTACGTGTATATCATGTGCAACCGCACTCGCACGATCTATACCGGCGTGACCAGCAATCTAGAAGGCCGCGTATTGCAGCATAGATCCAAAGCACAGGCAGGCTTCACTCAAAAATACGACATTACTAAACTGGTTTATTATGAGGAGTACACAACCGCGCTGGAAGCGATTGCGCGCGAGAAGCAAGTTAAAACGTACAGAAGAGAAAAGAAGGTTGCTCTGATCAACGCCCTCAACCCCAAGTGGCAAGACCTAGCTGAGGATTGGGAACCGAATGCCCCCAAAGAAAACCGCTAAAACTACAAAAGCCAAAACCACAAAAAAGGCCGCCGCCCCCAGCGTGAACTGGGAGCAGGTGGCCCGGCTGCTGCTCACCTCGCGCACGATTGACGAGATCGAGGAGCAGGAGCTGGCGCCGGCTGGCAAGGTAACCTACCAGTTCTCCTCCAAGGGGCACGAGCTCTCGCAGATACTGCTGGGGCTGCAGCTGACCCAGGGGCATGATGCGGCTACGGTGTATTACCGCAGCCGCCCGTTCATGCTGGCCGCCGGGCTCACGCCGCAGGAAGCCTTCGCCGCCGACATGGCGCGCACTGGCTCGCCGTCTGAGGGGCGCGATGTGGGCGTGGTGTACAGCCTGCCGCCGCGGCACGGCGTGACCGTGCTGCCCTCCTCCGGCGATGTGGGCGCGCAATACACCCCTGCGGCGGGTTGGGCGCAGGCGGCCACCTACTACCAGAACGAACTCAAGGACAAAGAGTGGAAAGGCGCCATCGCCGTGGCGCTGGGCGGCGACGGTTCGGTGGCCACCAATGGCTTCTGGGCAGCGCTGACGATTGCCACCACGCTTGAGCTGCCGATGCTGTTCTTTATCGAAGACAACGGCTACGGCATCTCAGTGCCCAAACACTTCCAAACGCCTGGCGGCGATATTGCCGCCAATTTGAAATCATTTAAGAACTTGCGCATCACCACTGGGTCTGGCACCGAGCCGAAGGAAACCGCCGAGCGCATCGCCGACGCGGTGAGCTATGTACGCTCCGGCGCGGGCACGGCGCTGCTCAAACTCAGCGTACCGCGCCTTACCGGGCACACGTTTGGCGAAGACCAGACGGCCTACAAGAGCGCCAAGCAACTCAAAGAAGAGCAAAGCCGCGATCCGTTGCTGGCGCTACGCAAGCACCTCGATGCGAAATTTGATTGGGACGGGCTGCAGGCCGATGTTGAGAAGGACGTACGCAGCCAACTGGCGGCCGCCGAGGGCAACCCGCAGCCAGCCAGCTACAGCGGCACGCTGCATTTGTTCGCGGCGGGCGAGCACCGCGCGCAGGTGCCGCCGGCGCTCAACAAGCCTGCCGCCACCTTCGCTAGCGCCCCTGCCGAAGATGGCGCACGCATCAACATGTCTGAAGCCATCCGGCGCACGATGGAAGTGGAGCTGGAGCAAAACCCGCGCCTGCTGATCTTCGGTGAGGATGTTGGCCCGCGCGGTGGCGTGCATCGCGTCACGCTGGATTTGCAAAAGAAATATGGTGCGGCACGCGTCTTCGATACCTCGCTGTCTGAGGAAGGCATCATCGGACGCGCCGCGGGCATCGCTATGGCCGGGCTGACCGCCCTGCCAGAAATTCAGTTCCGCAAATATGCAGACCCGGCCACCGAGCAAATTAATGACACAGGCTGGGTGCGCTGGCGCACGCACGGCAAATTCGCCGTGCCGATGGTGATCCGCATCCCCGTCGGCTACAGCAAGAAGACTGGCGATCCGTGGCACTCCGTCTCGGGCGAGGCCATCTACGCGCACAGCCTGGGTTGGCGCGTGGCGATGCCCTCCAACGCTGCCGATGCAGTAGGCCTGCTACGTGCCGCGCTACGCGGCCAAGACCCGACGATATTCCTGGAACACCGTGCGCTATACGACACGCCGCCCTCGCGCCGCCCCTATCCGGGCGACGACTACGCCCTGCCCTTCGGCAAGGCGGCCGTACTGCAAGCCGGCGCTAAGCTCACCGTGGTGAGCTGGGGCGAGATGCTGCACCGTTGCCTGGAAGCCGCCGAGCCGTTCGCCGGCCAGGTAGAGATCCTTGACCTGCGCACCGTATCCCCGTGGGATAAGGACGCTGTGCTGGCCTCGGTGCGCAAGACCGGGCGCGTGCTCATCGCCCACGAGGACACGCACACCGGTGGCTTCGGCGGCGAGATCGCCGCCACGATAGCCGAAGAAGCCTTTGCCTATCTTGATGCGCCCGTGGCGCGGGTAACCACGCCCGACGCATTGATCCCATACAACATTGCGTTGATGAACACTATCATTCCAAGTGTGGAGGCCTTACGAACACGCATAGACGAACTGCTCACGTGGTAACCCGCGCCGCGCTCAGCCTGGCGGCACTCAGCCTGCTGCTGGCCGCCTGCGGCGAAAAGCCGGCCGCCAGCCCGCCGGCCGACGCGCCGCTCAGTGCGCAAGCCGAACAAGGCAAGCGCCTGTTCAGCCAGTACTGCGGCGCCTGTCACAGCATTGTGGGTGACGCCGCCATCGTTGGCCCGGCGATGGCCGGCATCGCCACGCGGGCGGGCACACGCATTGAGGGGCTGAGCGCCCAGGATTACATTGTGGAGTCGATCCTGGCGCCGGGCGCCTACCTGGTGCCAGGCTTCGATAACCTGATGCCGAGCACCTGGGGTACCACGCTCACCGGCGAAGAAATGGATGCCATTGTTGCGTTTCTGCTGACACTCCAATAGCCCACGGGGTTAGTGTTAGCACATAGAAGAGGAGATATTCGCTTGATTAAAACCATACTCACCTGGATTGGGCGCGTGTTGGCGGCGCTGCTCGGCTTGCTCGCGCTGGCCTTGCTGGTCGCCGCCTTCCGCCCCGTGCCGCGCGATGAAGTGCCGGCCGTGTACGGCGCGGGGGCCAGCTCAGTGCAGCCCTCCACCACCGGTTTGCTGCGCGCCTTCCCGGAGCTCAACTCTCCGGTAGATAACCCGCAGACTGCCGAGAAGGTGGCGCTGGGCCGCCTGCTGTTCTTTGACCCGGTGCTCTCTGACAACAATGAGATGAGCTGTGCCAGTTGCCACCACCCGGATCTGGGCTTCGCCGATGGGCGCCAGCTCGCCCAAGGGGTGGATGGCGAGACTCAGCGCAACGCGCTGAGCTTATGGAACGTGGCCTATAGCGCCCACTTCTTCTGGGATGGGCGCGCCCCCTCGCTGGAAGAGCAGGTGCTGGTGCCGCTGGAACACCCCAACGAAATGCAAGTGAGCGACCGCGGCGCGCTGGAAGCCGAACTGGAAGCCATTCCGGAATATGTGCAACTGTTCGATGCGGCCTTCCCCGGCCAGCGCATCAGCGTAAAGACGGTGCAGCACGCGCTGGCCGCTTTTGAGCGCACGCTGACCTCGCAAAACAGCCCGTTCGATGCCTACGCCGCCGGCGATCTGCAAGCGCTGACCGCTAGCCAGCGCCGCGGCTTCGCCCTGTTCCGCTCGGCGGCCACGCGCTGCTTTGAGTGCCACACCGCGCCCACCTTCGGCAACGACACCTTCCGCATCACCGGCGTGGCTGACCTCGAGGGCCAGGAGCACGACCCCGGCCGCTCGGCGGTGGGCGATGCGCCCGATGGCGCCTTTAAGGTGCCCACGCTGCGCAACATCGTGCTCAGCGCGCCCTACATGCACAACGGCATCTTTGCCAGCCTGGAAGAAGTGATCGACTTCTATGCCGGCGGTGGTGGCCGTGCCGATGGCGTGCAAGGCGTTGACCCGCTGATCCGCCCGTTTGAGCTCACTGATCAGGAAAAGAGCGATCTGATCGCCTTCCTCTACAGCCTGACGGACGAGAGCCAACTGCCCGAGATCCCCACGGAAGTGCCTTCCGGCCTGCCGGTGGTGACGCGCATCGAAAACCCGGAACGCAACAATGCTGCCGAGATCAATGCGCCCGGCAGCGGCGAGACGGTGAGCAATGGCAGCGGGGCGGAGATCGTGGTGCAGCCGGATGAAACCATCCAGGCCGCGGTGGACCGCGCCCGCCCGGGCGATACGGTGCTGATCCCCTATGGCCTGTATCACGAACGCGTGGTGGTGGACCTGAACGACATCACCATTCTGGGTGTGCCCAACGCCGCCGGCGAGAACCCCGTGCTGGATGGCGAAGACAAGCTGACCGAAGCGGTGATCGCTTCCGGCAACAACTTCGAGATCGGCTACCTGGATGTGAAGAACTACACCGATAACGGCGTGATCGTGGAGGGCGTGACCAATGTGCACATGCACCACATCTACGCCGAGAAGACCGGCACCTACGGCCTCTACCCGGTGCAGAGCACTGGCGTTTTGATCGAAGACAGCGAAGTGACCGGCGCCGATGATGCCGGCATCTACGCCGGGCAGAGCGAAGACGTGGTGATCCGCAACAATATCGTGCACGGCAACGTGCTGGGCATTGAGGCGGAGAACACGGTGAACGCCGAGCTGTACGGCAACCATGCCTACAACAATACCTGTGGCATCCTGGTGGTGCTGCTGCCACATCTCACCTCACGCATTTCGTTGAACACGCAGGTGTACGACAACCTGATTGAAGCCAACAACCACAGCAACTTTGCCAAAGATGGCACCGCCGCGGCGATCATGCCGCCGGGCACGGGCATCGCCCTGATCGCCTCGGACAAGGTGGAAGTCTATGGCAACACGGTGAAGGACAACAACACCGGCGGCATCGGTATCTTCAGCCTGACGATCGCCTACGCCAAGGATGAGATCGATGTGGGTGACCGCCCCGAGGATATCTACATCCACGACAACCAGTTGATCAACAACGGCCAGCAGCCGGATCCGTTCCTGGCGCAACTGGGCGTGCCGGGCTCCGACATCCTGTGGGATGTGAGCGGCGCCGGGCTGCGGGTAGACCAGCCCGAAGAGGGCCTCAACGTCTTCCCGCCGCTGCTGCCCAGCTCCAGCTGGGGCGACTGGGCCTATCGTATGTACTGGCATGCGCTCAACTTCGTGATAGGGCTGGTGAGCTAGAAATAAAGGCAAGTAATACAAAAACGGCAGCCGCAGCATATGCTGCGGCTGCCGTTTTTTGTGCTTAGCGCAATACTGGGGCGGGTCTGAGACCGCCCCTACGTTTGTGAGTCTATACATTCCACGCTCCTGCAAGTCTGAGCTAGCGGCAAGCTGGGTTTTGGCATAAGCCCAACTTAGTGTCATCCCGAGCGTAGCGAGGGATCCTTTAGGTCACAGCAAAAGATAAGCATCTTTTGAAGCAACTTCACGGATCCCTGCTCGGCTTTACGGCCTCGCTCGGAATGACAACGCGTGCCTACAGGTTTAGGCACTGTAAGGTGGCTTTTTGTATGACCTAAAGGATCCCTCCTCGGCCTAGCGGCCTCGTTCGGGATGACAACAAGATTCAGGGAAGCGCTGCTGCCCTGCTCACCGCCACCCTTCTCCCGCATTTATGCTAAAATTGCCAGGTTAAATCAACTCGCCCTTGGCCGCGCAGCCAAGGGCTTGCCCATGAGAAGGAGATTCGATGCGCAAGTATGAAGTGACCTATATCATTCACCCTGACCTCGATGGTGACGCGTTCAAAGCGCTCAACGAGCAGGTGCAGGGCTGGATCACCGCCCCCGGCGGCACGATCGAAAAGACCGATGTGTGGGGCAAGCGCAAGCTGGCTTACCCGATCAAGAAGCAGGGCGAAGGCCAGTATGTGCTGCTGCACACCGAGATGGACCCGACCCAGTGTGCCGAGCTGGAGCGCCAGTTCCGCCTGCAGGAGGCGATCATGCGCTTCCTGATCGTGGCGGTTGACGAGGCGTAAGCCCGGCAACGAGGCACCATGAGCCGCGGCCTCAACAAAGTGATGCTCATCGGCCATTTGGGCCGAGACCCAGAGTTGCGCTACACGCCCGGTAACCGGGCGGTAGCCAACTTTAGCCTGGCCAGCAATCAAAGCTGGAGCACGCCCGAGGGCGAAAAGCGCCGCTCTACCGAATGGTTCACGATTGTGGCCTGGGCGGGGCTGGCTGAATTTGCCAAGCAGTACCTCAAAAAAGGGCAACAGGTCTACGTAGAAGGCCGCCTGAAGACACGCCGCTGGCAGGACGAGCACGGCACCACGCGCAGCAGCGTGGAAGTGGTGGCACGCGAGATCCTGATGCTGAGTGAACGCCAGGAAAAGCTGGATGTGGATTCAGAAGCCCCCTTCCCCGAAGACAGCCTTCCTCAAAACGAGGATGACGAGTTTCCCTTTTAGTACACGCGCCAAGAAAGCAACCTAGATGAAGAAATCATTTAACCTCACCCCCAATACTCTCATCGGCGCGGAGCGCGACCGTTTCATCACCCGCCTGCTGACCATCGGCACGATCGCCATCGTGGTGATCGTGCTGGCTCTGGTGGGCTATGCCTACGCCCATGAGAAATACATCGTGCCGCGCCAAACACTGGCCCGGGTGGAAGGCGTTGAGATCAGCGGTGCGCAATATCAGCAACGCGTACGCGTCAACCGTACCCGCGTGGTGAACCTGTTCATGCAGTATTACCAGATGCAGAGCCTGATCACCGATCCCAGCTTTCAGCAGCAACTGTCTACCCAGTTGATGGGCATGCAGTATGACCTGCAGCCGCTGGTGATGGGCGAAAGCACGCTGAACGAGCTGATCGATGACGAGCTGCTTAAGCTGGCCGCCGCCGACAATGGCATTGAGATCAGCGAAGCCGACGTGGAACGCGAGCTGCAGAGCTACTTTGGCTACTTTCCCCAGGGAACGCCAACCAGCCAGCCGACGCGCACGCCGTACGCCACCGCTACGCTGAACGCCACGCAGCAAAGCTTGCTGGGTATTACCCCCAGCGCGGAGGAAGCGGCAACCGCCACCGTGCAGCCAACCGCCACGAGCGCCAGCAGCAATGCCACCCCGGTCCCCAGCGCCACGCCGGTGAACGAAGAAGGCTACCGCCAGCTACTAAGCGAGTACTTCACCACCCAGGCTGGCGAAGGGGTAGACGAGCAAGCGATCCGCGAGCTGGTGTACGCCAACCTGCTGCGCCAGGCCTATCGCCAAAAATTTGAGCCCACCGTAGCCAACAGCGAAGACCAGGTGTGGGCACGCCATATTCTGGTGGCCACCCAGCAGGAAGCGATCGAAGTGCTGGCCCGCCTGGCCGCGGGCGAAGACTTCGCTAGCGTAGCCAGCGAAGTCTCGCTGGACACGGGCAGCAAGAACATCGGTGGTGACCTGGGCTGGTTCCCGCGGGGGCGCATGGTAGAGCCGTTCGAGGAAGCCGCTTTCGCTCTGCCAGTGGGCAGCACCAGCGAAGTGGTGCAGACCGACTTCGGCTGGCATGTGATCCAGGTGCTCGGCCACCAGGAGCAGCCGATGAGCGAGACCGACTTCAACCAGCGCGTAGAAGATGCGCTGAACGCCTACCTGGCCGAATTGCGTGAGCAATACGACTGGGAGATCATCGGGGAGCGCTGGAAAGCAGCCACCCCAGACAAGCCGGATCTGAACGGCTAGCCAGTAAGCACACGAACAAAAAAGCCGCTCCATAAGGAGCGGCTTTTTTTGTGCACATCGCGCTTACTCGACCGGAATGACCGCCCAGCCGATGATGTAGAGCAGCAAGCCCGGTACACCGCCCGGCAGGAAGGCGATCACAAATGCCAGGCGGAACCAGAACGGGCTGATGCCGAAGAAGGCGCCTAAGCCGCCACACACCCCAGCAAAAACACGGTCGTTACGCAAGCGGCGCAGCGGCCGCCCTGAAGCATTAGTCATCATTCACCTCGTTTCAATCACCTTGAGCGAAAGCGCCCATCTATCACTATACGTTGCGCCGCCGCGGTGGTTGCACGGCAAGGTTAGCGCGAATAGCGCTCGTCTACTTCGTCGAGGCGCAGGCTGATCACCTGGCTGGCGGTATCGCGCCCCATGGTGATGCCGTAGATCACGTCAGCGGCCTGCACCGTGTTGCGGTTGTGGGTGATGACCACAAACTGGGTTTCCTGGCTCAGCTCCTTGAGCACTTCGGTAAAGCGGCCGACGTTGGCTTCATCCAACATCGCGTCCACTTCATCCATCACGCAGAAGGGCGTAGGCGAAGCCTTGAGCAGCGCGAAGACCAGCGCGGCGGCCGTGAGGCTGCGTTCGCCGCCGGAGAGCAGCGCCAGGCGCTGGGTGCGCTTGCCGGGCAGGCGCGCCTCGATGTCAATGCCGGTCTGGCCGCCTTCGCCGGCCTCGGTGAGCAGCAAGCTGGCCGAGCCACCGTTGAACAAGCGGCTGAAGATGACTTTGAATTCAGCGGCCACCTTTTCGAAAGTGACCTGGAATTCCTTCTCCATCATCACATCCAACTCAGCGATGACTTGCTTCAGATCCGCCTCGGCAGCGCGCAGATCGGTGACCTGAGTCTCCATGTTCTCGACGCGGGCTTTGATCTCGAGGTACTCTTTTTGCGCCTCGGGGTTCACTGCGCCCAGGCGGCGGATCTGGTTGCGTTGCTGCTTGAGGATCTCCTCCAGCTCGGGCGAGAGCTCCTGCACCAGCGGTAGCTTCTCCACCAGCTCGCCCAGCGGCAACGGCGTAGGACCGGAGACGATCTCATCGTATTGAAAGTTCACCAGGCCAAAATCGTCTTCGATGCGGCCGCGCAGGGTTTCCAGCGCCTCCTGTTGGCGGGCCAGCAAAATTTGCGCCTGGGTGTTGTTGCGCTCAGCGCTGCTGAGGGCTTGCAATGCGCCGGTTTCGTTCTTTTGAGCCTCCAGCTGGGCGGCATCCGCCGCGGCCAGCTCGGTTTCCGTGGGAGCGATCTGCACCTGCAACGCTTCGATCTCCGCGCCAACCACGCCTTCTTGCTGGCTGAGGTGCTGTTTCTCGGCGCTGATCGCCTGTACCTGCTGCTCCAGCTCGGCCACGCGCTCGTGATGCGAGGCCAACTGCGCTTCGGCACGCTGCAGCAGTTGCAGGCGCTCGCTGACGCGACGCTGCGCCTCCTGCTGGGCGCGCTGGCCGACGGCCTGGCGCATTTCCCAATGCGCCACCTGGGCGTGCAGTTCCTCGGCCGGCTCTTCGACGGCTACCGCCATCTCACTTTCAAATTCCGCTTCGGCGGCATCCACATGGGCGGCGATTTCGGTTTCCTTGGCAGCCAGGGTAGCCACGGCTTCTTCGCCCGTGGCTTGCTCACCCTGCAGCGTGCGCTGCTGGGTGAGGAACCAATCCAACTGGCGCTGCAATTGATCCGCTTCCATTTGTTGGCCTTGGCCTTCGCGCCGCGCCAGATCCAGGGCGGTTTGGGCCAGTTCCAGCTCGCGTTGGGCGGCCTGACGCGATAGGTCAAGCTCGGCCTGGCGCTCGGCCAGGCGGTTGGCTTCGCTCTCGGCCTGGGCTAACTGGGTGGCGGTTTGCTCCAGTTCGGCACGCAGCTCACGGGCCTGGCGCGGGCGCGCCAGCGCGGCGGCAGCCGCCTTGGCGGAGCGCACCTCGATCGGTCCGCTGCGGTGGAACACTTCGCCGCGCAGCGTAACCGCCTGGGTGGCTTCGGCGTGTTGCGCCAGCAGGCGTGGTGCGGCCTGGCGGCTCTCGGCCACCAGTACCCGGCCGAGCAAAACGTCTACGGCGCGGCGCAATTCGCCGGGCGCGTCTACCAGATCAGCCGCCACGCCCACCAGGCCATTGCCAGGGCTGGCCTGCAAGCGGGCCCCCGGCGCCAAGCCACTGAGTGGTAGCAAGGCGGCCGAGGTTTCGCCGCCCTCGAGCAAACCGAGAGCGGCTTCGGGATCATCCACCAATACGCCATCGGCATAGGCGCCCAGGGCGGCGGCGATGGCAGCTTCGTAGCGCGGCTCTACGCGCAGCTCGCGGCCCAAGGTACCCTTGCCCAGTTGCAGGCCGCGCTCTTTGGCGGCCTGCAACAGCAGCTTGGCGCCTTCGGCGAAGCCCGCGGCGCTGGCTTCTTCCAGGCCGGCCAGTTCGGCGGTCAAGCGTGCCTGGCGGGTTTGCAACTGGTTGCGGGCGGCTTCTTGCTGCTTGAGCTGCTCCTGCGCCTGGGCCAGTTGGGCCGTAGCTTGTTCGACGCGCTGCTGCTCTTCCTGATAGCGTGCTTCGGCGGCGCTAACCTTGGCTTGCAGTTTGTGGGTCGCTTCCTGCTGCTCGGCAATATCATTGTGCACTTTGGCGATCGTGCCAGCCAACTCGGCTAGCTCGACCTTGCGGCGTTCGAGGCTGGAGAGCAGCATCTCGCGCTGGGCGCGTGAATTGGCAATTTGCGCCTGGAGCTCGACGACGCGCTCGCGGGCGGCACGGGTTTTGGCTTCCTGCTCTTGCTTGGCGCCCTGCTTGCTTTGCAGCACGGCACGGGCTTCATCGAGCTTCTTTTGGGCCTCGGCGCTCTCTTCTTCGTAGCGCGCCGCGTCCTGCTCGGCTTCCTTCAGGCGCGCGCGCAGGCCACCCAGCTCGCTCTCGACGCGCTGGCGCTCTTCTTCCAGGGCCTTGCGGCGCTCGCCAAGGGCGCGTTCGCGCTCATCGGCCACCGCCAGATCGCGGCTGGCGCCCTGGCGGCCGGCGTGCAGCTCGGCCAGTTTGCGGTGCCATTCATTGAGCTGCACGCGCAGCTCCTGAGTTTTGGTGCGCAGCCCGCTCACTTCTTCGCTATGTTGCAATTGTTTTTGGCGGGCCTGGGCCAGATTTTGCTCATGCAGATCGGCATCCTGGCGTAGATTGCGAATTTCGGCCTGGGCTTTGTTCCAGTGGTAGCCGTACCACTCGCGCAGGGTGTTGCGCAGATCGGCGCGCAGGGTGGCAAACTCTTCGGCGCGCTCGGCCTGGCGCTGCAAGCTGCGCAAGCGCGGCTTGAGCTCGGCGAGGATATCTTCGACGCGCTCGAGGTTGCGCAAGGTGGTATCCAGGCGGCGCAGCGATTGCTCCTTGCGGTCACGGTACAAGCCGATACCGGCGGCCTCCTCGAAGAGGCGGCGGCGCTCATCTGACTTCAGGGTCAGCGCGGCATCCACCAGGCCCTGGCCGATGACGGTATAGGTGCGCTCCGACAGGCCGCTGGCGGCGAGCAGTTCGCTGACATCTTTGAGGCGCACCTTCTGGTTGTTGATGAGGTATTCATTCTGCCCGTCGCGATAGGCGCGGCGGGTAACGGCCACTTCGGCAAAATCGACGGGCAGCCAGCCCTCGCTGTTATCGAAGGTGATGGTGACGCTGGCCATGCCCGATTTGGGGCGCGATTCGGAGCCGGCGAAGATCATGTCTTCGGTTTTGCGGCCGCGCAGCAGGGCATAGGACTGCTCGCCCAGCACCCAGCGCAGCGAATCAGCAATGTTGGATTTGCCGGAGCCGTTGGGGCCGACGACGGCCGTGATCGGGGCGCCAAATTCAAAATTTTGCGCGCTGGCAAAGGTTTTGTAGCCGTTAAGTTCCAGGGACTTTAGTCGTAGTGTCTTCACGCGCTTAGCGATCCATCTCTTCCGTTTCAAGCAATCGTAGGGCGGCGCGGGCGGCGGCTTTGCTGGCGGCCTGCTTGCTGCGGCCTTTGCCGGTGGCCAGGCTACGGCCTTGCACGCGCACGTCTACTTCAAAATCTTTGGCATGGTCTGGCCCGTGCTCGGCCACAATCTCATAGCGCGGTGCGCCCAGGCCGCGCGCCTGCACCCATTCCTGCAAGAGGCTCTTCGGGTCACGGTCGCCCTCGGTGGCCAGGATGGTCTCGATCGCCTCACTGAGCATGGGTGCCAGAAAGCGCTCCACGGCGGGGATGTTGCCATCCAGGTACAGCGCACCGACCAGGGCTTCAAACGCATTGCACAGCATCGAGGTGCGCGTGCGCCCGCCGCCTTCTTCTTCCCCATGGCCAATGCGCAGGGCACGGTTGATCTGGATCTGGCGGCCGAATTCGCCCAGGCGTTCGGTGCTCACCAGGCTGGCCCGCAGGCGGGTCATCTCGCCTTCGGGCATCACCGGGAACTGCTGAAAGAGCCAGGCGCCGACGATGAAATCGAGCACGGCATCGCCGAGAAACTCGAGGCGCTCGTTATCCACCAGCGCGTCGGGATTCTCGTTGAGGTATGAGCGATGGGTCAGCGCGCTGACCAGCAAACGTGAATCAGTGAAATGCAGCCCCACCCGCGCGGCAAAGCCGTGGGGATCTTCCCGCTCCGGGGCTTGTTGAGGGCCGTTGTGCATACCCTACACCTTCCTTCCGGAACTGAAGGAACGCTAGCCACCCCACAACGCGATGTGGGTGGCTGGCGATCCGCTAGTTCCTAACCGGGGAGTATTTTATTCGTATTTTCGTAAAACGAGGACGGCATTGTGGCCGCCAAAGCCGAAGGCATTGGTGATGGCCACTTTGATGTTGGCCTGGCGAGCCTGGTTGGGGATGTAATCCAGATCGCATTCCGGATCGGGCTCTTCGTAGTTGATGGTGGGCGGCAAGACGCCCTCGCGCACGGCCAGGGCGCAGAAGATCGTCTCCAGCGCTCCGGTGGCGCCCATCATGTGCCCGGTCATCGACTTGGTGGAGGAGATGGGGATGTTGTAGGCCTGCTGGCCAAAGGCCGATTTGATCGCGGCGGTTTCGGAGGCATCGTTGAGCGGCGTACCCGTGCCGTGAGCACTAATGTAGCCAACCTCATCGGGATTGACGCCGGCAATGTTGAGCGCAGCCTTGATGGCTTGCGCCCCGCCTGCCCCGGTGGGTGACGGCGCGGTGATGTGGCTGGCATCGGCCGAGGAGGCGTAGCCGGCCAGCTCGGCGATGATGTTGGCGCCGCGGCGTTTGGCGTGGCTTTCGCTTTCGATCATCATTACCGCGGCGCCCTCGCCCATTACGAAGCCGTCACGATTTTTATCGAAGGGGCGCGGGGTGGCCTCGCTGGGCGCCTTGCGCGACATAGCCTGCATGCGGTCAAACGAAGCGATGGCCACGCTGGTGATGGTGGCCTCGGCGGCGCCAGCAAAAGCGGCGTCGATGACCCCGGCGCGGATCAGCGTCCAGGCCATGCCAATACCATCCTGGCCGGAGGCACAGGCGGAGGCCACCGAGAGTGCCGGCCCCTTGGGGCCGTGATCAATGCTGGCCAAGCCAGCGGCTCCGTTGGGCATGAGCATGGGGATGAGGAAGGGGCTGACGCGGCGCGGGCCGCCGGCGGCGATATCGAGCACACCGGATTCCAACGCCCCAATGCCGCCGATGGCGGCAGAGATGATGCTGCCGACGCGCGGCGCGTTGCTCTCGGTAATCTCCAGGCCGGAGCTGTGCATGGCCTGGGCGGCGGCACCCGCGCCGAAGAGCTGGTAGCGATCACGGCGGCGGGTTTCGCGCACATCCATGTATTGGCTGGCATCGAAGTCCTTGACTTCGCAGGCGATCTTGACCAAAAAGTCGGACGCATCAAAGCAGGTGATCGGGCCTACGCCAGACACTCCGTTGGTGACATTTTTCCACGTCTGCTCTACGGTGTTGCCCAAGGGGTTGACCGTGCCCAAACCCGTGATGACGACTTTTTCCATGTGATACCTCAATTCCTCTCTTACGGCGCTTTCAAACCAGACCCGCTGAGAATCAGTGCGATCGGGCCGGGGAGATCGGCAAAGTGTGCCAAGGTGGATAGCTGCCCCAACCCTGCCCACACAATCGCAGAGGTTGGCTCTACAAATAACCCTGCACGAGCCAGTGCGTCGCGGGCGGGTTGGATCTCGCCTTCGTCTACGGCGAGGAACTGGCCGCCGCTGACCTGTACGGCGCGCAGCAACTCATCGCCGCGCACAGGCTGGTGCACGCGCACGCCTTCGGCCAGGGTTTGGCCCTCGGTGACCCAGGCCAGGCCGGCGGGGCCTTGCGTGCTGAGCGCCCACAGCGGCGCGCAGGCACGCGCTTGCACGCCGATGAGTACAGGCAGGCGTTGAATGAGGCCGGCGGCTTGGAGAGCGGCGAAGCCGCGCGCAATGCCGAGCAGCAGGCTGCCGTGGCCCACCGGGGCGATCACGCAGCCCGGTGCCTGGCCGCCGAGCTGCTCATAGAGCTCATAGGCGATGGTGGCGATGCCCGGCAGCCCGAAGGGCATGTAGGCGTGGCTGGCATAGGTTTCGCCGTCCTCGGCGGCGCGCTGAACGGCGAGGGCCGCCGCGGAGCGCGGGCCAAGGATGCTGACCAGTTCAGCGCCATAGGCTTCGATCTGGGCGCGCTTGGGGCCGGAGGCTGAGTCTGGCACGAAGACGCGCGCAGCAATGGCGGCGCGGGCGGCATAGGCGGCGAAGGAGGCGCCGGCGTTGCCGGAGGAATCTTCGATAGCGGAGGTGACGCCGCGGGCGCGCAGGAAGCTGAGCAGCGGCGCTGAACCGCGATCCTTGTAGGAGCCGGTGGGATTGAGATACTCCAGCTTGAAGGCCAGGCGCTTGCCGAAGGCGGCGCCCGGCACCAGCGGGGTGTTGCCCTCGCCGAGATAGACCGCCTCGGCCGAGGCGGGCGGCCCGAAGCTGGCGCGGTAGCGCCATAGCCCGGGCTGGCTGCTCTCGGGTGGCGCGTAGGCTAGCTCACCCTGCAGGCTGAACACGCCGCCACAGTGCAGGCAGCGATGCGGGGCGCCAGTCTCGGGGTATGGGCGGCGGCAGTTGGTGCAGGAGTAGGTCGTCATCATGATGAATAGTAATGGCAATCGCTTGCTTGGGTCAGTTGACTAGTCGACTAGTTGACTAGTCAACTGCTAATCACTTTCCGTTGGAAGGTATTCCCCTTCCACCCACTCTTCACCGTGCGGGCCGACCTCTTTTTTCCAGATGGGCACAATTTCTTTGAGGCGGTCGATGCCATAGCGAGCGGCTTCGAAGACACCACTGTCACGGTGGGCGGCGGTGCAGGCGATGAGCACGGTGGGTGTGCCGGGCTGCAGCGTGCCGATGCGCTGAGCGATGGCGATGCCCTCGACGGCGGGCCAGCGCAGGCGAATTTCGGCAGCTACCTGGGCCAGCTTGGCCTCGGCCATCGGAACGTAGGCCTCGTACACAAGATGCTGTGTCACGAGGTGCTGCGTGCTGTGCGGCTCGCCGCGCGTGGTTTCGGCGCGCACCATGCCGCTGAAGAAGCAGGCGGCGCCGGTGCTGGGCAGCGTGATGCTGGCCAGCATGGCGTTGAGATCCAGCGCGTCTTCGGTGATGGTGAGCTGCGTGGGCGGCGCGCCAGAGCCGCCGCTCACCGGCGGGAACAGGGCTATCTCAGCGCCGTCTGGCACCGGGTCGGCATCGAAGGCAAATTCCTTGTTGATCGCCACCAAGATGGCCTTGGCGTGCGGCGCCAACTGCGGATAGGCAGCGAAGAGGGCCTGTTTGAAGGCCGCCACATCGCTACCTGCGGGCAGTTGCAAGCTGGCTTGCAACACCCCGGCGCGTTCCCGCAATGTGGCGAAGAACAATACAGTGACGGTGATCATGGGCGCTTCTTTTTACGGTGCAGGGTAAGCGCGAGTTTAGCCGGCGGCTGTGCTTGTGCCACCTCGGCACGCTTGCGCTGCATCTCCTGTAAGGTGAATACGCTGCGGCCTGTTACGCGCATGCCGTGCTTCTTCTTTTCAAGTTTGGCCTCGCGGCGTTCCCATTTTTCGTTCATGGCACATTCAGTGAAGAGTACTCCGTGATGAGTGATGAGTGAGCAGTAATCAGTGAGTTGTAATCAGTGAGCTGTAATCAGTACTACTGTTCACTGTTCACTGTTCACTGCTTACTATTCACTACTCACTCGCCTCTCGATACTCCCCACCTGCCCCACCCGTCTTGCTGACCAGGCGGATGTTCTCAATGTACATGCTCTTCTCGGCGGCCTTGGCCATATCGTAGATGGTGAGGGCCGCTACGGAAACGGCGGTGAGCGCTTCCATCTCGACGCCGGTCTTGCCGCGGGTGCGCGCCGTGGCGCGGATGCGGATGCCCGGCAGCGCATCGTCGAGCTCAAACTCCAGTGAGATGTGCTCCAGCGGCAACGGATGGCAGAAGGGGATCAGTTCAGCGGTGCGCTTGGCGGCCTGGATGCCGGCTACCTGGGCCACGGTGAGCACATCGCCCTTCTTGAGCTGCCCAGTACGCACTAGCGCCAGCGTGTCTGGCCGCATGCGTACCTCGCCCGCGGCCACCGCGGTGCGCTCGGTGATGCTTTTGTCGCCAACATCGACCATGCGGGCGTTGCCGGAGGGGTCGAGGTGTGAGAGTGCGCTTGATTGCTTGGGCATGAGTTAATTATAGCTATCAGCACTCAGCAATCAGCCAAATTCTCGCAGACAGCTGAGCGCTGAAAGCTAATCGCTGAACGCTATAATTACCCCATGCAAGACATCATCGACCGCTTATCTGACGCTCAGGCCCGCATCCAATCCCTGCTGGAGCGTCTTTGACTTACCCAGACAAGAAGCCGAACTAGCCAAGCTTGAAGAGCAATCCGCTGCGCCGGATCTGTGGGATACCCCGAGCCAGGCGCAGCAACTGATGAAACGCGTGGCCAGCCTGCGTGAAAACATCCAAAGCTGGCGCAGCCTGGAACAACGCATCGCCGATAACCGCGAGCTGGCCGAGCTGGGCGATGAGAGCCTGCGCGGTGAACTGGACAGCGAAGCCAGCGCCATCGCGCGCGAGGTGGAGCAGCGCGAGCTGCGCACCTTGCTGGCAGGCGACTACGACGAAGGCGAAGCGCTGCTGAGCATCAACGCCGGCGCCGGCGGCACCGACTCGCAAGACTGGGCCGAGATGCTGCAGCGCATGTACCTGCGCTGGGCCGAAGAGGCGGGCTACAAGACCGAGATCCTCGACACCACGCCGGGCGAAGAAGCCGGCATTAAGAGCGTTACTATCGCAGTGAGCGGGCCTTACGCCTATGGCTACTTACGCTCGGAGAAGGGCGTGCACCGCCTGGTGCGCCTCTCGCCGTTCGACTCGGCCAAGCGCCGCCATACCTCCTTTGCACAGGTGGAAGTGCTGCCGCAGGTGGAGGATGTGGACCTGGATATCAATCCTAACGATCTGCGCATCGACACCTTCCGCTCCGGCGGCGCGGGCGGCCAGAACGTGCAGAAGAACGATACCGCCGTGCGCATCACCCACATCCCAACTGGCATTGTGGCCAGTTGTCAGAACGAACGCTCGCAGACGCAAAACCGCGAGAATGCGATGCGCGTGCTGAAGGCACGTTTGCTGGAAGTGCTGGAAGGGGAGCAAGCCAAAGAATTGGCCGAGCTGCGCGGTGCGTACCAGAAGGCCGAATGGGGCAGCCAAATTCGCTCGTACGTGCTGCACCCCTACCAACTGGTGAAAGACCACCGCACCGAGTACGAAGAAGGCAACAGCCAGGCGGTGCTGGATGGGCGGCTGAACGGGTTTATTGAGGCGTACTTGAAGAGCCAAGTGGGGAACAACTAGACAACCAAGCGACTAGCAGACCAGTCGACTGGTCAGTTAGTCAATTAGTCGACGCAGACCATGCAAAGCGAAACGCGCGCAAACTTAACTAAGTACGCCTGGCTCTCAATCGCCGCCGCCTTGGTGACGATTGGGCTCAAGGCCGCCGCCTACTGGGTTACCGGCTCGGTGGGTCTGCTGTCGGATGCGCTCGAATCGCTGGTGAACCTGGCCGGCGCGGTGCTGGCGCTGGGCATGCTCAGCTTGGCCGCCGCCCCACCCGATGAAGAGCACGCCTACGGCCACACCAAGGCCGAGTACTTCTCCAGTGTGGTGGAAGGTGTGCTGATCCTGCTGGCGGCCGGCAGCATTGGCTACACCGCCGTGCGTGGCCTGATGAACCCGCGCCCGATCGAAGCCTTTGGCCTCGGCCTGGCGGTTTCGGTATTGGCCTCGCTGATCAACTTGGCGGTGGCGTTGGTGCTGCGTCGGGCCGCCCGCACGCACCACTCTGCGAGCCTGGAGGCCAACGCCCAGCACTTGCTCACCGATGTGTGGACCTCGGCCGGCGTGCTGGCGGCGGTGGGCCTGGTGGCACTGAGCGGCTGGCAAGTGCTCGACCCCATTATTGCGCTGGTGGTGGCGGCTAACATCACCTACAGCGGGGTCAAGATCGTGCGCAGCTCAGCCGCCGGGCTGCTGGATGCGGCGCTGCCGCCGGAGCAGTTGGCGGCGGTGCGCAGCGCCATCGCAGGCGAGCTACCGGCGGGCGTGCAGTATCACGCCTTGCGCACGCGGCAATCCGGGGCACGCAGCTTCGTCTCGCTGCACGTGCTGGTGCCGGGCGGCTGGACGGTGGCGCGCGGCCACCGCCTACTGGAGCGTGTGGAGGCAGCGGTACGCGCCGCGCTCAGCGGCGACGTCACCGTGTTCACGCACCTGGAGTCGATTGGCGACGTGGCGAGCTACGAGGACGAGGGGCTGGATCGGTAATGTCTGCCATGATTGAGTTCACTGTGGAAGGCTTACCACCAAAGAAATACGGTGCAAACTCAATGTGGCGTAAAGCTACTGAAATTCCACGTCTAATTGCCCTACGCGAAAAAGCCTATGAAGCGCTAGGCGGCCACAGCTCCTTCACCGGAAGGCTAAAACTCACGCTCATTCTCTATTCAGACAGCAATACAAATGGAGATTTAGACAATTTCATCACAGGGATTTGCGATGGCCTGATGGCAGCAGATGGCAAGACTCCAATAGATGAGATTTCATGGCCTGTAAACAGCCCAATCCACCCAAGCAAAAAGCTCATCTACTTTGATGACCGAGATATCTATGAAATTATTGCCGCGCGGCGGCCCTCGGACGGAAACGGCAACCACTATTATATAAAGCTTGAGGCCGAGAATTGGCAGAGCAGCCTTCTTGACACCCTACCCCCGCCCCTGTATAATCCCAACTTGCCTGCCTAAACCGCAGGCGCTTTTGTGAGTTTACTAGCCAAGAGAGATTAGCTGAAATGACACCGCTTCCGAAACGCAAGCATTCCAAGGGCCGCCGTGACCGCCGCCGCGCCCATGACGCCCTGCAGGCCCGCCAGACGGTGACCTGCTCCAACTGCGGCCAGATGCGCCTGCCCCATCAGGTCTGCGCCAACTGCGGCTACTACAAGGGCCGCGAAGTCGTAAAGGTCGAGCGCGAGTAAGCGCACGCAAGCAATCAAAGAGACCCGCCATTCGGTGGGTCTTTTTATTTGACCTAGATTGCTTGTCATTTAGTCTGTTGGTCGATTGGTTGACCAGCAGACCATCGGACCAAGTGACGCAGCAGATTTTCGTCTACAATTTGCCCATGATCCTAGACGCTAACACCACCGCATTCCTGTTCCCCGGCCAAGGCTCACAAAAAGTGGGCATGGGCAAAGAACTGGCCGACGCCTACCCAGAAGCCAAGCAGGTCTTCGAGGAAGCCGATGCCACGCTCGGCCTGGCGCTGTCTGCGCTGGCCTGGGACGGTCCCGAGGCCGAACTTAACGACACGGTGAACACGCAGCCGGCGCTGTTTGTGCACTCGCTGGCGGCCCTGCGCGTACTGCAGGCGCAGCAGCCCGGCTTTGTGCCCGCCTATGTCGCCGGGCACAGCCTGGGCGAACTGAGCGCGGCGGTGGCCGCCGGGGCGCTGGACTATGCCGCAGGCGTGCAGTTGGTGCGCCGCCGCGGTGAGCTGATGAAGGAAGCTGGCACTCTGGCACCCGGTGGCATGGCGGCGATTTTAGGACTGGATATCCCCTCGCTAGATGCAATTTGTGCCGAAGCCAGCACAGCTGACGAGACGGTACAAGTGGCCAACGACAACTGCCCAGGCCAGGTGGTGATCAGTGGCCATGCGGCCGCGGTGGAACGCGCCATGCTGGCCGCCAAGGCAGCCGGTGCCAAGCGCGCCCTGCCCCTGCCGGTGAGCATCGCTGCTCATTCGGCGTTGATGGCCACGGCGCAAGCCGGCTTCAATGCGGCGGTGGCGGCGGCGCACATCACCAACCCCACCACCCCGCTGATCGGCAACGTGAGCGCCGCGCCGCTGGCGGATGCGGCCGCCCTGCGTGCCGACCTGGAAGCGCAGCTGACCAGCCGCGTGCGCTGGACGGAAACCATCCAGGCGCTGCGTGCCGCGGGCGTGAATACGTTCGTTGAGTTGGGTACAGGCAATGTGCTCACTGGCTTGCTTAAGCGCATCGACCCTGACGCGGTTGGCATCGCCTTGGGCACGCCAGAAGATTTTGAGAAGCTGGCAGCAAGTTAGTAGAAGACAAAAAGCGGGCTAAAAGCCCGCTTTTTTATTGCGCTGGCAGGTTGCTGGCGAAAAATTGGGCATAGAGTGCATCGCGCACAAACACCATCCCCATCGGCGCGCTACGCAGCAGCAAGGTGTAGCCTTCCAACTCTCCTCGATCGACCTGGCGGTAAAAGGCCTGGCTGGCGGCAAAACCCACGGGGTCAATGCCCACCACGTCCTCATTCAGGTAATCCCAAATGCGCGTTTGGCTGATGAACGCCAGATCGAACTCATTGTCTTCAAAATAAGCATGATCGAGAGTTTCAAAGCGTCCGGTACGCCGCCAGCCTAGCCGGTCAGGAATATATAGGTTCACATCGGCATACACGCGATAGCTGGAAGCTGGCAAGGCGCTCAAGGCCGCCTCGGCTTCGGCGAAGAAGGCCAGTGCCGGATTGCGCGCCTCACGCGCCATTTGCAACTGGTAGCGCTGGGCCGAGTTTTGCACAAAGCCAACCAGCGAATAGGCCGCGAAGAGCGCGAGCACCAACGCCGCCAGCGCCCAGGGCCGGCGTTCCCGCCACCAACTGCGCAGCTCGCCCCACCCACCAGGCAGCACGATCACCAAGCTGGAAAGCAGCGGCAAGGCGGCGGGCAGCCAGTACTGGTACTTGAGGAACGAGAAGCCAAAGACAAATATGGAGAGCGGCAGCACCCAGGCCAGGATCAGGCGGTGCAGCAGCGGGCGCGGCCCGCGCCAGGCCGCCCAGACGCTAGTAGCCAGCGTGGCCGCCAGCAGCAGCCAGCCGCCGTAGTACTGGCGCAGAATCTCCAGGTTGTGCGCCAGGCTGGGGGCGTAAAACACCTCGTAGCCATCGGCGAGCAGGCGGCTTTGGGCCTGCAGAGTTTGCCAGTACTGCGCCCGCGCCCCAGGGTAGATGAGGATCGGGTTGCTGGCGAAGAAGGCCAGCACCATCACGGCTAAGAAGCCGAGCGCAGCCAGCAGCACGCGGCGCAGCGGCAGGCCAGCACGCCAGCTCCACCATAGGTACAGCGCTATGGCTAAAAAGAAGTACACGCCGATCAGCTTGGTTTGAGCACACACGCCACAAGCCAGCGCGGCCAGATAAAAGTTGCCGCCCAGGCGCAGATCGTCGCGCACCAGGAAGAACAGCGTGAGCGTGGCTAACAAGATCGCCAAACTATCGGGGTGCCACCAGAAGTTGTTCTGCACCACCGCGGGCACCGCCGCCAGCAGCGCAAACAGCAGCAAAGCGCGGGCATCGCGGAAACCGGTTTGCAAATAGACCAGCACGGCGATCGCCGCCAGCATGGGCAAGGTGCTGACTACGGTGCGCAGCACCCCCATTGCCAGCGGAATGCTGTCGATCTGCTGGGTGAGCTGCAGCGGCAGGAGCGCCAGCGCGGAATAGGCAAAATGGGGAAAGCCGTAGAAGTAATAATCGTAGGCGAAGAAATTGGCGACGGTGTGCTTAAGCGTGTCGCGCGGTTGGAGCATATCGCGCACATAGGGAAACGGCACGGCCTCGTCGGCTTCGAACGCCAACACCATGGCGAGGTCTTGCGAGGCGGCTTGGTTGGGCCGCCAGAAGGCCGCCAGCAGCGCCAGCGAGAGCATGAGCAACAACGCGATGATGATCTTTTGGCGAGCGGGCATAGGCCCGAATCTTATCATCTGCGATTGGCGCGGATGTGCTTGACTGTGCGCGTAGGCATGTGATAAACTCCTGCCGTTAACGGTCTCGTGGTGTAGCCTGGTTCAACACGCTGCCCTGTCAAGGCAGAGACCGCGGGTTCGAATCCCGTCGAGACCGCTCAAAAAAAGCCTCCGCACATGCGGAGGCTTTTTTTTGTAAGGGGATAAGCAGGGTACGGAGATCAAGAAAAATGCGATGACGATTACTCCTCAATCACTCTTGATACCTGGTTGACTGCTCACGAGTTACTCGATTTATAATCCGCCCATGCCGATCCCCTCACCACTCTATAGCCGCACCGCCGCCCTGTGCACTACGCAAGAATGGCGAGACTGGTCCGGCTACTTCTCCGCCATCACCTACGGCCCCAGCCACGAAGTGGAGTACTACGCCGTGCGCAATGCCGCGGGGCTGATGGATGCTTCGCCCCTCTATAAATACGAAATCCGTGGTGCAGACGCTGAGCGCTTGCTTGACCGCATGGTCACGCGCAACGTGGCCAAGAGCCGCGTGGGCCAAGTGCTGTACACGCCGTGGTGCGATGAGGACGGTAAGGTCATCGACGATGGCACGCTGGCTCGCCTAGGCAAGGACCACTTCCGTCTGACGGCGGCCGACCCAAGCCTGCGCTGGTTGCAGGATGTAGGCTACGGGCTGGATGTTGAGCTGCGCGATGTCTCGACCGAGCTGGCCGCGTTAGCGCTGCAAGGACCAAACAGCTACCCCATTCTCAAATCTCTATTCTCGAATCTCAAACTAGAAACCCTACGTTATTACAACCTGCGCCAAACGGAGTTCAACGGCGCCCCACTCACCATCACGCGCACCGGCTACACCGGTGACCTGGGCTATGAGTTGTGGACGCCTGCCGAGCACGCCCCCGCCCTGTGGGACGCAGTGATGCAGGCCGGCGCCGGCTACGGCATCATGCCGTTGGGGCTGGCCGCGCTGGATATTCTGCGCGTGGAGGCTGGCTTGCTGTTGATCGAGGTGGACTACAGCAGTACCCTGCACGCCCGCATCCCAGAGCAGCAGAGCAGCCCGTATGAGATTGGCCTGGGCTGGGCGGTAGACCTGGACAAGGGTGACTTCATCGGCAAGCAGGCACTGCTGGCCGAGCACGCCGCAGGCACGCCGCGCAGTTTGGTTGGCCTGGAAGTGGATTGGTATGACCTAGAGCGCCTGTTCGGCGAGGCCAACCTGCCGCCGCAGGTGGCGGGCCGCGCCAGCCGCACGGCGGTGCCCGTGTACGCCGGCGGCCAGCATGTGGGCCAAGCCACCAGCATGGTGTTCTCGCCCATCCTCAAAAAATACATCGCCCTCGCCACCGTGCGCAGCGAATACGCCGCGCTGGGCACTCCGCTTGAATTTGAAATCACCGTAGAGTACGAGCGCAAGCGCGCCGGCGCCACGGTAAGCAAGATGCCTTTCTACAACCCAGCACAGAAACGAGCGCTGCCCAATGGCTAAGCAAGCACAGTACGATGCCATCGTCATTGGCGGTGGGCACAACGGCTTGGTCAACGCCGCCTACCTCTCACGTGCCGGGCTGAAAACGCTGGTATTGGAACAACGCCACGTATTGGGCGGCGCCACGGTGAGCGAAGAGATCTACCCAGGCTTCAAGTTCAGCGTGTTCTCGTATGTGGTCAGCTTGATGCGCCCGGAGATCATCCGTGAGCTGCAACTGGTGCGCCACGGGTTGACCATGCTGCCGCTGGAATCGACGATCACGCCGCTGCCGGATGGCCGCTACATTTACCGCGGGCCGGACTCGGCAGCCACCTTCCGCAGCATCAGCCAATTCTCCACCCGCGATGCGGAGGCCTACCGCGAGTACAGCTACGCCATGTATCACATGGCCAAGGCGGTCAAGTACATTCTTGGCATCCGCCCACCCGACCCGACCTCGTTCCATCCGCGCGAGCTGATGGCGCTGCTCAAGCTGGGCAAGCATTTCCTCGGCCTGGGCGAAGAGAACATCTATACGCTGGCCAAGTTGATGACGATGAGCTCGGCCGATTTCCTTGAGGAGTGGTTTGAGACGGACCCGCTGGTGGCCACGCTATCGGCGAGTGGCATCATCGGCACCTTCCTCGGCCCGCGCTCACCGGGCAGCGCCTATGTGCTGCTGCATCACTACATGGGCGAGATCGATGGCGTGTTCCGCGCCTGGGGCTTTGCCCGCGGCGGCACGGGCGGCGTGGCCGAGGCCATCGCCAGCTCGGCGCGTGCGCTCGGTGCGGAGTTACGTACTGAAGCACGCGTGGCGCAGGTCATCACGCGCAATGGGCGCGCCGTGGGCGTCGCGCTGCAAAACGGCGAGGAGATCTATGCCAAACGCATTATCTCCAGCCTGGACCCCAAACTCACCTTCCTCAAGCTGGTAAACCAAAATGAGCTGCCCAGCGATTTGGTGCAGCGTGTGAGTAAGTTCGACTCGTATGGCTCGTCTGGCAAGGTGAACTTAGCCTTGGACGGCATGCCAGAGTTGAGTTGCCTGCCTGGTTTCGGCGAGCACATGCGCGGCGCCATCTCGATCAGCCCCAGCGTGAATTACATTGAGCGTGCCTACGACGAAGCCAAGTACGGCCGCTTTGCGCAGAAGCCGTATATTGACATCATCCTGCCCTCTGCCATTGACCCCGGCATGGCCCCTCCGGGCAAGCACGTCATGTCGTGCTTCGTACAATACGCCCCCTACCAACTGGCTGAGGGTGACTGGAACAGCCAGCGCGAAGCCTTTGGCGATGCGGTGGTGAATACGCTGAGTGAGTACATGCCCAACTTGAAGAACATGATCTTGCACCGCCAGGTGCTTTCGCCGTGGGATATTGAGCAGACCATCGGCATGAGCGGCGGCAACATCTTCCAGGGCGAGCTCAGTTTGTCGCAGCTGTTCTTCCTGCGGCCCGCCCCCGGCTGGGCGCAATACCGCACACCCATCGCCAACTACTACCAGTGCGGCTCCGGCACGCACCCGGGCGGCGGCATCACCGGCGCACCGGGGCGCCTGGCCGCCATTGAGATCCTCAAAGACGCCGGCAAGGTGTTGGTATGAGCGCGCAAGCCAACTACGATGCAATCATCATCGGCGGCGGGCACAACGGCTTGGTCTCGGCGCTGGTGCTGGCGCGTGCTGGCCGCCGCGTGCTGGTGCTGGAACGCCGCGGCCAATTGGGCGGCGCCGCCAGCACTGAGGAGTTGATTCCCGGCTTCCACTTCAACACTGGCGCACCGAATGCCAACCTGCTGCCGGCGGATGTGTTGGCGCTGCTAGGCAAAGACGCGCTGCACTTCGTGGAGCCTGAGGTGCGCGCCTTTGCGCCGCAACTAGACGAGAGCGCCGTCACCATCTGGCGCAGCACCGAGCGCACCGCCATGGAGCTGGCTACCCATTCTGCCAACGATGCGCGCGCCTACTGGGAGTACGCCCGCCAACTGGAACGCTTTTCCGGCGTGCTCTCCAAGATGGCGCACTTGCGCCCGCCCAGCCTGACCGAGAACCCGGCGCGTGTGCTGTGGGGCTGGGCGCGGCTGGCGCTGGAGCTGCGCCGCTTGGGCGGCGGCGACATGATGGATTTCATGCGCGTGCTGCCGATGGGCGCGGCTACCTGGCTGAACGAACACTTTGAAACTGAAGCCATCAAGGGCTTGTATGCGGCCTATGCCACCACCGGCGTAATGCAAGGCCCACGCGCCAGCGGCACTGCCTTCATGCTGCTGTACCAGCACATGGGCGGTTTGCAGCAACGCGCGGTGGTGGGCGGCGTGGGCGCAGTGAGCGCTGGGCTGGCCGCCGAGGCGCAGGAGCATGGCGCCGAGATCCGCACGGATGCCAGCGTAATGCGCATTCTGTTGAAAGATGGCCGCGTGTACGGCGTGGAGCTTGAAGGCGGCGAGCAGCTCACCGCACCCCAGGTGCTCTCCAATGCCGACCCGCATACTACTTATCTGAAACTATTGGGCGCGGCACAACTGCAGCCGCGTATGTACCGCCGCTTGCGCAGCCTTAAGCTGCGCGGCAGCAGCGCCACAGTGCACTTTGCGCTCAGCGGCCTGCCGCAGTTCCTGGCAGCCGCCGGCCAGCCGGAACGGCTGCAGGGCGACATCCTCATCAGCCCCAGTTTGGATTACGCCGAGCAAGCCTATGACAATGCCAAGCATGGCCGCCTCTCAGCCAAGCCCGTGCTGATGGCGCGCATCCCCACGCTCTTGGATAGCAGCTTGGCGCCCGCCCACAAGCACACCCTCTCCGTCACCGTGCGCTATGCGCCCTATTCGCTGGCAGAAAGCGATTGGGATGCACAACGTGAGCGCCTGGGCGACCTGGCGCTGGACACGCTGGCCGAATACGCCCCCAACCTGCGCACATTAGTAGAAGCGCGCCGCGTGATCACGCCGTTGGACTATGAGAGCGACTACGGCTTGGCGGGCGGCAGCGAGATGCACGGCCAGATGGGCTTGGACCAATTGCTGCTGCAGCGCCCCATTCCGGGCACCATCGGCTACCGCCTCGGCACGCCGGCACCGCAGGGCCTGTACCTCTGCGGCGCGGGCGCCCACCCCGGCGGCGGGCTGACTGGCTTGCCGGGGCTGCTGGCAGCCCGCCAGGCACTGGGCGAATAAGATGGCTGGCCCCAGCCGCCGTAGCGTCAGCTTTGTACTAGCCCTGTTAGCCATCCTGACCCTGGCCTCGCTGGCGGTCTTCGCCTGGGTGGGCCGCTCGGCCCGGCTGTGGGCCGATGATTTCTGCTACTCGGCCGCGGTGCAAGCCCACCCCATTCCGCAAGACATGCTGTTCTGGCGCGAGACCAGCGGCAACCGCTTCGCTACCTTGCTGCTGGTGCGCCTCAGCGACACTGTGCTCGGACCATACGGCCCGGCCTGGCTGCCGGGCATCACCATCGCCCTGCTGGTACTGGCCAGCTATGTGGCGTTGCGCACGCTGTGGCCGGGCGCGGGCAGGGCTCGCTGGCTGGCGGCGCTACTGTTCGTATTCTTTTATGTGCTCATGCTCCCCAGCCTGATGCAAGCCTTGTTCTGGCGCATGGGCACCCTGCACTACACCTTCCCGATCATTCCCGGCTTGCTGCTACTGAGCCTGGTGGGCTGGATCTGGCGCGGCGGCACGCCACGCCGGCCAGCGCTGTGGCTGGCTGGCGCAACGCTGCTGAGTTTCCTGGCCGCTGGGCTCTCTGAAACCTATGCTGCCTTCCAGACCGGCGCGCTGCTGCTGGCGCTGGGTGCCAGCTTCATTTTTGCGCAGCGTGCCGTGCGCCCGGTGTTGCTCGGCAGCCTGCTGGGCTCGCTGGCGGCGATGGCGTTGATGGCCACCGCGCCGGCCAATGCCTGGCGCCAGGCCGAGTTGCCTCCGCCCGATAGCCTGGCCGACCTGCTGCTGTATACGCTGCGCTTTAGCTATGATTTCATCCGTGCCACTCTAGGCTCACGCCCGCTGCCCAGCTTGGTGCTGAGTGCCACGGCGTTCGCGTTCGGGGCGCTGCCCGTGCTGCCACTGAGGCCGCGCAACCTGGCGGCTACCACCCGCGGGCTGGTTCTGGGGGCCTTCCTCACCTTCGGCCTGGTGGCGTGCGCCATCGCCCCCAGTGTGTACGCCGGTTTGCAGTACCCAGCCGAACGCGCCCAATCGATCGCCCTGTTCGCCTTGCTGAGCGGGTTGGTTGCGGGCGCGATATGGCTAGGCAATGCGGCGCGCAGCGTGCTATCCGCAGGCGTGCTGCCCGCAGGCGTGCTGCCCGCAGGCGGGCTGCCCGCACGCTGGCTGCTTGGTTGGCTGGCGCTCGCGCTGCTGCTGGGCGCTAGTGCTTACATCCCCAGCAGTCTCGATCATCCTTTGAGCTTTGAAGCTGGCCTGCAGCAGCGCGCCCAGAATTGGGATGCGCGCCATGCACAGCTGCTCGCGGCGCGGGCACAGGGCGCGCACACGGTCAGCGTGGCGGCCCGTGAGATCGTAGATGGCTTGGAAGACCTGCACGAAGAGGCCAACTTCTGGGTGAACGCCTGCATGGCCGAGTATTACGGCTTGGAAAGCATCGTACCCACGCCGTAAACACACGCGGCCAAACGAACACAAGCGCACTAAATCTGAAAATTCCGGCTAGAATCAGAAACCGCTTGCGCCCGGTGGGCTGAGCATTACTTTTTAGTTTTTTGGAGATTTACGCATGTCATTTAACGATCAAAAACGACTCGATCCCTCCCAGGTGCAAGACCGGCGCGGCCGCAGCACTGGGCGCACCGTGCTGGTGGGCGGCGGCGGGCTGGGCCTGATCCTGCTGTTGGTCTCGATGTTCCTGGGGATCGACCCCTCCGCCTTGCTGGGCGCGGCCGAGCCGCAGACTGGCTATGCGCAAGAGCCGGCCGCATTGGCCAGCGAATGCCGCACCGGGGCGGATGCCAACAGCCGCGAGGATTGCCAACTGGTTGGCTTCGTCAACAGCATCCAGGCTTTCTGGGCAGACGAGTTGCCGCAATATGGCGTGAACTACGTGCCGGCACAAACCGTGCTCTTCTCCGGCTCTACCGAAGCGGCCTGTGGCTTTGCGTCCAGTGCCAGTGGCCCGTTCTACTGCCAGCGGGATCGCACGGTGTACGTCGATCTCTCGTTCTTCGACACCATCCTCACCCGGCTTGGGGCGCGCGGCGGCCCATTGGCGACTGCCTATGTGATCGCGCACGAGTACGGCCACCATGTGCAGAACCTGTTCGGCGTGCTCAACACCTCGGGGGCGATCCAGGACACCGGGCCAGAGAGCGACATCGTTTTCACCGAGTTGCAGGCCGATTGCCTGGCCGGCATTTGGATGAGCCACGCCACGGAGACCGGTTACCTCAGCAGCCTGACGCGCGACGAAATTCTGCAGGCGCTGGACGCAGCCGTCTCGGTGGGCGACGATCGCATCCAGCAGCAGACACAAGGCTACATCGTGCCGGATGCGTGGACGCACGGCTCATCGCAACAGCGTTTGGATGCGCTGCAAGACGGGCTGAACTCGGGTGATATCGAAAGCTGCAACACCCCTGGCTGGTAAGCAAGACAACTCAAACAAAAAAAGCCCTTTCAGCAGAAAGGGCTTTTTTATTCACACTTCTTTCGTCGTAAAGCTCGCCACCCAAGCCGCGGCAACAAATAACAGCGCCGCTACCCCATACAGCGTCAGATAGCCCAGCGTACCCGCCGGGGTGAGCTGATTGAGCGGGTCGATCAGCAGGCCGCCCAGCAGCCGCGCCAGCGTGCCACCCGCCGCCCCGGCGATGCCAGCCAGGCCAATGTAGCGCCCGGCCTCCGGCTTGGGCACGATGTCAGTCAGTTGGGCAAAATTGGCTGAGAGATAAATGCCCGCCCCGCAGCCGATAAGACCCGCGGCCACCATCAGCCAGTTGAGGTCACGCACCACCAGCACCAGCAGCGTGCCCGCCGCGGCCATCAGGCAGGCGGCGATGACCACGGGTGCACGGCCAATACGGTCGGCCAGGCGGCCAGAGGGCACGGCCACCGCCAGGATCGCGCCCCCCAGCACGATGGATAGGCGCGCCAGGTAGCGCTGCGCGTCGGCTTCGGGTAGGCCCACCACACCCACCACGAAGAGCAGCAGGAACTGGCTGAGCGTCACGAAGGCAACCCAGAACAAGAAGCGGTTGAGGAACCACCAGCGAAAGGCGTGCTGGGTGCGCCAATCAAAGCGAAAGCTATCTATGTAGGTGTTGAGCAGCGGCTCGCGCACCGGCTCGCCTTGCTCGAAGGGCTCATCACGCATAACCAGCCAGGTGAACAGCAGTGCCAGCAGCAAACCCAGTGAGGGCACGGCCATGGCAGCCAGCAAGGCGACTTGGCCGTGCAGCGGCACAGCCGCCATCAGCTCACCGGCGGCCAAGCGCCCCACCAGCACGGCCAGGATCTCAGTGAGCGATTTGAGCCCCGAGGCCAGGCCGCGCTGGGCCGCCGGCACGCGGTCGGCATATAGCGCCTCCCAGGGGGCGAAGATGATGTTGTCACCAAAGCGCCACAGCAGCACGCCGAGCACAAAGGCCGCTACCGAGGGCGCCAGGCCGACCAGCAGCAGGCCAGCGATCATTAGCGGCACGCCAGCGATGAAGTATGGCAAGCGGCGGCCGAGCGGGGAGCGCGTGCGGTCAGACAGCAGGCCTACCAGCGGCCCCATCAGCAGCACCAGCAGCGAACCGGCGGCAGTGCTGAAACCCAGCAGCGTATTCGGATTCTGGGGGGCGAGCTGCAAGACCTTGAAGCCGTACAGCGCCGGGTCGAGCGTGTTGGTGAACAGCGTCAGAGCGAAGCCAAACGAGGCGATGGCGAGCAGTTTTAGCAAAGGTAACTTTTGCATACCAGCAGCGATTGTAAGCCAATCGATTAATTGATTAATCAATTAATCGATTGGGGTGCTATTCAAGTGCGCTAGAATACACGCACACTACCGGTCTTTACTTTCACAGGAGCAATCCCCAAATGTCTAACTACGTACCCGGTTTGCAGGGCATCGTTGCCGTGCAGACGAATAAAAGCAAAGTGGATGGCCAGGCAGGCGAGCTGGTCATCGCTGGTTTCAAGCTGGAAGAGATCGCCAGCCGCGCCAGTTTCGAAGAGATGGTCTATCTGCTATGGCATGACCGCTTGCCCAGCGCCAGCGAGCTGGCTGCCTTCACGCAGTCGCTGGCGGCGCTGCGCGCGCTGCCCGAGGCCACACTGGCCTTGCTAAAAGCTAGCGCCAGCCCCCAGCTGGACTTGATGGACGCGCTGCGCATGGCTACCGGCACGCTGGGCCTCGATGCGCCCGCGGATGACACGGATGACTGGCTGGCCAAGCGCCTGCTTGCCACCTTCCCCACCATTGTGGCTGCGGCCTGGCGCCTAGCCAACGGCAAGGAGCCGATTGCGCCGGACGCTAGCTTGGGCCACGCGGCCAACTACCTCTACATGCTGGAGGGCAAGGCGCCCAGTGCGGCACGCGTGCGCGGGCTGGAGACCTACCTCAACACCGTGATCGACCACGGTTCGAACGCATCCACCTTCACGGCACGCGTGATCATGTCCACCGGTACGGATTTCGTCTCGGCCATCGTGGGCGCCATCGGCGCGCTCAAGGGCCCGCTGCACGGCGGCGCGCCCGGCCCGGCGCTGGACATGGTCTTCGAGATCGGCACGGCGGAGAACGCCGAGCCGGTGCTGCGCAAAAAGCTGGAGGCGGGCGAGCTGCTGATGGGCTTCGGCCACCGCGTCTACAAAGTGCGTGACCCGCGTGCCGATGTGCTCTCCAAGGCGGCACGTGAATTCTACGAAGCCGACGGCGACATGGCGCTCTATAACCTGGTGCAGGATGTGGAGCAGACCGCTATCCGCCTGCTGGAAGAGTACAAGCCCGGCCGCAACTTGCAAACCAACGTGGAGTTTTACACCGCCCTGCTGCTGCACGGGCTGGACTTCCCCATTCCGCTGTTCACGCCCACCTTCGCGGTGAGCCGCGTGGGCGGCTGGCTGGCGCACTGCTTCGAGCAGCGCGCCGAGGGCCGCATCATCCGCCCGCAGTCTGAGTACACCGGCGTGGATGATAGAAAATGGGTGCCAGTAGAACAACGATAGCAATCGATTAATTGATTAATCAATTAATCGATTCGTCTGTTGGTCTTTTGGTCAGCACACCGCGTTGTCGCTTGCTTCGCTCGGGGTGCACTCAGAATAAACAAAAAGAGCCGCTTTGCAGCGGCTCTTTTTATTCTTAGCTTACAGCCTCAGCCGGCTGGCGCAGGATCTTTTCCATTGCCTTGCCCTTGGCTAGTTCGTCTACCAGCTTATCCAGGTAGCGCATCTCTTTCATCAACGGGTCTTCGATCTCTTCGAGGCGGATACCGCAGATCACACCGGTGATGAGCTGGCGCGCCGGGTTCATCTTGGGCGCTTCAGCGAAAAAGGTTTCGAAAGTAACTTCCTTCTTGATCTGCGCGTCCATCTGCTTCTTGTTGTAGCCCGTCAGCCAGTGCACGATGGTGTCCACCTCAGCCTGGGTGCGGCCTTTTTTCTCGGCCTTCTGCACGTACATAGGGTACACGCTGGCAAAGGTGAGCTTGTAGATACGCGGGTTTAAGGTTTTGGCCATCAGGCTACTCCGTTATGCAAATTCTACCTTACGGCTCCGCTTGGCTAGTTGCCGCCCATGAAGGTGGTGAACAAGTCGGCCAGCACGCCACCGTTGCGCTTGACGCGGGCGCGGGTGTTGGCGGCGATGATGCGGCCCGCCAGTCGCGAGAGCGGCAGGCTCTGCAGGTACACCTTGCCGGGGCCGGTAAGCTGGGTCAGAAACAGGCCTTCGCCAGCGAACAAGGCGTTGCGCACACCCTTCATCATCTTGATGTTGTAATCCACCGTGGGCGCAAAGGCCACCAGGCAGCCGGTATCCACCCGCAGGGTCTCGCCCACCGCCAGAGTCTTTTCGATGAGCGTGCCGCCGGCGTGCACCCAGGCCATGCCGTTACCTTCAAGGCGCTGGAGGATAAAACCCTCACCGCCGAAGAGGCCGGCGCCCATGCGCCGGGTGAATTCGACCTCGATCTCGACGCTGCTGTCGGCGCACAGGAACGAATCCTTCTGGCAGATGAACTTGCCGCCTTCAGCGCCCAGGTTGATCGGCAGGATGCTGCCCGGGTACGGTGCGGCGAAGGCGACATGCGAAACGGCCGCGCTGACATTGCTAAACGTGGAGATGAAGAAGCTCTCGCCGGTGAACATACGCTTGAGGCCTCTGAACAGGCCACCCACGCCGGTCTGCATATCGATACCGGGTTCCATATAGGCCATGGTGCCGGCTTCGCCGCGCACCGCCTCGCTTGGGTCCAGCTCGATCTCGAGCAACTGCAAATCGTCACCATAGATCTTGTACGCAATCTCATTTGCCATTGGTGAAACTCCTCACTCCGAATCACTGGGCGGCGCCGCGCGTGGGTGACTCATGCCAAGCCACGGCCTAATGCACGCTAGCACATCTGATTATATACGGGCGGTTTGCGTGTAGGTTTCGCACAAAAGCTGAACCACAAAGAACACAAAGCAACCCCTTAAGATTTTCTTTGTGTCCTTTGTGCCTTTGTGGTTGTAGTACTAGGGCTCAAAATCGGCTAAACTTGCTGTTCAGGAGCCCGAAAAAACATGAAATCTATTGCAAAAGTAGCTTCATGGATCTTGATCTTCTTTGGCGTGCTCTTCATCTGGGGCGCCTTTAGCGCTGAAGGCCAGCCCAGTTGGCTGCTCATCGGCGGCATCACCGTGGCGATCGGCTTCGGCTTGATGTGGTACGCCGGGCAAAAGCTGGCCGCCCCCGGCGAGCAAAAGGTAACCTATAACGTCGATCTCACCGGTGACGTTAAGTTAGAGAAGTTTCAATGCCAGCAATGTGGCGGCGCGCTGAGCGACAAGAACGTGGCCCTGGTGGGCGGTGCGCTCACCGTCACCTGCCCCTACTGCGGCGCGGTCTACCAGATCGAAGAAGCGCCCAAGTGGTAAACAGCCTACAGTCCACAGTTGACAGCCAACAGCTTCAGCCTTGCAGTTACTAAACGACCGGGTTGACCGATGAAACTACGACGCCGAATTCTGCTTTTCGCACTCACCCTGCTCATTGCGTTGGTGCCGCTGGGTGTGGTGTACGCGCAAACCTATGCCTTTCAAGTGCCGCGCCAGCGCGTGGATGTGTACTGGCAGAGCAACGGCACACTCACCGTTAGCTATGAGATCTTGTTCCTCAACGAGTCCTACGCCGACCCGATCGATTATGTAGATGTGGGCCTGCCCAATGATTCGTACTCCATCTCCAACATCAGCGCCTCGATCGACGGCGAGCCGATCCGCCACATTGCCTATTCTCCCTATGTAGATAGCGGCGTGGAGCTGGGCCTGGGCGGTGCGGCGATCCCGCCGGGCACCAGCGGCACGCTGCGCATGACCGCCAGCGGCATTAGCGATGTCTTGTACGAAGACAACCAAGACGATGCCTACGCCAGCGCGCTGTTCATGCCCAACTATTTCGGCTCGGAATTCGTGAACGGCCGCAGCGACATCACCGTGGTGTTCCACCTCCCGCCGGGCGTACAGCCCAGCGAGCCGCGCTGGCACACGGCCGGGCACGCGGGCTTCCCCGAGGCGCCAGTCACCGGCGTGGATAACTCCGGCCGCATCACCTACACCTGGCGCAGCAGCAGCGCCAGCGCCAGCGAGGACTACTTGTTTGGCGCCTCGTTCCCGCGCAGCTACGTGCCTGCCAGCAGCGTTACCACGCCCAGCTTCTGGCAACGCTACGGGATCGACCCCGGCGCGCTGGTAACCCTGATGGTGTGCCTGTGTTTCGCCGCCACTTTTATTCTGATCATTGTTGTGAGTGTGCGCGCCGAAAAATCGCGCCGCTTGAAATACTTGCCGCCCAAGATCTCGGTTGAGGGACACGGCATCAAACGCGGCCTCACCGCACCCGAAGCCGCCATTCTGCTCGAACAGCCAATGGACAAGATCCTCTCGATGATCTTGTTTTCCGTAGTCAAGAAGGGCGCGGCCGAAGTGGTGAGCCGCGACCCGCTGGATGTCGCCCGTAGCACCAAGGAAGTTACCGGGCTGCACGAATATGAGAATGATTTCCTTAACGCCTTCGCCGAGGACGATAAGGCCAAGCGCCGCCGTGCTCTGCAACAGATGATGATCGGCCTGGTGCGCCGGGTGGCCAATAAGATGCGTGGCTTTAGCAAGGGCGAGACGGTAACCTTTTACAAGAAGATCACCGCTGACGCCTGGGCTGAAGTAGAAGCCGCCGACACTCCCAAGGTGAAGAGCGCCGCCTTCGACGAGAATTTGGAATGGACAATGCTCGACCCGAACTACGAGCGGCGCACCCGCGATGTCTTCAGCAGCGGGCCGGTGATCCTGCCGCGCTGGTACGGCGGCTACAACCCCACCTACACCACCGCCGGCAGCGGCAGCAGTAGCGTAGGCAAGAGCGGCGGCGGCAGCCCCACGCGCACCACTGGCGGCGCCTCGCTACCCACCTTGCCCGGCGGCGACTTCGCCGCCTCGATGGTAGGCGGCGCCCAGAACTTTGCCGGCAGTGTGATCGGCAGCCTGTCTGACTTTACGGGCGGCGTCACCAAGGTCACCAACCCACCCCCGCCGCCGAGCACGTCCAGTGGTGGCGGTGGCGGCTTCAGCGGCGGCGGCTCTTCGTGCGCCTGCGCGTGTGCGGGCTGTGCCTGCGCCTGCGCTGGCGGCGGCCGCTAGCTACAACAGGAACGGGAACGCGATGAGCTTACTTGAGCGATTGGGATTGCGCGGCGGCGAACGGGCCAAACCACTGGAGCCGGGCCTGTTCTCCTACACCTCGCCCCCCAGCCACCCCACCCATTACCGTTTGCACCTGCGCATTGAGCCGGATGGCGAGGGTTTGCTGGTGGTCAATGCCAGCACGGTGCTGCACCTCAACCAAACCGCCACGGAAATGGCCTGGCACTTTATTCGCCTCACCCCGCCGGAGCAGGTAGCCCAGCAAGTATCCAAACGCTATCGCATCAAGGCGCAGCAAGCCGAAAATGATTACCGCGAGTTTGCCCAAACGATCCAGACCTTGATCGAAACGCCAGATCTGGACCCGATCACCTACCTTGACCTTGAGCGCGCCGTGCCGTATGAGAACCTCAGCGCGCCGTATCGCCTGGACATCGCCCTCACCTATCGCCTGCCCGCCGGGGCGCCGGCGGAAGCCGCCCCCACCAAGCGCGTAGACCGCGAGCTGAGCACCGAAGAGTGGAAGCAAGTGATCGACAAGGCGTACGCAGCCGGCATCCCGCATGTGACCTTTACCGGCGGCGAGCCCACCCTGCGCGACGATCTGGCCAGCTTGTTGGAGCACGCCGAGGAGCGCGGCCTGGTGAGCGGTCTGATCACCGATGGCCACAAGCTGGCCGACACGCGCTACCTGAAGACCCTGCTGGACGCGGGGCTAGACCATGCCATGATCGTGCTGCAACCCAGCGGCACGCAAACCTGGGATTCGCTGGCCAGCTTTGCCTACTGGCGCGAGGTGCTCAACGATGACATCTTCATCGCCGCACACCTGACGCTGACGCCGGACAATGTGGGCCAAGCCAACGCCCTGATCGACAAGCTCTCCGGCAGCGGCATCCGCGCCCTGTCGTTGAGCGCCAGTGACCCGGCGCTCAACGCAGTGCTGCAAACCGCCCGTGACCATGCCGGCGCGCTGAACCTGCCGCTGGTGTGGGATTTGCCGGTGCCTTATTCGGCGCTCAACCCGGTGGCGCTGGAGCTCACAGACGGCGCCAGCCCGGCGCCCCAGGGCGCAGGGAGTGCTTGGTTGTATGTGGAGCCTGATGGCGATGTGCTGCCTGGCCAAGGTATCCAGCGCGTGCTGGGCAATTTTGCGAAGGATGCCTGGGACGCGATCTGGAGCACAGCCAGCAACTAAGCCAATAGCGATAGTCAACAAAAAAGAGCCGCATTCGTTGAATGCGGCTCTTTTGTTTTCCTTGAATCAGTTACTTGCTGCGATTCAAAAATCGCTCTACGGCTTGGCGGCGAAACTCGCTGTCCCACAAGAACGAGAACAGTCGCCGCTCGGCGTGGCGCGCCACTAGCGGGCTGGCAACGGCGAAGCGCAGCAGGCGCTTCGCCGCCTGCACTGCTTGGCGTGGGTGCTGCGCCATCTCCGCCGCCAGGGTCTGCGCCGCGGGCAGTGCGCCGCCGGGCGGGCACACCTGCCCCACCAGGCCGATGCGGCGCGCTTCCGCCGCGCTCAGTACGCGCGCCGTGCTGAGCAGCTCCAGCGCGGTTGGATACCCGACGAGTTGTAATAGATAACGCGCCCCGCCCCAGGCGGTGGTGATACCCAGACGGGCATGCACGAAGCCAATATCGGCATCCTCGGCCATCACGCGCTGGTCACAGGCTACGGCGATCTCCGCCCCGCCGCCGCGTGCCGGCCCGTTGATCGCGGCGATAGTAGGGCAATGCAGCCCGCGCAGCTTGCCCAGCGCCTTGCCCATGATGGTGGCCAGGCGCATCCCGTCGCGGCGCTTGGTGTATGGCGCCAGGGCGCGCAGATCGCCGCCGGAGACAAAGGTGGCCCCCGCGCCGGTGACGATCAGGGCGCGCAGCTGCGGCATGGCCGCGGCGGCATCTACCGCGGCGGCAAAGGCGCGCATCGCTGCCCAGTCCAGGCCGTTGCGCACCTGCGGCCGGTTGACCGTCAGCGTGGCGATCGATGCTGTGTCGACTACGAATTCAATTCCGCTCATATGCAATTGGTGGCTTAAACCCAATGCGGCGCATTCGGTTGCGCCGCATTGGCAGATTGCTGGGAAGGTTAGCGAAACTCAACCGCGCGCTGTTCGATCGTAGTAAACAGATCGGCAATCGCCTTACTGAACGCGGCCACACCTTCGTGCTCAACTTCATCGGTGGCTTTGTCCAGCGAGAGGCCCAGGGCGGCCAGCTCGTCCAGTTGGGCCTGCGCCTCGGCCAGCTCTGCTTCGATGCTCAGTTGGGTGGCGCCGTGATCCTTGACCGCCTCCAGCGTGGCAGGCGGCACCGTGTTCACCGTGTCTTTACCCACCAGGGTATCCACATACAAAAGATCCGGATAGGCGGGGTTCTTGGTGCTGGTGGAAGCCCACAGCGGGCGCTGCACGCGGCCGCCCTTCTGGGCGATGGCGGCAAAGCGCGGCGTGGCGAAGCTCTCTTTGAAGAGCTGATAGGCCAGCTTGGCATTGGCCACAGCCACCTTGCCCTTGAGCGCCTGCGCCCTGGCGGCGTTTTCGCCGCCCTGCTCAGCCAGCGCATCCAGCCAGGCATCCACCTTGCTGTCAATGCGCGAAACAAAAAACGAAGCCACCGAGGCGATCTGCGCGATGGGCAGGTTGTTGGCAATGCGCTCTTCCAAACCGGCGATGTACGCTTCGATCACTTGCGCATAGCGCTGGCGCGAGAAGATCAGGGTGATATTGATGTTAATGCCGTGGGCGATCGAGGACTGGATGGCGGCGATGCCCGCCTGGGTGGCAGGGATCTTGACCATCAGGTTGGGCCGGTCTACCAGCGCCCACAGGCGCTGCGCCTCGGCGGCGGTGGCCTGCGTGTCAGCGGCCAGGTCCGGATGCACCTCAATGCTCACATAGCCATCGCCGCCGCGCGTGCTGTCATACAGGGAGCGGAACAGATCACAGGCCGCCTGGATGTCAGCCACGGTGAGCGCATCGTAAATTTCAGCGGTGGTGTGGCCGGCGCGGGCCAGCTCGGCCAGTTGGCCGTCATAATCCCTGGATTTGCCGATGGCATTGTTGAAAATGCTCGGGTTAGAGGTGACACCGTAGATATCGCCACGCGCGATCATTGCCGCCAGCTCGCCATTCTCGAGCAAACGGCGTTCGATGTTGTCATACCACAGGGACTGGCCCAGGGCATAGAGTTTTTGAGGGGTTGTGGTCATAAGACTCCTTGTATGGCTGAAGTTGAACAAATAGCAATTGGCAACCAGCGTACGGCTCACCGATTACTGACTTTGAATAAATTCAACATCCTTTCCTTTGAAGCGGTTGCGCATCACCTCAATCGCTTCGGCATTGCTATCCACCAGCAGGAAACGGCGGCCAAGCTCCAGCGCAGCGGCGCCGGTGGTGCCGCTGCCGGCAAAGAAATCGAGCACCAGGTCAGCGGGGTTGGAGGAAGCGCTGAGGATGCGGCGCAGGATGCCCAGCGGCTTTTGCGTCGGATAGCCGGTCTTCTCTTTGCCGGTCGGGCTGACGATGGTGTGCCACCAGGTATCCGTGGGCAGCTTGCCGCGGGCGGCTTTGGCTTCGCCCGCCAGGGCCGGCGCCATGTAGGGGATGCGCTCGATCGCTTCGGTATTGAAGGTGTAGTGCTTGCGATCCTTCACATACAGCAAGATGTTATCGTGTTTGGCGGGCCAACGGTTCTTGGCGCGCCCGCCGTAATCATAGGCCCAGATGATCTCGTTGAGAAAATTCGCCCGGCCAAAGATCTCATCCAACAAGAGCTTGCAGTAGTGCACCTCGCGATAATCAACATGGAAGTAAAAACTGCCCTGCGGCGCCAGGACGCGATAGGCCTCTTGCAAACGCGGCGCCAGGAATTCCAGATAATCGTCGAAGGCATCGGCGAAGGCGCGGCGCGCCAGGCGCGTGGTGCTGTAGCGCCGCCCGCCAAAGCCGGTGCGATCGCCATGCGCATCGCGATCGGTGCGCAGTTGCGTGCGCGCCTGCAACTTGCCAGTGTTGAAGGGCGGATCGATGTAGATCAAATCCACGCAGCCATCCGGCAGGCCGCGCAGCACGGCCAGGTTATCGCCATGAACCACGCGGGCTTGAAGGGCCAGCTTGGCGCGCGACATGCTAACGCTTCTTGGTTTTGGGCAGCAAGGCGCGGGCGCGCTTGAGCACGTTGGCAACGCTGAAGCCCAGCTTGTGCATGGCTTCCTCGCCGGGGGCCGAGGCCCCGAAGCGCTCCAGGCTGACGTGCGCGCTGGCCCACTGCTGCCAGCCCTGCGCCACGCCCGCCTCCACCGAGAGGCGCGCCTTCACTTCGGGCGGCAGCACCTTCTCGCGGTAGCTCTTGGACTGGGCTGCAAACAGCTCCCAACTGGGGAAGGACACTAGGCGCACGGTAACGCCATCCTTGGCCAGCTTGCGGCCGGCTTCAACGATCAGCGCCACTTCAGAGCCGGAGGCCATCAGGATGATATCCGGCTTGGCCTTCTTGCCCCACTGCGCCAGCACATAGGCGCCCTTGTGCAGCCCGCTGGCGGCGGCGAACTCGCCACCACGGCGGCGATCCAGGGTGGGCAGATCCTGGCGCGAGAAGATCAGCGTGGTGGGATTCTTGCGATCGCGGATGGCGGCGATCCAGGCTTCGCGCACTTCGTTGGCATCCGCCGGGCGGATGACGCGCAGATTGGGGATGGCGCGCAGCGCGGCCAGATGCTCAACCGGCTGGTGGGTCGGCCCGTCTTCGCCTACGCCGACGCTGTCATGCGTGAAGACCCAAATGCTGGGATACGGCGAGAGCGCCGAGAGACGCATCGAGGGACGCATGTAATCCGAGAATACTAAGAACGTAGCGCCAAAGGGAATGATGCCCGGCGTCACGCTCAGGCCGTTGACGATACCGCCCATGGCATGCTCGCGAATGCCGTAGTGAATACTACGGCCCTGCGGCGTGCTGGGCTGAAAATCTGGCGCCGAGTCAATGAAGGTTTTGGTGGAAGGATGCAAATCGGCGGAGCCACCCAGCAGATCGGGCAGTTGGCCGGCGATGGCGTTGATCACCTTGCCGGAGGACACCCGCGTGGCCATGCCCTTGGCATCTGCCGGAAACTCCGGCAGGCCTTGCTCCCAGCCGGCGGGCAGCTCGCCCGCCAGGATGCGCTGCAACTCGGCGTGTTCCTGCGGGTAGGCGGCCTGGTACGCCGTAAGCATGGCCTGCCAAGCCGCCTGGTGCGCCGCGCCCTGCTCCACCGCGCTGCGGAAGTGCTCGAGCACCTCGCCGGGGATGAGGAAGCGCGGCTCAAGCGGCCAACCGAGGGCCTGCTTGGCGGCGTTGAGCTCCTCGTCGCCGGGCGGCTCGCCGTGCGCCTTGGCGGTGCCTTGGCGCTTGGGCATGCCGAAGCCGATCACGGTTTTGACGCAAATGATCGAAGGGCGCTGGCTCTCGGCCTGGGCGGCGCGTAGCGCGGCATCCACCGCGTCTACATCGTTGCCATCGGCCACCTGCAGCACCTGCCAGCCATAGGCCGCGAAGCGCTCGGGCACGTTCTCGGTGAAGGCGAGCTGCGTGCTGCCATCGATCGAGATATTGTTATCGTCATACAGGAAGATCAGCTTGCTGAGTTGAAGATGGCCGGCCAGCGAGGCGGCCTCGGAGGTGATGCCCTCCATCAGATCGCCATCGGTAACAATCGCATAGGTAAAGTAATCGAAGATGGTGTGCCCGGGGCGGTTAAAGCGCGCCGCCAGGTGCTGCTGGCCGATGGCCATGCCAACTGCATTGGCAAAGCCCTGCCCCAGCGGGCCGGTGCTGGTTTCTACGCCAGGGGTGACCCAGTATTCAGGGTGGCCGGGGGTCTTGCTCTCCCATTGGCGGAATTGCTGGATATCTTCGAGTGTAAGCGGGTAGCCAGTGAGGTGCAGCAGCGAGTAGAGCAGCATGGAGCCATGCCCGCCGGAGAGCACAAAGCGGTCTCGATTGCCCCAGGCAGGGTCCTGCGGGTTGTGGCGCAGATGGCGCGCCCACAAAGCATAGGCCATCGCTGCCGCCCCCATCGGCAGGCCGGGGTGCCCGGAATTGGCCTTTTGAATCGCATCCGCCGAGAGAAAGCGAATGGTATTGATCGCACGTTGTTGAAGGTCTTTGGAGGTATCCATGATATAGGCGATTCTACTCTACCTGCCAACCATAAGCTATACCTAGGTGAAGAAACGCGCCCCCAGCTATAGTAAGATTGCGGTTAACCCTATGGCACGCGAAGATAAAACTCTCTTTCCCACGTTAGGCGAATGGCGCGGCACGCGTGACACCTTGCATGCCTATTGCAAAGTGCTCAGCGCGATCCGTGCCGCATTCACGCCGGAGCAGCCGCACCACGCGCACCTCAGCTTGCGTGTCTACACCTCCGGGCTAACCACTACGCCGATCTCCTTCCCCGAGGACCCGGCGCAGACTTTCGCCTTGAGCTTGGATCTACGCAACCATTACCTGATCCTGAGCACCAGCGGCGGCCAGGTGCAGCAAATTCGCCTGAGCGAGGGCCTGAGCGCCAGCCAACTGGGTGATGAGCTGGTGGCGCGGCTGGCTGAGCTCGGCGTGCAGGGCAAGGTGAACAAGAAGAGTTACCAAAGTGACGCGCGGCGCGAATATGCCTTGGATGACGCCGAACGTTTTTTTGCCGCGCTGATGCGCAGCCAGCAAATCTTTGATCAGTTGCGCAAGCAACTGGGCGCCGATTGCGGCGTGGTGCAAATGTGGCCGCGCCAATTTGATCTGGCCTTCGCGGCGCCGAACGGCGAAGATGGCACGCTGACCTTTGGCTTCGCCACCCCGCCAGGCAACGAATATTTCTATGCCAGCCCGCAGCCCTTCGCCGCCACGCTGACCCAGCAGGCGCTGCCCGCCGAGGCGCGCTGGCATAGCGAGGGCTGGCACGGCGCCCTGCTGCCTTACACCGCAGTGGAAGGCAAGCCAGATGGCGCCGAGCGCCTGCTCGCTTTCCTGCAGGCCGTGACCGCCCTCGCCGCGCCCTAGCCCCAATGCCCCAGATCATTGCCGTTGGCTCCGGGTATCACGCCATTGGGCGGCGTGGTAGCCATTTGGAGCGTTACCTGCTGGCGGCCACGCGCACGCGCCGGCCGCGGCTGTGCTACCTGCCCACCGCCGCCGGTGACCCGCCTGCCCATATTCGCCGGGTTGCGCGCATCTTCAGCGCCCTCGGCGCACGCGTCACGCACCTCAATTTATTGGAGCCCAATACCGCTGATGTAGCCAAGCTCTTGCTGGCTCAGGATCTGATCTGGGTGGGCGGCGGCAACACGCGCAACATGCTGGCGCTGTGGCGCGCCTGGGACGTGGACGCCGCCCTGCACAAAGCCTACCAACGTGGCACTGTATTAGCCGGCGGCAGCGCCGGGGCGATCTGCTGGTTCGAGTATGGCATCACCGATTCGGTACCCGGCCGCCTGCAGCCGATGGAGTGCCTGGGTTGGCTGCCCGGCAGTTGCTGCCCGCATTATGACAGCGAGCCTAAGCGCCGCCCCAGCTACCGCAAACAATTGCTCGCTGGGCTGCCGGCAGGCCTGGCGCTGGATGATTTCGCCGCGGCGCACTACATAGATGGCCAGTTGGCCAAGGTGCTGAGCTTCGCGCCCGGGGCGCAGGCCTATCAAGTCAGCGTGGCGGCTGGCCGCGTGCAAGAGCAGGTGCTGCTCGCGCAGCCACTACCCTAGCAGGCCCAAGGTTAAAAAAAAACAGCCCACCGGTGGTGGGCTGTTTTTGTGTGTGTAGCTAGCAGCTACTTCTTGTCGCCGTCGGCGGCGGGGGCAGCAGCTTCGCCGCCCTGCTGGCCGTTGGTGCTTTCGGCTTCGGCCACCGGGGCGGAGGCCACTACCAGCAACTCGTCGCCATCGCTCAACACGGTGACGTTGGCCGGCACCACGAGATCGCGCACGAAGATGCCATCACCGAAGTTCTCCAGGCTGGATACATCGACAGTGAAGTTATCCGGCAGGTCTTGTGGCAGCGCTTCCACCTCAACGTACTCGAGGCCGTTGACCAGCAGACCACCAAGGTTGGAGACCACCGGGGCCTTGCCTTCCAGCACCACGCGCACTTCCGCACGCACAGTTTCGCTCAGCGAGACGGCCAGCAAGTCCACATGGGTCAGCTCGCGCAAGATCGCATCGACCTGGAAATCACGCACCAGGGCGTTATGCTCCTCACCATCCAGGTCAATCTGCACCAAGGTGGAGTAGTTGATGCGGCGCATCACTTTCGAGGCTTCACCGCGATCCAGCGTGATCGCAATTGGCTTTTCTACATGGCGGCCATACAGCACGGCCGGCAGCTTGCCTTCACGGCGCAGTTTGGAGACCTTCTTGCCTACCAGGTCACGGCGTGAAGCTTTAAGGGTTACCCGTTCCATTCTTCCATCCTTGGGATGCCTCTCACGACGCGGCCAGGCCGCGCCATTACCAATCATCCCGCTAGACCATTCCGCGAAAACGTCTCCGCAACGGAGACGCCAGCTTGCCCATGCACGCTGAGTGGAATGCGAGCGGAATTTTAGCCCATCCCCCGTCCCACGTCAAACCACCCGCCCGCCAATAGGCACGCTTCTTGCAACAAGGGCTTTACTTTGGTCTTTACCGCGGAGGAAATCATGTACGTATTGAATCAAGCTGACACTTTGTTGCTGATGGCGGCTGCCCTGTTTTTCTTGGGGATGTGCACCCTGGCGATGGGCCTGTTTGTGCTGGTGACGCGCACGCACAGCAAGGATGTCAAGAACCTGAGCAGCCATGCCGCCCAACTGGTGCAAAAAGGCATTGCCGAAGACGTGGCCCAATTAGTTAGCGGCGCCAGCGCCTTGCTGGAAGGCGTGCAGCAATTGGTCAAGACGGCTACTGGCGTCGGCATCTTTTTGACTTCGCTGGGCCTGGCCTTGATGGCGGGCGGCTTCTGGGTGGTATTGCAAGTCAACTGGGCTTAAGCCGCAGAACGGATCGGTAGCATGAGCACATTCATCGCAGACCTCAAGCAATGCCTGCCGCAGGCGGAGTGGCCGCTGGTGGTGGCCGCCTTGCGCAACGAGCCCAGCCTCTGGGCGGCTTTGCAGCAGGCGCCGTTTGGCGAGCAAGCGCTGGCGGCGGCCGGCGCCGAACGCCAGGCCTGGTCGCCGGCCTTTCTGGGCTTGCTCAGCCTGGAGCAGCCGGCCACGGTCTACGAGGAACTGCGCGCGGCGGCCTTTGAGCCGGCCGCCGAGAAATTGCGCTACCAATCCGCCAGTGCGTATGAGCAGCTCGCCACCGGGCAGGAGCGCCCGGCTATGCCCAGCCTGGAGCAAGCCACCCTGCTGGCCCTGGCGCTGCGTGAGCGCCGCCGCGTGCTGGGCGACTGGCAGCACTTGGCCGAAGAGTTAAGCATCGCACCCAGCAACGAGTGGAAGCTGCCGCTGGCGATCCTGTTCGGCCTGCTGCCGCAGCCACAGGAGCTGCTGGCAACCTTGTTGGCCGAAACGCAGTCCCCTGATATGCAGTCGTTAGGTTTGCATGCGCTGGTGAGCAACCCGCTCAGCGTGGAGGAGCAAAGCCAGTTATTGCTGGCGGTGGTGGCCAATCACTCGCTGCCGCATTTACTGGCCGTGCTGCGCCCCTTGGCCCATCTGCATTTGGCATTGGCGCAGCAGCTAGCCAACTACGCATTGGAGAAACTGGCTGAAGAACCGGCGGCAGGCTCCAGCGATCTGTCGCAAATTGAACGCTTGTCACTGCAAGCGGAAATTCGCCAACTGAGCGGCCAGGCCGGTGAGGCCCTGCCGTTGCTGCAGGCCGCCTGGGGCGCGGCCCAGCGCATCCAAGCGGAATTGGCCAGCAAGCTGGCGGAGACCGCAGTGGCCAACGGTGAAGCGGCACAGAGCCTAAGCGAGCCCGCGCTGGCCGTGGCGAAATCGGCGGGCAGCAAGCACCCCGCCGCGCTGGTGGCCGCCGCCCGCGTAGCGCTAAAGTCGAACGACACGCAGGAAGCGCAGCGCATGGCCGCCGCGGCGCTGGGCGCGGCGCAAAATTCCAGCGCCGGCGAAAACGCGCCGCTGATGCGCCAACTGGGCGAGATCTTTATTGAGCTGAAGCTGCCCGAAGCGGCACGCCAGGCCGCCGAGTTGGCTACCCAGCACAGCCCCAACGATGCCGATAGTGCCGCCTTCCTGAGCCGCGTTTGGAGCCTGTGCAACCAGCCGGAGCAAGCCCTGCAGGCCGCTCACCTGGCCGCCGCTCTGGCGCCCGAGCGCAGCGACCTGCGCCGCCAGTTGGCCAAAGCGCTGCAAAGCAGCCAGCACGGCCCGGCGGCATATGCCGAGTGGCAAGCGGTGATGGCGCAGGACGCCGAGCCCACTCTGGAAGATATTTTTGGCCTGGCGCAGGCCGCGCTGGCCGCTGATGAATTGAGCGAATGCATTCAGGCCTGCCAGCGCGTGCTGGCCGTGCAAGCCACCCACGGTGGCGCGCACGCCTTGCTGGGCAAAGCTTTGCTGGCCCAGGACGATAGCAACAGCGCCATCGAGCACCTGCGCCGCGCTACCGAGCTGGCGCCGGCACAGAGCGAAGCCTGGATCGTGCTGGCGGATCTGTTGCGCGGCCAAGGCGATTGGCAAGCGGCGCGCGATACGCTGTTCAATGCGCAGCAGTACACCCCGCCCAGCGCGGAACTGCAGCAACTGCTCGCCGAAGTGTATGTAGCACTTGAGGAATATGAAGCCGCGCTCGGCGCGCTGACCCGCGCGGCGGAATTGCTCACCGAAACGCACAGCCCGGCCTTGGCACAGCGCATCGCGCTGCAGCTGGGCCGCTTGCAACGCCAGCTCGGCCACCGCAACCAGGCGCGCCACACGCTGGAGCGCGCCGTGCACACCTACCCCACACACCCCGGCTTGCAGCACGCGCTGGGCCAACTACTTCTAGAAGTGGATGAGCCCGTTGCCGCACTCGCCGCACTGGCCGTCACCTTGCAGGCCGAGCCACAAAATGTAGATGCCCTGCTCGACGCGGCGGCGGCGCACATGCGCAACCAGGCGGCGGCGGATGCCGAAGCCTGCCTGCGCCGCGCGCTGGAGTTGGCCCCCAGCCCGGTGGCCATCGCCCGCCTGGCCGAGGCGCTGGCCGCGCAGGAGAAGCCGGCCGAGGCGCTGCGCGAATACGAAGCCGCGCTGCGCAGCGAGCTGGCACAGGACGCAGAGTGGCAGCCGCGCCTAGCACTGGGCAAAGCCGTGGCGCAGGCCCAGTTGGGCCAGCATGCCGAGGCGATCGCCCAACTGGAAGCGCTGGATGCCCAGACCCCCGGAGATTTGCACGTGTTGCAGGCGCTGTGCCGCGCCTATAGCCAGGCCGGCCGCGCGGCAGAAGCCTTCCAGATCGCCAGCAAAGTGTATATGACCAGCGCCAAGGATGAAGATACGGTGCTGTGGTTCGCCGAACAAGCCCAGGCGCTCGGCCAGGGCGAAGATGCCCGCCGCGCCCTGGATAAGAGCATTCGCCAGCACAACAACCCGGCGCACATCCTGCGCCTGGCTGAGATGGAATGGCAAGACGGCGCCCACGAGAAAGCAGTGGATACGCTGGCCAGCCTGCTGCGCAGCGCGAACAGCCAGGCACTGGCGCAGGCGGGGCGCTTCCTGCTGGAGCGCCGCGCCGCCGCTACCAGTGTGTCGTATTTCAAGCGTGCGCTGGAGCTGGAGCCGTTGCCCAGCCTGCTCGATGCGCTGACCGAAGCATACGAACACAGCCAGCAATGGAACGAAGCGCTGGAGACGGTGGAGAAGAGCCTGGCCGCCGAGCCCGGCCAGGGCAACTTGCTGGCGCGCAAAGCGCGCATCCTGCAGGCCGCCGGGCGGCCGCAAGCCGCCCTGGAAACGCTGGAGCAAGCCTTGGAGCGCATGCCGGCCGACCTGGGCCTGTTGGCTAACAAGGCACGCTTGCTGCGTGCCGCCGGCGAATGGAGCGCAGCGCTGAGCGCCGCCGAAAAAGCCTTCCAGCTTGATCCCAGCCATATGCCGCTGCTGCAACTGGCGGTAGAGTTGGCGTTGGCCACCCTGCAGCCGGAACGGGCACGCAGCCTGCTGGCCGCCGCCGAGTGGGCCGGCGCGCCTTCGCTGGAGCTGGCCTGCTTGCAAGCCGAACTGGCGCTGGAGAGCAACGAAGAGCTGGCCGCCGCCCAGGCGCTGGCCCCGGCGCTGGAAGCCGGCGAGCAGCACCCGCGCGTATTGGCCATTCAAGCGCGTTTGGCAGCGCGCCGCGGCGATAGCCGCCAGGCGGAGCAATTGTTCAGCCAGGCGCTGGCCTTGGTCGATACGCAACTCAGTGATACGCAAGACGTCTTTACGTTGATCAGTCTGGCACGCGCCGCGCAAGCCGTGCACACCTACGAAGCCGCGGTACACCTGCTGCAATTGGCCACCAAACTCAGCCCGGCGATGGCACTGGCCCAGTTTGCGCTGGGCAAGGCCATCGTGCTGCGCGCCGAATGGCAGCAACTGTGCGCCGCTAGCCAGATGCAGGCCAGCAGCCCCGCCGAAGTCAGCGCCGGTGCTGCGCTGGCCAGCGCACGGGCCGCCTTCAGTGCAGCGCGCAGCCAGGCGCCGCTGGCGGCCGCACGCAGCCAGATCGAAAACTGGCTGGCGCGCGCCAGCCTGCGCTTTGGCGCCGCGCCGGCAGAGGACGCCCTGCCGCACGGCTTCCCCAGCAACGCGGGCGAAGCCGCTGCCTTGGTCTACGCCGGGCGCACGCAGGGCGAGCTACCGGCACGCGAAGCACGCGCCAAGAGCTTCTGGCGTGCGCCTGAAGTGCTCGCCGAACGCGCCTTGGCCTATGCCGAGGCCGACGCGCCCAACGCGCTCAAGTGGATGCTGGGTGCGCTGGAGCAAAAACCGCAACTGGCCCCCTACCATGCCCTGGCCGCCCACTACGCCCAGCAAGCCGGGCAACTGCAAACCGCGCTGGAGCAGGTTCGCCAGGCCCTGGCCTTGGCACCGATGCAAGCCGCCTGGCACGCCTTCGCCGGCCGCCTGCTGCAACAGGCCGGCGCCTTGGGCGAGGCCATCGATTATTTCGAACACGCTGTGGCGATGCAACCCAGTGACGCGCAACGTTATTTTGAACTGGGTGAGGCCCAAATGGCCGCAGAGCAATACCCGCTGGCCCAGCAGAATTTTGCGCAAGCGCATGAGCTGCAGCCCGCCAATGCCAGCTACCCCCTGGCGCTGGCCAAGGCCTGCTGGCTGGCCGGCGATGACAAGCAAGCCGCCCAGCACGCCCAAGCAGCCCAGCAACTGGCTCCCAAATCGCACGCGCCCTTGCTGCTGCAAGCCGAGATCGCTTTGCGCAACAGCCAGGCGGCGCAGGCCAAGGGCCTGGCCGAAGCCGCGCTGCGCCTGGCACCGACCGATAGCCATAGCCTGACGGTGTATGCGGAGTGCTTGCACGCCAGCGGCGAGGTAGCGGATGCCCTGGCCGTGTTGCAGCGTGCCGAGCATTACAGCGCTGACAAGTTGCCGATCCAGCTGCGCCGCGCCCAGTTGCTGCCGCTCGAAAAAGGCCTGAGCGAGATCGTAGCGCTCAGCAAGGCCAACAGCGAGCGCGCCGATGTCTACCTGGCGCTCTCCGAGATGTTGGCCGCCAACGGCGAGCGCCAGGACGCCATCCAGGCGGCCCAGCGCGCCGCCAAGAAGGCCGAGAGCCTGCCGTTGCCACAGCAGGCGCGCTTGCACCTGCACCTCGGCAAGCTGCTGCAGGCAGATGGCCAGTTGGACCAATCCTTGCATCATCTGGATGAGGCCACCGCGCTGGCACCCCACCTCAGCGAAGCGCATATTGAACGTGGCCGGGTGTTCCTCAGCCGGCGGCAGATGAAGCCCGCCCTGCAGGCTTTTGAGCAGGCCGCACTGGCCGCCCCGCACAGCGCCCAGCCGCATTTGGAAGCCGCGCTGGCGCTGAAGGAAGCCAAAGACTACCCCGCCGCCGAGGCTGCGTTGCGGCAGGCCGCCACGCTGGCGCCGCGCGACCGCAGTATCCAACGCCAACTGGCCGCGGTGATCGCCCTCAATCTGATCCGCCAGCCACAGGAAGTGAGTGCGCTATGAACGAGAACATCAAACAGCAAATTCGTAACGGGAAAGCAATTGACCGCGCCGCGGTACTGACCCTGCTACAGGTCGGTCTCAACGCCGGTGAAATGCGCTTTGTGCGCCAGGTAGCCGAAGAATGGCTGGATGCCTATCCCTATGATCTGCACATCGAGCTGCTGCGTGCCCAAGCGCTGGCCAAAGAGGGCAAGAACGATGTTGCCTTCAAGGTACTGCGTAGGCTATGCGAATTGGACCCGCAATTCGTGGAAGCGCAGGAGCAATTGGCCAAGCTGGCACGGCGAGTGAAGCCGCAGATGGCCGAGGCCGCCCGTGCCGCGGCGGTGGTGCTGCGTGCGCCTTACCAGGCGCCCGGCGACATTCAGCCCTGGGCGCAGCATCTGGTGCAAGCCCAATTGGCATTCAAGGCCGGTGATCTGGAGCAGGCCGAGCAGCACATTCAGGCCGCCTTGCTGGCCGAGCCGCCCTCCCCGTTGCCCGCGCTGCTCCACATTCAGTTGGCGCACGCCCAGGGCCTGAGCTGGCTGGCGGTGGAGAATCTGGTCGAGCTGTATCGCAGCCAGTGGCCGCAGTGCTTGCAACTGCGCTTGCTGCAAGCCAATTTCTTTATGGAAAGTGGGCAAGAGAACGCCGCGGTGGATCTCTTGCATGATTGTGCCGCCGAAGACGTGAGCGGCCAGGTGGCCCGCCGCCTGTGGGGCGCCGGCCACCGCTTTGGCGCCCTGTGGCCCAGTGCGCTGACCCAGGTGCTCAGCCTGCCGGTACCGGCCAAGGTGGCCGCCGGCTTGGGATGGAACCAGATCGATCTGTTGGCCACGCCCATGCCGGACGGCGGAGCTAAAGCCATCGAGGCCCCGGCGATTGAGGCCGTACACATGCCATTGCTGGACGAAACCGCCTTGCTCAGCCGCGAGGTGAAGAAAGATTTCGCCAAGTCGATCAAGCTAGAGGGCAAGCGCGCCAAAAGCAAATACGTGCCCGATGCAGAGACTTCGGGTGCCGCCGCCCATGTACCCATGCTGAGCGATGATGCGCTGAAGAACCTAAAAGTGAAATGGCAGTTCGCGCGTGGCGGGCGCGCTGAGGGCACGGCCGCCCCGGCTGCCGATGCGCCGCCACTGGCGCCGGAGTGGGCCACGCCCGAAGCAGCGCGGCCCAGCGAACCGGCGCACAGCCACGCCGCCAGCGTGCCCAATGATGCCGAACTCGACCAGGCGCTGCAGCAAGCCGTCTCGGCCTTGCCCGAAACCCTGATCGACCTGGAAGAGGTGAATACGGCCACGGCCGAGTCGCTGCGGCTGCGAGCCGACGGCCGCTATCCGGCCTATATCCTGCTGAGCTCCAAGGAGAACCTGGTGCGCCAATACGGCGCGGCCGGCTTCGCCAGCGTGGATGCAAGCTTGCGTGCCGTGGCGACTGCCACAGACAGTCTGCCCAAATGGGGCGCGTATGTCATCTATGTGGATGACCCGCAGTGCATGGCCAGCTTCGGCTTGAGTGCAGTCAGCCCCAACGACCCGTGGGCGATCAAAAACCTACTGGCCGATCTGGACGAGGCCCTGCGCCAAAACGGAGAGATGATCGGCGCGCTGCTGATCGTCGGCGGCCCCAAGATCGTGCCCTTCCATCACCTGCCCAACCCGGTGGATGATGACGACAAAGACGTGCCCTCAGACAATCCGTATGCCAGCCTGGACGAAAACTATTTCGTGCCCACCTGGCCCGCCGGGCGCCTACCCACTGGCACCGAAACGGAGCCCAGTGCGCTGCTCAAAGCGCTGAACCGCATCGAGGCCAGCCGCGAGACAACCACCGCCGCCCAGAATGACCCGCTGCGCCAGTTGATCACGCGCCTGCTGATGCTATTGGGGCTGTGGAAGCCCAAGCGCAACAGCTTCGGCTATACCGCGCAGGTATGGCAACGTGCCTCGCACTCGGTATACCGCACGATCGGCGAGCCGAAGCGCCTCAGCCTGAGCCCGCCGACGGAGACCGGCCGGCTGCCTAAAGAAGCCAGCAAGGCTTTGCAAGTGGCCTATTTCAATCTGCATGGGGTAGAAGATGGGCCAGACTGGTACGGCCAGCGTGACCCGCTGTTGACCCCCAGTGGGCCGGATTACCCGGTGGCGCTCAGCCCCAGTGATGTGGTCAACCACGGGCGCGCCCCGCAGGTGGTGTTTAGCGAGGCCTGCTTCGGCGCCAACGTATTCAACAAAACCGTAGATAGCGCGCTGGCCTTGAAGTTCATCGATTCGGGCAGCAAGGCCGTGGTCGGCTCCACCGTCACCTCCTACGGCGCGGTATCCACGCCGCTGATCGCAGCGGACCTGCTAGGGCAAACCTTCTGGCGCTTGCTGAATGAAGGCCACCCGGTGGGCGAAGCGCTGCGCCGCGCCAAGATCGCCATGGCGCAAACCATGCACCGCCGCCAGGGGTATTTGGATGGCGAAGACCAGAAGACGCTGATCTCCTTCGTGCTGTATGGCGATCCGCTGGCGCAAGTCAATGCCGATGCTAGCCTGCCCAAGCGCATCTTGCGCGCCGAGCCGAGCGATCTCAACACAGTCTGCGATCTGCCCGAGGCGCATAGCTTCGGGCGCCAGGCCAGCCTGGATGCCCTGCCTGAGGAGACTCTGGCTACAGTGAAGGCGGTGGTGAAGGAATACTTGCCGGGCATGCAGGGGAGTGAAGTGAGCGTGAGCCACGAGCACACCAACTGCCAGAACCACAATTGCCCGCTACCCCACGCGCACAGCGGCGCCAAGCGCGCCATTCTGGCGCCCAGCCGCAGCCTGGTGACGCTGAGCAAGAAGGTGCCCGGCGCCGGACGCATGCACCCGCAGTATGCGCGCATCACCATGAACGCGCAGGGCAAAGTGGTCAAGCTGGCGGTGAGCAGATAGGAAATTTCAGATTGGAGATTAGAGACTAAGGAGTGGCGGCAAAAATCGCCACTCCTTTTTTTTTTAGACAACGATTGGCACATCTGAAACCCAGCCTACAGAGCGTAGCATGCTGTGCCGTGCATCCCGAGCGTAGCGAGGGATCCTCGCTACGCGTATGGGTGATACAAGCCCAGCAAAGAAGACGTGCCAGCAAGGATCCTTCGCTGGAGCACACCAGCAGTCTGGTGTAGCCATCTCTACCCGCTCAGGATGACAGGTAGCTGTAGGGGCGCACATGCTGCGCCCCTACACAGCCAAGCCGTCATTCCGGGCGTAGCGAGGAATCCTTTAGGGCATAGCACAGTAAGCCTGTTTGCGCCTGCACGCGGGGATTGCTTCGTTGTTCAGCGGCTACGCAATGACGACTTGGGGTAGAGGTGCAGCACACTGCACCCCCTACGTTACGCATCCGGCATTTGCGAGGAGGCGCTGCGCAGCAGTGGCAACCGACGAAGCAATCTGTTTTGTAGACTGCGCTTATAACAACCGCGTGTCATTCTGACCGGGTTTGTACATCCACACCAGAATCGCCGGTGCCTGACCAGGGAAGAATCCTTGCTGCCAAGTCTTCTATGCATAGCCTGAGTAATTCCTACGCGCTGCAAGGATCCCTCGCTACGCTCGGGATACACAATAAGTTCGTAGGGTTGCCGCTGGTTTGGAATAAAAGCCTGAACGGAGCTTCCCTAAAGCCCATTTGCGTCTGCACTTGGGGATTGCTTCGTTGTTCAGCGGCTACGCCGCTTCACGGCCTCGTAATGACGACCTGGGGTAGAGGCGCAGCATGCTGCCCCCTATCCAACGCAATATGCTGTCAACTGTCAACTGTAGACTGTCAACTGTCTAGTAGAATCACGCGATGGCAGAAAAAGTAGTCGCCCGCAACCGTAAGGCCAGCCATGATTTCTTCTTGCAAGAGAAATACGAGGCCGGCCTGGCCTTGCTGGGCAGTGAGATCAAATCCATCCGCGCCGGCCAGGTGAGCCTGAAAGAAGCCTATGTGCGCACCAACGGGCGCGAGGCGTTCTTGGTGAATGCGCACATCGCACCCTACAGCCAATCGGGCAAGAGCGGGCACGAGCCGCGCCGGGAGCGTAAGCTGCTGCTGCACGCCAAAGAAATCGCCGAGCTCTACGAAGAAGTCAAGCGCAACGGCAGCACGATCGTGCCGCTACAGATCTATCTCAAAAAGGGCCGCGCCAAACTGGAGATCTCGGTAGCCAAGGGGAAGAAGAAGTGGGATAAACGCCAGGATATTGCCAAGCGCGACGCGGAACGCGAAATGGCGCGCGCCATGAAGAACCGTGACTAGCCACAGGGAGCCGCATGTCAAACACGCACATCGAAATTGATGGCGAACATCTTAGCCTGCACGCAGTAGTGCAGGTGGCCCACGGCCAGGCGCACGTGCAACTGGCCGCCAACGCCCGCCAAAGGGTGGCCCAGGCACAAGCCTGGGTGGAAGAGATCATCCAGCAGGAAAAGCCGGTATATGGCATCAATACCGGCTTTGGCATCTTTGCCGATAAGCAGATCACCCCCGCGGATGCCCGCGCGCTCAATCGCAATCTGATCCTGAGCCACGCCACAGGCACCGGCGCGGAGCTGCCTGCTGAGGTGGTGCGGGCGGCGATGCTGATCCGCGCCAATACGCTGGCGGCGGGGCACTCCGGGGCGCGGCCGGAGCTGATCGAAACCCTGCTGGCGATGCTAAACCAGGGCGTCACGCCGATCATCCCTGCGCAAGGCTCGCTAGGCTCCTCCGGCGATCTGGCACCGCTGGCGCAACTGGCGCTGGTGCTGAGCACGGATGCCAATGACCGCGAGGAAGACTCGGGCTGGGCCTGGTACCGCGGTGAACGCCTGCGCGGCAAGGCCGCCATGGCCGCGGCGGGCATCCCGCGCCTGGTGCTGGGCCCGAAGGAAGGCTTGGCCGTCACCAACGGCGCCACCTTCTCCGCAGCGCTGGGCGCGCTGACGGTGGCGCTGGCCGGAACCCTGCTGGCCGGCGCCTCACTCAGCGCGGCAATGTCGCTGGAAGCGATGCAAGGCGCCCGCGCCGCGCTGGATGCGCGCCTGCACGCCGCCCGCAAACAACCCGGCCAGATGGCGGTCGCCGAACAACTGCGCACGCTGACTGCTGGCAGCACCCTGCTGGATACCGCCGGCCGCGTACAGGACGTGTATTCGCTGCGCTGCGCGCCGCAAGTACAGGGGCCAGCCTACGAGGCCCTCGAATACGTGCGCACCGTGATCCTGCGCGAGATCAACGCCGCCACAGACAACCCGCTCTTGTTCGCCAGCCAGGCTGGTGCGGGAGCCGATAGCATTTCGGGCGGCAACTTCCACGGGGAACCGGTGGGCATGGCGCTCGATTTCCTAAAGATCGCGCTGAGTGAAATTGCCGCCGTATCCGAGCGGCGCAGCTTCCTGCTGCTGGATAGCAAGATGAGCGGCGGCCTGCCGGCGATGCTGGTGGCGACGCCCGAAGCCGCCGGCTTGAATTCAGGCATGATGATGCTGCAATACACGGCCGCCTCGCTGGTGCTCGAGAACCAAACGCTCGCCGCGCCTGATTCGGTGCGCTCGTTGCCCACCAGCGCCGGCCAGGAGGATCACAACGCCAACGCCATGACGGCCGCACGCCACGGCTGGCAGATCGCCCATAACTGTGCGCATGTGCTGGCCATCGAGCTGACCCTGGCGGCGCGCGCCCTGGAGCTGCGCTTGCAGGCGCACCCCAGACTGCAGGCCGGGCACGGCACCGCCGCAGCGTTGGCGGCCATCCGCCAGCGCGTGCCGTTCGAGGCCGGGGATGCTTTGTGGGCCCCCGGGGTCGAGATGGTGAAGGCGATGCTGCTGGCGGGTGAACTCACCGCGGGCTAACATAGACCTAGCCCACGCTTGCACTATATAATCTGGCTATGAAGACCGCCCAACGCATGCAACGCATCGGCCAATGGCTGTTCCTGTTTATGTGGATCCCGTTTTTGTGCATCTTCCTTGGCAACATCGGCGAGATCTTTGGGTCGGCAGGCGTGCGCATTGCGCAGGACGTTAACCGCTATATCCCCGGCCTGCTAGGCACCAGCGGCGAAGAACTCTCGATCCTTAGCCAAGTGTCACTGGTGCTGACGCTCGTCATGGCCGTGCTGGCGATGCTGCTTACCTTTGGCAGCCTGGGGTTCTCCTCGGCCGCCAACAGCCGCGTGCGCGCCCAAGGCAAGGAAGCCAGCGCCACGATCACGCACCTGGCCAGCACCGGCACGCGCGTGAACAACAACCCAATGGTGCATTTCACGCTGGAAGTCAAGCCTGCCGATGGCAGCCCAGCGTTCTTCGCTGAAACCGAGCAATTGGTGGATATCGTGAACCTGCCACGCCTGCAAAAGGGCAGTAGCGTGCGCGTGCGCTATGACCCGAATAGCCAGGAAGTCGCCATCGACCCGAGCGAACTGTAAAGGCTTGCGCCGGCGGCAAACGGCCAGCTCCTACTTGCCTTTTCTGCCAGTATTGATAAAATAGATACGCGTCACTTTGAAAAGGAGCTTTCATGGCACTTGCTGAGACTCAAATCCAGTCACAACCGATGGTTGAGACCCCCGTTTTGTCCGTTTCCCCTGCGGCGGCAGATGCCGTGCGCGGTTTGATGACCCAACGCAACCTGGAAGACCACGCTTTGCGTGTCTTCGTGCAGGGTGGCGGCTGCAGTGGCTACCAATATGGCATGGCGCTGGAATCGACTGTGCGCGATAGCGATTTTGTGCTGGAGCAGCACGGCGTGCGCGTGGTGGTGGACGAAGTTTCGATCGGCTACCTGCGTGGCGCCAGCATTGACTATGTTAATGACGTGATGGCCAGCGGCTTCAAGATCGATAACCCGAATGCCAGCTCGGCCTGCGGTTGTGGTCACTCCTTCCGCACCGATGGGCAGGACGCCCCCGAGCATCACGGCGAAGCCGGTTGCGGCTGCGGTGGCCACGGCGAGCACGCCCACAGCCATGCGGGCGGCGGCAGCTGTGGCTGCGGCGCACACTAACGTAAACGTGCGGCGCACACTAACGTGACCATATGCAACAAAAAGGCTGCTCAATGAGCAGCCTTTTTTTATTACGCTGACGGGTGCTTATTTGCGGCGCTTGATGAGCGCAACGGCCAGCAGGCTGGAGATCAACACCAGTACCAGCAACGTAATGCGCAGCGCCCCGCCCTGCTCGGGGTTAGTGATCCCGTTCTGCACAACAAACCAACCATTCAAGCCCAGGTAGGCTAGCAAAGCCAGCCAGCCGCGCCCGGTTGGCTGGCGCATGGCTACTAGTGCCCAGCCAGCCAGGATCAGGCTGGCCAGGATGCGTACCCACTCCACCTGGCCCGTGCTGACATGCAGCAAAATATCCGCAGCTTGCACCAGCAACAATAGACTGGTCAAAGTCTTGGCACTCTTCATTCTTTTGCTCTCCTCAATGATGACGACGGTGAGTTAGCGCTCACGCACATAGCTAATCGCAGCAGCAAACAGCCCCATTAACCCCACGCCGGTAATGAGCATGCCGACGGGCACGCCCCCCACGCGGCCAGTGCCAGACTGTTCAAACTGCGGAATCTCCAAAGGCTCGGCTGGCGTGAAGGTGGGCATGCGCGTGGCCGGGATCTCCAGGATGAACTGCGCCGCCAGGGTTGGATCCACCGTGGGGGTGACGCGCGGCGTGGGCGTCGGCGGCGGCTCGATGATCGACAGCTCCTGCTGCGGATCCGGGCGGAACAAGCTCACCAGCGGGGCATACACCCAGGCTACGCCCTCGGGGACGGCGGGGTAGAAGACCTGGATCCATTCGCCGGCAACCGAGCGGCCTTTGGCCGCCACGCGCTCCCCGCCAATCAGCACGCCGACGGTGGGGTAATCGGTGCCCGGGCCGCTGCGCACATTCACCTGGACATGCGAGGAATCAACGATGATGTATGCGCCCACCGGGGTGCCGGTAACGGTAGCCATGGAGACGGTAGGCTGCTGCGCGAGCGGCGCTGCTTGCGCCGCCAAGGGCGCCAGCAGCAGGCTGAACAGCCCGGCCAGCACGATGGCACAACTGATCGAAAAGATACGCGAGGGTTTCATAGCAAGCTCAAAGATTATAATCACGCCCGCATGAGCTTGCGATGAAAACAAAACTTTATCACGGCGATTTGGATGCCGAAGAAATGGCGGTAACCCTGGCCAATTTCTTCAACCGCGGCGGGCTGACGGCGCAGTCTTCCGTGCGCGGTGAAACGGCCTATGTGCGCATCACTACGCGTGAGGCACGTGGCAGCGGCGGGCGCACCAGCCTGGCAGTGGCGCTGGCGCAACGCGGCGAGCGCGTCGAAGCCAGTGTGGGCGAGCAGTCGATGCTGGGGCTGGCCGGCAGCCTGGGCGCCAGCGCCTTGCTGGCCTGGCTGAACCCGCTGAACTTGCTCGGCCGCCTGGATGACATCGCCGCGGATATTGAGAACCTGACCCTGGAAGACCAGGTATGGAAGCTGCTCGACCGCATGGCTGCCAACGGCGGCGCCAGCACGCAGTTGGCGCGGCGGCTGCAGCGCATGGCGTGCAGCTACTGCAACACCGCCAACGCAGTGGGCGCGGGCCGCTGCGTGGCGTGCGGCGCCCCCCTGGGCGACGTGCAGCCCAGCGGCTGCCCGCAGTGCGGTTTTGTGGTGTTGGCGGGGGAAAAGCAATGCCCGAATTGCGGGCAGAAGCTCAGATAATCAAAGGCAATGGATTAATCTAATTCGTCGCGTGGTCAATTAGTTGTTTAGTCGACCAAGCAACTAATTGACCAATCGACTAATTAATCGACTGTTTCTGATTGCAGCTTTTCGTAGAAGACCAACAGCACATTCCCATACTTGCGCTGGTCAAACTCTGCCAGGTTTTGCAACTCAACTGCGGCATATTCGGTAGGGTCGATCTGTACGATCACCCAGGCATCTTCCACCAGCCAACCTGGATTCGCATCCAGCGCCAGCAGCGCACGCGTCCACAGGTCATGAAATTGCGGCGGAGCAATGAAGGCATAGTCAAACGGGCGATCGGGCGGCATGGCCAGGTAGGCGAAGCTATCCGTCTGGCGCACTTCGCCGCGCGCTTGCAGTTTGGTGGTGATCAGATTGCTGTAGATGGTTTCGACGGCGGCGCGGCTGTTATCGAGCAGGCGCGCAAACCCGGCGCCCTGGCTGAGCGCCTCGATGCCTACGGAACCCGTGCCAGCAAACAGATCCAAGAACGCTCCGCCGGCTAGATCGGGGCGCAGGATGTTGAAGAGCGACTCTTTGGCGCGATCGGTGATCGGGCGGGTGCCATCGCCGGGCACAGACTTGAGGCGCACGCCCCGGGCGCTGCCAGCGATGATGCGCGGCGCGGCCATGCGCGCTACTTGCCGAAGTTGGAGCGTTCTTGCTTGGCCTGCTCCAGGCGGTAGGTCTGGCGGGCGGCGCCCTGCTGCATGCGCTGGCGCTGAAAGTCGGTCTCGGCCTCGAGGGGCGGCACGCGCACCGGCTTGCCCTGCTCATCCAGCGCTACATATACAAGGTAGGCGGTGTTGGTGTGCCAGCTCTCGCCCGTGGTGGGGTTCTCGGCATAGACGGAGACCTCGGCTTCCATTGAGGTGCTGCCGACGTAACTGACCTCGGCATGGATGATGATGAGATCCCCGATGCGGATGGGGTGCTGGAAGGTCATGCGGTCCACCGCCACGGTGACGACGCGCTGGCGGCTGTGCTTCATGCAGGCCAGGGCGCCGGCCTCGTCCACCAGCTTCATGATATGGCCACCGTGCACGTTGCCGAGGATATTGGCATCGTCCGGCTGCATGAGCTGGGAGATGGTGATGCGCGAGGCGGAGACGGGTTGGGGATTAGTCATAGGCTGAGATTATATCTGTGCACCTATGTCTAGCTAATCCATTTCCGATACAATCTCCCCATGTCCAGCGCTACCTTCCCGCAGTCGTACAGCCCTGCCCCGCCGCGCTTCGTAGCGCAGGCGGCCGCCGCTTTGGCGCTGGCCGCCGGGCTACTGGCGCTGACTGCCTTCGTGTTCTCGGCGGTGTTTGGGCTCATGTACCTGGGCCGCGTGTACCCCGGCGTGAGCGTGGGCGGTGTGGACATCGGCGGCATGCGCCGCACCGAGGCAACCGGCTACCTGGCGCAACAACTCAGCTACCCGCTGAGCGGCCAGGTGACGCTGACCTATGGCGACCAAAGCTGGACCTATAGCCCGGCACAACTGGGCCTAGTGCTGGACGCCGAAGCCAGCGCCCAGGCGGCCTACGCCTTTGGCCGCAGTTGGCTGCCCTGGGAGAACGTTGCCGAGAAAGTGCAATCGCTGCGGGCTGGGGCGCAGTTAGCGCCGCGGCTGATCTTCAGCGGCGATCAGGCGCAAAGCACCCTGCAAAGCCTGGCAGCGCAATTCAACCGCCCCACCCTGGAAGCACAGCTCAGCGTGAACGGGCTGGATGTGCAGGTGCAGCCCGGCCAGGTGGGCCTGACGCTGGATACCGAACGCACCGCCGCCTTCCTGGCGGCGACGCTGCTGGACATGCGCAACGTGAGCGTGCCGCTGGCCGTGGTGGAAAGCCCACCGCGCATTCTTGATGTCAGCCAGCAGGCCGAGATCGCCCGCAACATTCTCAGCCAGCCGCTCGTGCTGTCCGCCGGCGGCCAATACGAGAAGAACCCCGGCCCGTGGACGCTGGCGCCGGAGCAGTTGGCCGGCATGCTCAGCATCGAGCGCGTCGAAAGCGCAGAGGGCGCCCACTACCAAGTGGGCCTCGAATCGAGCGAGCTGGCCTCGATCCTGCTGCCACTCTCGGCGGATGTTGCCGCCAGCCCGCGCAACGCGCGCTTCGTCTTCAATGATGAGACCCGCGAAATAGAGCTATACAAATCCGCCATCATCGGCCGCAACCTGCATGTGCAAAATAGCATCGATTACATCAACGCCAAGCTGGCCGAAGGCGCACACGAGATCGAGCTGCAATACACCCTGACCCAGCCCGAGGTGCAAGACGATGCCAAGGCCGCCGATCTCGGGCTGCGCGAGTTGGTGGCCGAGCAGACCACCTACTTCTATGGCTCCAGCCCGGAGCGTATTCAAAACATCGTCACCGCCGCCGAGCGCTTTCACGGCCTGCTGGTGCCGCCCGGCGCGATCTTCTCCATGGTCGATAACATCGGCGATATCAGCCTCGATTCGGGCTTTGCCGAGGCGCTGATCATTTTTGGTGGGCGCACGATCCAAGGCGTGGGCGGCGGGGTGTGCCAGGTGAGCACCACCCTGTTTCGCACGGTGTTCTTTGGCGGCTTCCCGATCGTCGAGCGCTGGGCGCATGCCTACCGCGTGAGCTACTACGAGTACAATGCCGCCGTGCAGCGCGATCCCAAGCTGGTCGGGCTGGACGCCACCGTGTATGCACCGGTGGTGGACTTCAAGTTCCAGAACGATACGGATAGCTGGCTGCTGATGGAAACCTACGTCAATCCAACGGTGCGCACGATCACCTGGAAGTTCTATTCCACTGCGGATGGCCGCAGCATTGAATGGGATACGAGCGGCCCGCGTGACATCGTGCCTGCTCCGGATGATAAGTATGAAGAGAACGGCGAGTTCTCTGCCGGACAGATTAAGCAAGTAGACTATGCAGCAGACGGGGCGACTGTGCGCGTCACCCGCACGGTGTATCGCAACGGAGAAATCATTGACGAAGATGTCATCACCACCAAGTACCAGCCCTGGGCGGCCGTCTACCAATACGGCCCCGGCACGCCGGGCATGCCGCCCGACGCGGATAACGGAGACGAATGAACACCTGGGTGATTGAAGGTGGCGAACCGCTGCGCGGCGAGATCAAGGTCAGCGGCGCTAAGAATTCGATTACCAAGTTGCTGGTGGCTTCGCTGCTCAGTGAGCAGCCCAGCCACTTCAGCAACGTGCCGAACATTGGCGACCGTGACATTACGCAAGAGATGTGCGCGGCGGTAGGCGCGACCTTCAGCAGCACCAACGGCCACAGCCTGCAGGTCAGCACGCCCACGATCAGCACCAACCATATCAGCAAGGAGCTGGGCGGGCGCAACCGCCTGGCAATCATGCTGATGGGCCCGCTGCTGCACCGCACTGGCAAGGCGATCATTCCGGCGGCCGCCGGCGGCGACCAGATCGGCCCGCGCCCGGTGGATTTTCACCTGCAGGGCGTGCAACAGATGGGCGCCAGCGTGGAAACCAAGGATGGCAACTACATCATCCAGGCGGATCGCCTGCGCGGCGCCGAGATCACGCTCGATTACCCCAGCGTGACCAGCACCGAAAATCTGCTGATGGCGGCCAGCATGGCCAAAGGGCGCACCATCATCCAAAACGCTGCCATCGAGCCGGAAGTGGTGGACTTGGTGAGCTATCTGCAAAAGATGGGCGCCATTATTGATTATCAGGTTGACCGCACCTTCGTTGTCGAGGGGGTAGACACGCTCAGTGGCGCCAGCCACCGCCTGCTGCCAGACCGCATCGTGGCCGCCTCGCTGGGCGCGGCAGCCGTGGCCACTGGCGGCGATGTGTTCGTGCGCAACGCCAGCCAGCCAGATATGCTCACCTTCCTGAACACGCTGCGCCGCGTAGGCGGCAAGTTTGAAGTACAGGAAGACGGCATTCGCTTCTATGCGGATGGGCCGCTCAAAGCCATCCACCTGGAAACCAGCGTACATCCCGGCTTCATGACCGATTGGCAATCACCCTTCCTGTTGCTGCTCACTCAAGCGGAGGGCATGTCCGTAGTGCACGAAACCGTATTCGAAGATCGCTTCGGCTACGTCAAAGCGCTGCAAGATATGGGCGCTGAGATTGCGCTGTACGACAGCTGCATGGGCCACCGTTGCCGCTTTGCCGCAAGTAGCTACAAGCACAGCGCGGTGATCAAAGGCCCCAGCAAGCTACGCTCGGCAGAGGTGACCGTGCCTGATCTGCGCGCCGGCTTCACCTATCTGATTGCCGCCATTATGGCCGCAGGCCAATCGCGCGTGCACGGTATTGAGCACATCACGCGCGGCTACGAGAATTTGGAAAGCAGCCTGCGCAATCTTGGGGCGCGCATTCAGGCTGTACAATAGGCGCACATTTCGTCATTGCGAGGAGTAGGCGCTGCGCAGCAGCGGCAACGGACGAAGCAATCTGGCCTTGCGCACCAAGCTTAAAAACCAGTTGCTTCGTGCGCAGCTCCTGACGGAGCTGGCCTCGCAATGACAAACGAAGATAGGAGAACTGACATGGTGAGCACTGAACTGATTGAGATTTTGCGCTGCCCGCAGTGTGTACAAAGCGGCAAAGGCGAGCTGGAATTTTATAAAGAGGCCTGGTTCGTGTGCAATGATTGCGGCCGCAAGTACCCGGTGATCGATGATATCCCCGTGATGCTGATCGAAGTTGGCGACAAATGGGTCAGCACCGCCAAGGACAAGCTGGAAGTCCCCGCCCCCAAGAGCGCTGCCGACTGACGTCGGGGCCGACTAAAGTCGGGGCCGACTAAGGTCGGAGCCTTTTACTGTGACCACGCTGGCAGAGCGGATGGCTGACCTCCTGAGCGGTGATGTTGAGCGCGCCGAGGCAGCCGCCGCGGCCTTGCCCGCTGATAATGCAGAGGCGGCCTTCACCGCCCTGCTCCCACTACTTCAAGACAAAAACGAAGACACGCGCTGGTGGGCCGTACGCGGCTTGGCGGGCTTCAATACGCCTGCCGCCAGTGAGCAGCTCACTGCCGCGTTGGGCGATGCCAGCCCCAGCGTGCAACAGTGTGCCGCGCTAGCACTCAGCCAACGCATCTGGCCTGCTTGCGTAGCGCCGCTGGCCGCCTTGCTCGCCAGCCGAGATGGCCTGCTGGCACGCATCGCAGGCGACGCGCTAGTAGCGCAGGCTGGCGAAGCCGTGCCAGCCCTCATTGCTGTGCTGGAGGGCCAGAGCAGCCCATCCGCCCGCGTGGAGGCCGCCCGCGCCCTGGCGCTAATTGGCGATACGCGCGCCATCCCCGCGCTGTTCAAACTGCTCGACAGCGAATCTGCGTTGCTAGAGCACTGGGCCAGCGAAGGCCTGCAAAAGATGGGCGTAGGCATAGCCTTCTTCACGCCGTAGCAGCAAGTCGTGCTACTTCACCCGCTACAATAGAGCCATGAATACGCTGCTGCGCTTAGTGGATGACATTCACATTCCACAAATGGGCTTTGGCACCTGGGAACTCAAAGACCCTTACCAGGCCACGCTAGATGCCCTCAAGGTTGGCTACCGCCATATTGACACCGCCGACTATTATCACAATCACGTCGAAGTAGGCCTGGCGATGAAGGCCAGCGGCGTGCCGCGTGACGAGATTTTCTTAGTCACCAAGCTATACGGCCGTACGCTGGAACCGAAGAACGTTGCGCCGGCGATCGATCGCTTCCTCAAAGAGCTGGACGCCGAGCAGATCGACCTGCTGCTCGTTCACTGGCTGGCTGGCGTACCCGCCGAAGACAGCTTGCTGGCGATGGACAAAGCCCACGCCGCCGGCAAAGTGCGTACCCTCGGCGTCTCGAACTTCGAAGTGGACGATATGCAAGCCGCGCTGGCTACTGGGTTGCCGGTGTGCAACAACCAAATCGAATACAACTTGGAAGTACGCCCGGACGATGTGGCTGATTTCTGTCTGGCCAATGACGTCACCGTCACTGCCTATAGCCCTATAAGGGTAAGCGGTGGCGCCAAAACGCGCGCGCTGGTAACCAAGCTGGCAGAGCAATACCGCTGCACCGCCGAGCAAGTCATTCTCGCCTGGCTGATGGCCAAAGGCTTTATCGTCATCCCGCGTTCCAACAATCCCAAACACATTGAAAGCAACTTCCGCTCACTGCAAGTGACCCTCACCAAGGAGGATGTGGCCGCGCTGAATGCCAGCGCCTAGCCCAGCATCATGATGCTCAAAACCATTGCACTCACCGCGGATATCCAAATTCCGCAGCTCGGCTTCGGCACCTCGCAGCTCAAGGAGGCCGCCCAGGCCAGTATCCTGCATGCGCTGCACAGCGGCTACCGCCACATCGATACCGCCGACATGTACGGCACGCACGCTGCGGTGGGCGCGGCATTGCGCGAGAGCGGCGTGCCGCGCAGCGAGGTGTTCATCACTACGAAACTATGGAGCCACTCGGTCGCCGTAGACAAAGTTGCCCCCGCCGTCGATCGCTTCCTCGATGAGTTGCAGATGGACTATGTAGACTTGCTGCTCATCCACTGGCCCAGCGAAGAAGCCGAGCCTGAAGAGACCCTGCCCGCCATGCAAGCCGTGCTGGCGGCGGGCAAAGCGCGCGCATTAGGAGTTTCCAACTACGGCGTGGACCTGCTGCAGCGTGCCCTGGCTACCGGGGTGCAGGTGGTCAACAATCAAATTAAGTACAACCTGGAGACCCGCCCAGACGATGTAGTGGCGTTTTGCAAAGCCAACGGCATCACCGTCACTGCTTACAGCCCCATCAAGGCCTTAGGGGATGAGAAAACACAGCAAACGGTACAGGCGCTAAGCAGCCAGTACGGCTGCAGCCCGCAGCAGCTAGCTTTGGCCTGGCTGCTGGCCAAGGGCCTTATTCCCATCCCACGCTCGACTAAGCCTGAGAACATTGAAGCCAACTTCGCCGCCCAAGACATCACCCTCAGCGCCGAAGACATTGCTTCACTGGATGCGGCAGCATAGCATGAGCCAGTCGTGGGTCTTCTGGGCCTTCCTCTCGGCGTTGTTTGCCGCGGCCACCAGCTTGCTGGGCAAGCTCGGTATCAGCGGCATCAGCTCCGATGTGGGCGCCTTTGTGCGCACTCTGGTCGTGGTGCCCGCCATGGCCATGGTGCTGTGGGCCACCGGCCAGTTTTCGCAAACGCAAGAGTGGACACCGCGCAATCTCATCCTGCTGGCCTTGTCCGGCCTGGCCACGGCGGCTTCCTGGTTGGCCTTCTACCGCGCCCTCAGCACTGGGCAAGCCGCCCAAGTCGTCTCTGTCGACAAGCTGAGTGTTGTCTTCGTGGCCCTCTTCGGTGTTGTGCTGCTGGGCGAAAAGCTCACTACCCTAAACTGGCTCGGCATTGTGCTCGTAGCTGCAGGCACTTTCCTGATCGCATTCCGCTAATGACAAACCGACTCGCCCACGCCAACTCGCCCTACCTGCTGCAGCACAAAGACAACCCAGTGGATTGGTATCCCTGGGGCGCTGAGGCGCTGACGCGCGCCAAGGCAGAAGACAAGCCCATCTTCCTGAGCATTGGCTATGCCGCCTGCCACTGGTGCCATGTGATGGCGCATGAATCCTTCGAGGACCCGGCGGTAGCTGCCTTCATGAACGAACACTTTGTGAATATCAAAGTGGATCGCGAAGAGCGCCCCGATATTGACGGCATCTATATGGGCGCGGTGGTGGCGATGACTGGCTCCGGCGGCTGGCCGATGAGCGTATTCCTAACGCCGGATGGCGAACCCTTCCTGGGCGGCACCTACTTCCCACCGGTGGCGCGCCACAACCTACCCTCCTTCATGGACGCCTTGCGCCACGTGCAGCGCATCTGGAGCGAGGAGCGCGACAAGGTGATCGAGAACGGGCGCATCATTACCCAGCATCTGCAGCCCCCCAGCAGCGCCGCCGCCGAAGAGCACAGCGTGAGCGCGGATGCGCTTAGCCAGGCCGTGATGGCGCTGGCCCAAGCCTACGACTGGCGGCATGGCGGCTGGGGCCAGGCGCCCAAGTTTCCGCAGCCGATGACGATTGACTTCCTGCTGGCGCGTGCCACCCATGGCGACCAGTTAGCACTGGATATGGCGCGCCACGCCCTGCAAAGCATGGCGCTGGGCGGCATGTACGATGTGGTCGGTGGCGGCTTTGCCCGCTACAGCGTAGACAATTACTGGCGTGTGCCCCACTTTGAAAAAATGCTATATGACAACGCCTTGTTAGCACGCGCCTACTTGCACGGCTATCTGGTCACGCAGGATGAAGACATGCGCCGGGTGTGCGAGCGCACGCTGGATTTTGTGGCGCGTGAATTGCGGGATGCTGGCGGCGGCTTCTACAGCAGCCTGGATGCTGACTCCGAAGGCGAAGAAGGTAAGTTCTATGTATGGAGTTTGGCGGAGATCACGGCCAGCCTGGGTACGCCGCTGGCCGAGCTGGTCATCGCCGCCTACGGCGTGAGCGCCGCCGGCAACTTTGAGGGCCACAACGTGCTGCAACGCGTCAAGAGCGATGCCGAGCTAGCCCAGCAATTTGGGCTGGAGGCTGCCGCGGTGCGCGCACAACTGGATAGCGCGCACAGCACGCTGCTGGCGGCACGCAGCCCGCGGGTACGCCCAGGCACGGACGACAAGGTGCTCACCGCCTGGAACGGCTTGATGCTAATCGCCTACGCCGAGGCAGCCCGCTACCTGAAGAGGCCCGACTATTTGCAGATTGCCCAGGCCAATGCAGATTTTCTGCTGCGCGAACTGTATGAGGGCAGCCGTCTGCTGCGCTCGTGGCGTGCCGGCCAGGCAGCCCACAATGCCTATTTGGAAGATTACGCCGCGCTCACGCTGGGCTTGCTGGCCCTGTATCAAAGCGATGGCGATGTGCGCTGGTATGCCGCTGCCGAAAAGCTGGCCGGGGAATTCACGCAGCACTTCGCTGACCCGGCGGGCGGCTTCTTCGACACGCGGGATGACCATGAAGCGCTGATAGCACGCCCCAAGGATCAGCAAGACAATGCCACCCCCAGCGGCAATTCACTGGCTGCACTGGCCTTGCTGCAGCTACACGCCTATAGTGGCAACTCGGCCTGGTACGAAAGCGCCAGCCGTATGCTGGCGGCGATGCAGGCCAGCGCAGCACGCTACCCCACCGCGTTTGCCCAGTGGCTACACGCAAGCAACTGGCTTTTAGCTGGCGGCCGCGAGATCGCCATCCTGGGCGAGGACGCCGAGGCGCTCACCAGTACACTGTGGAGTGCATGGCGTCCGTTTGATGTGGCCGCCATTGCGGTCAGCAGCCCGGCGCCAGCGGGCAGCCCGGCGTTGCTAGACCAACGCCCGCTCAAGGATGGCAGGGCAACAGCCTATGTGTGCCGCAATTTTGCCTGCCAACTGCCAGTGAATACAGCTGGCGAACTGGCCAGCCAGCTAGCCGCTAGCTGAACTCGTTCACCAGCGCAGTGACATGCGCCAGCTCATCGGCAATTTGCTCTTGTGCCTCGGCGGACAGGGTTAGCCCAGCCAGCGCAGATAACGATTCCTTAGCCAAGGGTTCGTCCCCTAGACGCACGGCCAACTCAGCACGGTAGAGATAGGCGCGTGCCAACACTACTGGCTCTGATTCCGGATGCCGCGCCAGCGCGTTCTGCAGCGTGCGCATTGCATCCGCCTCACGACCAGCGGCGTCACCCAAACGCGTAGCCACCTCGATGAGGTGCTCTAAACATTCCGCCTGCTCTTCGTCTTCTTCAGAATCACCCATCTGCGAAATTCGCAGCCAGTTGCCGCCGGGGTCCACCAGGCTGAAGCCGCTCACCGTGCCAAACTTCTTGCGTGGGCGGGTCACGCGTGGCAACCCCGTCACCGGCAACTTACCAAAAGCCGCCCTCAGCCGCTCGGCAAAGTGGCGATAGAGTGCATCCGTATCCGGCACGACAACGATCGCCATGCCATATGAATTCTCAGGCTCAAATCCATCCATGCCGAATATATGTAGGTGGATATCCTCGTACTGGACAACGGCATAGGGATTGGGCCGCAGTTGACGATAGGTACGCCTAAAACCAAGATTTTCATAGAAGGCGATGGACTCATCTACATCTCGGCAAGGCAAACAGGGATAGGTGCGCTCATTAGCCATTCAGGTACTATACCCGCAGAGGAGTTGGTGCTTAGGGGCACTTGTGGTTTACTAGGCTCTATGAATATCTCAATGCATCTGGGCACATCGGCTACTGCGTTCGAAACCGCACTGCAGCACGCGGCCAGCAACAAGCTGGTGGAGCGCATCTGGCAGCGTGACCATACCGTGTGGAATCCCAGCCCCAGCGAGATCAGCAATCGCCTCGGCTGGCTGGATATTGCCGAGCGCATGCAGCCCGAAGCCGCCGCCCTGACGCTGTACGCGCGCCAGCTACACAGTGAAGGCATCACGCATGCACTGCTACTTGGCATGGGCGGCAGCAGTCTGGCGCCCGAGGTGTACAGCCTGCTGCTGGGCGGCCAAGGTGGCGTAAAGCTCGGCGTGGTGGACAGCACTGACCCTGATTACA